>CAZHJG010000007.1:0-38301 GCA_964533425.1 uncultured Candidatus Saccharibacteria bacterium | reverse complement strand
ACGCTATAGCCGGGCAGACTTTTAATGTAGCCGGTGGCAGCCGCGTAGCGGGGGTTGAGAGACTTGCGGAAGACTTTAAAATAATCCTGCGAGAAACCGCCGTCGGCGTCGGCCAAATGAACCCATTCGTAGCGCTCCACGAGCTTGAACTTCTTCGTGGCTTTGACGATTGCCAGGCCCTTGCCGCTGCGCTGAACCCGACAAACATTCTTGGGTCCCAGGATGGCTTTGGCCAGCTTGCTGGTGGCATCGGAGGAGTTATCGTCGACAACATAGATATACTTAGCGGCTAGTCCAGCGGCGATGGCAGAGCGGATAGTTTGCTCAATCACCAGCTCTTCGTTGTGGGCGGCAATCAGCAGCGCCAGCTTGGCTTTCTTGGTCTTGCGGACGCGCTTGGCAGCAGCCATTAGTGGGCCCCCGTAGCCGGCAGGGCGGAGATTACCTGATTGACGGTCGCGATCCGGACGGGCGTGCTGCTGAGGTAGGCGAACTGCTCCGCGAGCTTCTGGCTGTTGAGGCTGAACTTCGAACCATCATCACCAGCCTGGTGATATACCAGTACCAGCCAGCCCTTATGAGCAATCGTGTAGTTGACGGCCTGCTTGATTTGGTCGACAGTGGTGTTATCGCGAATAGCGGCACCAATGATATTGTGGGGGTCAAAACTGCTGGGCAGGTTAACGTCGGCGTCAGAGATGCCATTGGTGATGTCGCCATTGCTGTTACGCTCCGATTGGAAGTACTGACTGATGGAACCAATAACTTTCGGATTCGTGTGCCCGTAAGGCGCGGCAAAATCGGTGACGTTGCCGAAGTACTTGCTAAAGTATTGCTGGCAGCCACTCAGCTGGTAGTTGAGGTTGGCATCGGTTAGCGTGGTAAGGTCGGGGTGGCTGACGGTGTGGCAGGCAATTTCCTGGCCGTTGGCGTGCAGCGCTTTAACCTGGTCCAGACTCAGATAAGCAGGATAGTTAATAACACCGGAAATTAGGTACTGTGTGGAGTGAATGCCATAACGCATGAGCAGGGGAGCAGCGGTGGTGTAGGTGCTTTCCCAGCCATCGTCGAAGGTAATACTGATCAGCGGCTCGTCGAATAGTTGTGGCGAGGTCGAGTTTTTGTCGACAGCTCGTTCCTGAAAAGTGGGCAACGCCGTCGCCTTATTGCCACCACGAATCAGCCCGGCATCGGTATGCCACTGCTTTAACGAAAGCAGCGGTAGACCCAGGATGATTGCGCAAACAAAAAGCGAGGCTAACCCTCGCTTGATTGCTTGCGACACCTTTGATGGCTGTCGCTTTTTCACGGTAACTACCTTTAGTGTGTACGGGTGTACACAAAACCCCAGACTGCCAGGCCTGCGCCGACAGATAGGGCAATGTTGACCAACAGGCTAGAACCCGTGTTTGGCAATAACAGGGTGGCACCAGTTGTTACGGCAGCTCCTGCTCCCAGACCGCCTTTATACATACTTACTCCTTACGACCTCTGAAAAATGAGTTACTAGAATAGTACACTATTAATGCTTAAAAGTAAAGTATATTATATAAGTTCTTATGCTTACCTGTTCGTATTGGCTTATAATTGCTGATAATGGATCATAAGACCGTTGAAGACTATATTTTGAGTATGCCAAACTCTTGGCTCGATTATCCCTTTGGCGAAGGTGTTGCAGTCTATAAAGTTGGTCCCCACCCGGATCCGGACAGCAAGAGTAAAATGTTTGCGCTCATCAGTGAAGGCAAGGATCCGGTGCGCTTGAGTCTGAAGTGTGACCCGGTGCTTTCCAAGCTGTTACGCGAGAAGTACGATGAGGTGATGCCAGGGTATCATTTGAATAAGAAGCATTGGAATACGTTGGTTTTGACGGGACAGTTGCAGTGGCCGGAGGTGCAGGATTTGATTCGGCATAGTTATCTGTTGGTGTCTAAAAACAGCTGAATCTCCCACCCTCTTGTCATCCTGAACCGGAGCGCCAGCGGAGCCCTGAACCATGTCCTCGACTCCGATCGGGGATCGTTTCAGGGTCTCGTACAGCCTACCCCAAGCTCTGGAGGACAAACGTCTCACTCTCTTGCTCCGCCAGCTCTTTCTTTCTCCCTTACTTTGGCCCGCCAAAGTAACAAAGCTCGCCAGACACACGGAAAATATTACTAAGCCTGCCAATGACCTTGAGCCGCGCTTGTGCGGGACTCGCCCTAAACGGGCTCAAACAAGTCCTCCGCGCTCGGGGTACTGAACCGCTGCTGTTTAATCAGTTTGCCTTCAGCCTGGCAACCATGGCATCCCGACTGGCGTCGGGATTCTTATTCTAAGGTCTAAGAACGGAGATCTAAGATCTAACTAGCAGGTGATGTGAGTTGCTGGAGGAGGAGTTGGGCGCCGTTGTATTGGTTGCTGAGTAGTTGGCGGCCTTTGGGGCCTTTGGTGAGAGAGTAGGCGTGGCGGAGATCCTGTTCGTAGGTACCCAGTTCATTCTGCATAATTTGCCGGAAAGTCGGATCGTAGGTGCCAGCCGACACTGAAGCAGAGATTTGCGAGTCGGTTGCGCCGCTGATTTTAAGGGTTAGCTGCTTTGATTTAACCTTCATGCCGTTGTTTTTCATGTAGTTCAAGAGACTTCCCTGGGCGGTTACCATGACGGGCTCTGTGGTGGCGACCAGATTTTGTGTGCCGGTCGACAGACTGTTTTCACCACCTTGTTGTTGCTGCGAAGCGGTGCTCGTCAGGTGGATCAGCACCTGTTGATCTTGAGCCACGCCGATCAGCGCGCTCTGATTCGGGCTGTTGCTGAGGAAGTTTTTGACTACAGAAAACAAGATGAGCACTATCACTAAGACGGCAAAAATCAGAACTAGCCGTTTCCAAAGCGAATTACTGCTTGGCACCTTGTTGGATTTCGGCGCCTCAGGCGGACTCATAATGAACGAGTAATCCGGTGACTGGCTAGGGTTTGGCGGCGCCGGCGCGCCAGATGAAGCAGGAGGCATCTCTTAATTAAACCATAAGCTTCTCTGACAAGGGAAGCCACAGCAGGTTAAACTCCCGATTTAGGCCAAATCAGCCATACCCGTCTGACA
Source organism: uncultured Candidatus Saccharibacteria bacterium (assembly GCA_964533425.1). GTDB lineage: Bacteria > Patescibacteriota > Saccharimonadia > Saccharimonadales > UBA4665 > CAZHJG01. The sequence continues at coordinate 35,218 of CAZHJG010000007.1, read as the reverse complement.
ACACTCTTAAGCTTGCTACTTCGTAAGAAAGTGAGGGATACTTGAAGCATGGACGCAGTTGATGAGGTCAAAAGCCGGCTCAGCATTGAAGATGTGATCGGCGAGTATGTGCAGCTTAAGCGAGCTGGGCGCAATTGGCGTGGCCTGAGTCCGTTCAGTAATGAGAAGACGCCGAGCTTCATGGTTAGCCCGGAAAAACAAATATGGCATGACTTCAGCTCGGGCAAGGGCGGTAATATGTTCAGCTTCGTCATGGAAGTTGAAGGGCTGGAGTTTAAGGGAGCGCTGGAGTTACTGGCGCGCAAAGCCGGCATCGATATCGAACAATATCGTTCATCGCCACGTCGCGGTGGGCCCAATAAAGAGCGATTGTATGAACTGCTGGAGCTGGCTGCTAAATTTTACCAGGTACATTTTTCTAAGAGCCAAACAGCGTTTAACTATGTGCTAAAAAAGCGGGCTTTTAGTAAAGAAACGGCGTTGGAATGGCGCCTAGGCTACTCACCAAACAACGGGTCGGCGCTCCTAAATTTTGCGAAAAGCAAAGGATTTACAGAGACGGAAATCAAACAGGCGGGTCTGAGTGCGCAAAGTTACCGGGGCGGCCTGCAGGATATGTTTCGTGGCCGGCTGATGATTCCGCTGCAGGATCCGCAGGGCCGGGTGATCGGCTTCACAGCTCGCATATTGCATGACGAGCCTAATGCGCCGAAGTACATTAATACGCCGCAAACTGTGCTTTATGACAAAAGCCGGCATGTTTACGGTCTGCACCTAGCCAAAGAATCGATTCGTAAGAGCCAGTTTGCTGTGCTCGTAGAAGGCAATCTCGATGTTATTGCCTCGTACCAGGCTGGCATCCGGCAGGTGGTGGCTACTGCCGGCACAGCGCTGACTGAACCGCACCTCAAGGCCCTCAGTCGTTTCACTGGGGACATTCGGCTGAGCTTTGACGCCGATAAAGCCGGTGTGGCGGCTACGGAGCGGGCCATACCCATTGCCTCACGCGTGAAAGTTTCACTGAGCATTATTGATATTCCGGCCGGCAAGGATCCTGACGAGCTTATCAAGCAAGACCCCAAACTATGGCAGCAGGCGATAGGCAAGCATCAGTATGCGTTGGACTGGCTGATGGAACGCTATGAAAAACTCCTCGACATCACTTCTGCGCAGGGCAAGCGAGAATTCAGTGATGTACTTTTGCCGGTAGTTCGTGGCCTGGCTGATCCGGTAGAGCGTGATCATTACTTGAATGCGATTGCTAAGGCAATTGGCGTTAGCAAAGAAGCGCTGGACCAGAAGTTTCAGAAGACAACCGGCCCGGATCTACAAACTCGTCGCCGCCGCGTAAAGATTGAACCCCAGAAACTGGACAAAGTAGCTGTTGAAAATCAAAAGACACAAGATAATTTCCTGAGTTTAATGCTGATGCGCAAAACGCTGCGTGAATTTCTGGAGCTTGTAACAGAGGAAATGCTTTATACAACCGAAGGCAAGGAGCTGTTCAAGATTCTAAAAGCAAATCCGGATTTTGACGGCAAAGACGTTTCAAAGGTGCAAAAACTTGCTGATTATGTTAAAATACAAGCATTACTATACGAGGAACTCTACCAGGGCCTCGAGCTCAATGAGCTTCATTACGAAGCCGCTCGGTTGCAGGCAAGATTGGTGGAACAATTTGTCAAAACGCAAAAAATAAAATTGGCTGGGGAGCTTGAGACTGCCGATCCGGCAATGACTCAGGATCTGCTCGGCCAGGCAAAACGTTACGACGCATTATTGAACCAAGTGAAAGGAGCTGCCAATGGCCAAGCCTAAAGGTGATGGAAACAAGGAAAACAAAGCGAACAAAAACAGCAAAAACAACAAGACCAACAAAAACATCAAGCCGGCCGAAGAACTGACGTTTGATCAGAAAAAGCAGGAGCTTGTCGCTAAGGCTAAAAAAGACGGGCATATTGCGCAGCGCGATATCTTCGCCGTTATTCCGGAAACACCCGAGAATGCCGAAGTTCTGGATGCGCTGTACACCGAACTCGCCGATCTGAACATCGAGATAACCACGACCGATCCGGACGTTGCTAATTTCACGGACGAGTGGGCCGAGGACGAAACTGAAGAGGAAGAGCTGGCTACCAACACGGCTGTGTATCTTGATGATGACGTGGCTGATGACTCGGTGCGCTTGTATCTGCGAGAAATCGGTAAAATCCCACTGCTCAGCGCCGAGGAAGAGCTGGCGCTTGCTCAGCGTGTGGTCGCCGGCGATAAAGACGCTAAGGACAAGATGGCGGAAGCTAACATGCGTCTGGTGGTGTCGATCGCCAAGCGATACGTTGGCCGTGGTCTGGATCTGTTGGATCTGATTCAGGAAGGTAACACCGGACTCTTGCGGGCCGTTGAGAAATTCGACCCCGACAAGGGCTTTAAATTCTCGACCTACGCCACCTGGTGGATCCGTCAGGCTATCACCCGTGCCATTGCCGACCAGGCTCGTACCATTCGTATTCCGGTACACATGGTGGAAACCATCAACAAGCTGCTGCGCACCCAGCGCCGTCTGACGCAGGAGCTCAACCGCGAACCGACCAACGAAGAGATCGCCAAAGCCATGGAGATTGACGTCGACAAAGTCGAGCACATCATGAAAATTAAGCAGGACATCTCGTCTTTAGACGCTTCGATTCGTGACGACGAGGAAGATTCGGTATTGGCTGACTTTATCGAAGACGAGGACACCGTGTCACCAGAGGAGTCAGCTACCGGACAGCTCCTAAAAGAGCAGGTAAAAGACATGCTAGCCGCTCTTACGGAACGCGAGCAGAAGATCCTCAAACTGCGCTTCGGTCTCGAAGATGGTAAGAGCCATACTTTAGAAGAAGTCGGTCAGGAATTCAGCGTCACCCGCGAACGTATCCGTCAAATCGAAGCCAAAGCGCTGGCCAAACTGCGCAAGCATCGCGATGCTAAGAAGCTGCACGACTACATTAAATAGATCTTAGATCTTCGTTCTTGGATCTTAAGAAATAAGCGAGTGCTTAAACTTTGATGCCAATGAGCGGCAGGAGCCTTTCGAGGTCTTTTTCGAGTTCTTCGACGGAGTTTTCGTTGGCTAAGAAGTAGTCGGCGTTGGCGATCGGGCCGCCTTTTTCGATATTTTCAATCTCGGCGTAGTCGCGGGCATCGGCTTCTTCTTCGGTTAAAGGACGATCAGCGCGATTGGCCAGGCGCTGATGTCGATATTTGCGCGGGGAGGCGATGGCGATGATGATGGCATTGTCGCCAAAACTTTCTTTGAAGATTTTGTACTCAGTCCAGCTGTACAGGCCGTCTACGACCACCAAACCATTACCTTCGTCGAACAGTTCTTCGATCTGGCGGATGATGCGCACCGCATACGCGCCTTTGCCTTCCTTGGCCCGAATATCTTCGCGTACAAATTTCTCGCTGGCAGCATTCACTTCCATGCCGCGTCGCTTCACTTCATCAAGCGTAATACCCCCAAAGTACACGTAGGGCAACCCTTTGCGCTTCAAATACTCCACACAGACGCTCTTACCAGCGCCCGGCATCCCGACGAAAACCAAAACTTTCTTATCTTGCATTAGATCTATTGTACAAGACGCTTTAGAGACAGGAAAATTATGCTTAGCCGTAGACTTCGCGGTGGAGTTTGATGACGGCTTTACGGGTGTGTTTGCGGGTATGGCGCTGGATGGTGCGGAAGGCGGTGTACAGGCCGGCGCAGATGAGGGCGGTGAGCCAGTCGCTGAAGCTGAGAGAGGCGGCGCTGAAGTAGGGCTGGACCCATGGGTTGTAGATGATGTTGGCGATCAGGAAGAAGGATAGCGCGAAAGCGATGACCAGCTTTTTGTTGCTCCACAGGTAGCTGGTGAAGAATTGCTCGTGGCGGTCGCTGCGTTCAAACATCAGGTAGACGTAGAGACAGAGCACTAGCGTCAGATAAGTCAGGGTCGTGGCCTGATGATAGAGAGGCAGAGATGGGTCGATAAAGCGCGGGCTAAGGTCGTGGCGGGCGAAGAAGAGCAGGTAATTGGCGTAGGCAAGACCGGCTGCCAGGGCGCCGAAGCCGATGAAGCCACCAATGGCCCGCAGATTTATGATGTGATCCTGCAAATTGCGCGGCTTTTCGTGCATTAGTTTGCCCTGCGCGGCGTCCCAACCGAGGGCGGTGATGGGCAGAATTTGCGCTACGACGTCAATGGCTAGAATTTGGATGGCGGTGATGGCCGGCTGGATGTGGAATAGCGATAGAGCCGCCAGGCCGAGCAGCACGGTTATGAGTTCGCCGGCATTGTCGGTGAGCGCGCAGCGGGCGGCTTTCTTGATGTTTTGGAAGGTTAAACGACCCTGCTCGATGGCGCCGACGAGGGTGTCGAAACTGTCATCTAACAGCACGATGTCAGCGGCATCCTTGGCCACATCCGTACCTGTTTTGCCCATGGCTACACCGATGTCGGCGCGCTTGAGGGCTGGCGCATCATTAATGCCGTCTCCAGTAACTGCCACCACATGTCCATTCCGCTTGGCAATTTCCACAATTCGTAGCTTGTCTTCCGGCGCGACGCGGGAAAAGACCGAACCACCGCGGGTTACCAGCTGCATGATCTGACTATCGGCCAGCTTGGGCAGTTCCTCACCTAAAATGATTGTCACGTCAGACCCAGCCAGCCCGGCCTTGCTGGCGATAGCTTTGGCGGTAGAAGGAAAGTCGCCGGTGATGATCGAAACTTTGACATGCGCGTCACGAGCAGCCTTCATGGCGGCCGGTACCGCCTCGCGCAGTGGATCGAGCATGCTTACCATGCCCAGGAAAGTAAAATCTTGCTCAACAGCCTGCATTTCAAGCTTTTTAAGATCAGTCTTGGCGGGCAGAATGCGATAACCGAACGCCAGATTGCGCATGGCCTCGTGCGCTTGCTGTTCATTGTAGTTGGCAAAGAAATCACGATCGGCTCGGTTCAATTTACGAATGTGACCGTGATCCCAAATGTCGGTGCTGCGGGCGAGCAGGCTTTCTGGTGCGCCCTTGACGTAGACGATGATCTGATCGTCGCGCCGGCGGACCGAACTCATCAGCTTGCGGGCTGAATCAAATTGGAACTCTTTAATTTCCGCTTGTGACGCTTCAAGTCCTTCGGTATCAAGCCCCGCCTTGCGGGCCAGGGTAATCAGAGCACCCTCCGTGGGATCGCCTACCACGTACCAAGTTGCATGCTCGTCATCCGGCGGATCAACCTTGGCATTGCTGGCTAGAGCGGTGGTTACAAAGAACAGCTCCAGATCCTGCAGTGTTTTTTTACCCAACGCTTTGCCGTGTTCTGTCTCGATACGGCCATTTGCTTCATAGCCGGTACTGCTGACCCGGTAATGATTCCGGCCAATCAGCAACCGTTCGACAGTCATCTCATTTTTGGTTAATGTACCGGTTTTATCGGTCAGGATGAAATTCGTCGCGCCGAGTGTCTCCACGGCCGAGAGTTTTTTAACGAGCGCTTTAGCTCTGGCCATACGGTTGGCGGTCTGAGCGAGTGTAATGTTAACTTCGGCCACCAGCCCATTGGGAATCATGGCGGCGCCGATGCCAATACCAAACAGTATGGCCGCGTGAAAGCCCAGATTAGCTCTATAAGCAATCACCGCCAGAACCAGCGCCAAAATAACCGTGCCTTGGGCAAGTCTGATGGCCAGGTGATTCATCTCTTTTTGCAGAGGAGAGGCTTCGCTACGGGTTGTTTGGCTTAAATTGGCAATACGGCCGAGCTCACTGTGCATGCCGGTAGCGACTACTACGGCGTGACCACTGCCCGTAGCTACCGTAGTGCCCATAAAGAGCAAGTTATGGCGGCTGCCGAGTGGCACATCGCCTTCGATGGCGTGCACGAATTTACGGCTGGGATTGCTTTCACCAGTAAGCGCAAAGTCATTAGTGGCTAATTCGGCCTCATCAAGTACTCGCAGGTCAGCCGGCACGCTATCGCCGCCTTCGACATACACGATGTCACCGGGCACCAGCTCCGACGACTCGATTTCTTCTAGCTTGCCGTTTCTAAACACCTTGGCTTGAGGTACCAGCAGCTGCTCCAGGCTGTTCATCAGCGTCTCTGCCTTATGTTCCTGGAAAAAGCCAACGCTGGCATTCATGAGTGCGATAATAATAAGAATGGTGGCGGTTTTGCCGTCATGCAGGTAGATGGACAGGGCAGCGCTGATGAGCAGCATGACCACCAGAAGGTTTTTGAACTGTCGGAGCAAGGTGGTTAGAGATGACTCGCGCTTGGCCTTGTGCAAGCTATTGGGACCAAGCCGTTCGAATCGTTCGCCGGCTTCTCTGGCACTCAACCCCCCACGACGCGACTTTAGTTGCGCGAGCACTTCGTCAGGGCTCAGCCGGTAATAGTTCAGGCCTTTAAAGTCATTGTCCATTTACATAAGCATTATATAGACTTCAAGGAGTGCTCACCACCTGAAAACACCAGTGACTTCTTGACGGGGAAGTCGCCAGGCCAAAATACCGCCAGCCACAAAATTTGTTCATAACCAGTTTGCCTGCTGACTCCTTGGCGTATACTGATAGTCATGAGTGAGGCGACGCAGAAAAGCAAGAAGAAATTTGCCATCATTGACGGCAAAAGTGTGTTTTACCGCGGCTACTATGCCATGCCCAATCTCAGCACAAAGGACGGCGTACCGACCGGTGGTGTTTTTGGCTTTGCTACCATGGCGCTGGAAGTTATCCGGCGGCTGAAACCCGATTACGTGGCAGTGGCCTGGGACAAACCCAAGACCAATATTCGTAAGCGCCTAGAACTGTATCCCGAGTACAAGGCCGGACGCAAACCGGCACCACCTGACTTTTACGAGCAGGTGCCAGTACTGCACGAGCTGCTGCAAGCCTTTGGCTGGCCATTGTACGAACTTGATGACTACGAAGCGGACGACATCATGGGCACGCTAGCTCTTCAAGCTCAGCGGAAGGGCCTGGAAACCATGCTCGTGACCTCTGATTTGGACATGTTGCAGCTGGTTGATGAGGGCGTGAAAGTATATGCGCTCAAGACTGGTTTAAGTAACATCGAGCTGTATTCGACAGCTAGCTTCGAAGCCAAGTATGGCATTAAGGTTGACCAGTTTTTGGATCTGAAATCTCTCAAGGGTGATTCGTCAGACAACATTCCCGGCGTGCCGGGCATCGGTGAAAAAGGCGCTCTGGAATTGCTCAAGCAGTACGACACGCTGGATAACGTCTATGAAAATCTAGCGCTCATCAAAGACTCAACCCGCAAAAAACTGGAAGCCGGCAAAGACCTCGCGTACCTTAGCAAGGAGCTGGCCCGGATTTGGACGGACGCCCCAATCAAGCTCGACTTAAAAGAGGTGGACGGCAGCAAGGTACAACCCGAAAAGGTGCTTGAACTACTGCAAAAACTGGAATTCCGCAGTCTGGCGCGGCACTTGCCAGAAGTTATGCAGGTAGCTATCGATAATCATCATGCGACCAGTGGCACGGGCCCTGTTAAGGCAGGGAAAAGTGTTGTCGTCGACACCGCGGAGAAGCTCAAGGACGTCAAAATCGGTAACTCCGAGGTCATGTACATCCACAGCCGGACAGCGGGCAAGCATGGCCAGCGCCCCGAAGTGCTTATTATCAGTCCAGACGGGGACCCGGTGTATACATTTGACCTCACCAAGGTTGATACGGATGAAATTGTAAAAAACTTTCGCGACGTTCGGCCACTTGTCGGTTATGACATTAAATCGTCGCTCCAACTGCTGCTGGAGTTAGGCGTAACAGATCTGGGCGAGGTAGGACACGACGTTTTGGTCGGGGCGTTTTTGCTGAACAGTTTGCGCCGTGAACAGACGCTGACTGAGCTGGCGGAAACTGACCTGGGCTACGAAGGCTCTTCGTTTGAGGATCTTGACGCGCAAGAAGTAATTGCTCGGGCACCAGAAATCATTGCCGCCCTAAAAGCGTTACATAAGCAGCAAACGGCGGCGATGAAAGCGCTACCAAAACTACAGTCGCTGGCCCATGACATTGAGTGGCCAGTTATACCGGTGCTGGCCCGCATGGAATATATCGGTATTGAGCTCGACACGGCGTATCTCAAAAAATTTGCCAACGAGATCGGCGACAGGATCTCGGATTACGAGCAACAAATCTATGGCTTTGCCGACCAGGAATTCAACATCGGTTCGCCAACCCAGCTGGCCGAGATTTTGTTCGAGAAACTCAAACTGGATTCCAAAGGCATCAAAAAGGGCAAAACCGGCTACAGCACAGCCGCCAGTGAGCTCGACAAACTCCGCGGCACGCACCCCATTGTTGATCTGATTACCCAGTACCGTGAAGTTACCAAGCTCAAAAATACCTATATCGATACTTTGCCGCAGCAGGTTGATGAGCAATCGCGTCTGCACACCACGTTTGGCCTGACTAATGCTCAGAGTGGGCGTCTGAACAGCTCGGATCCGAATCTGCAAAACATCCCGACGCGCACCGATCTAGGCCGCCATATCCGCACGGCTTTCATAGCCGGCCCAGGCAAGAAACTGGTCAGCGCGGATTACTCACAGTTTGAATTGCGCCTGGCGGCTGTGCTGGCCGAGGACCAGGAGCTGATTGATATGTTCAACCGCGGCGCCGACATTCATGCCACCACAGCGGCCCAGGTCTATGAGCGCGAGGTCGAAGACGTGTCGAAACAGATGCGTCGAGCTGCCAAAGTGATCAATTTCGGCATTCTCTACGGCATGAGTCCGCATGGCCTATCGGCAGCGACCGGTATGACGTACGAACAGGCAACGACATTTATTAACAGATACAAAGCTATTCGCAAGCCACTGTTTGACTACACAGACCGAATCCGGGAAAAGGCTCAGAAAGACGGCTATGTGGAGACGCTCTTTGGGCGCCGCCGACCCATGCCGGATATTCACTCCTCTAATTTTGTGGTGCGCCAGGCCGCGGAGCGAGCCGCCATCAACATGCCGATCCAGGGCACCGAGGCCGACCTCATGAAACTGGCCATGGCCAAAATAGAAGCGGTGTTAAGAGAGCAGCATAACGACTGCAACATGCTACTGCAAATTCACGATTCAATCCTAGTCGAATGCCCAGCCGGGGTAGCCGAAAATATTGGTAAATTGCTCAAAGACGCCATGGAAAACGTCTATGAATTGCCGGTTCGCCTCGATGTTGACGTGACAATCGGCGACAACTGGGGCGAATTGTGAGCAAAAAGGTTCATAACAAACTTGTTCGTGACAAAATACCCGAGATTATCGAGGCCGAGGGCAAGCTGGTCCGAGCGCGAATCCTGGATAAGGAAGAGTATTTAAACGAGCTGATTAAAAAGCTTGGGGAAGAGTACGAAGAATTTAAAAAGGAGACGGTTATAGAAGAGCTAGCTGACCTCCAGGAAGTCATCTTGGCGTTGGCTGATGCGCTGAATATCTCTCACCAGGAACTAGCGCGAGCCGTCTCCAAAAAGACTCTGGAGCGTGGAGCCTTCAAAAAGCGAATATTCTTAGAAAGCGTCGAAGGATGAAGGATTTACAGCGACAAACCGTTGAAGTATATGATCAGACCGCCCAGAAGATGGCCAAGAAATTTCGTCGGCTTGGTGCGCGCGTAGAGGACATAGAGCGTGCTTTTCAGCTGGCAGGTAACCCTGAGAATGCGCGAGTTGTGGAAATTGGCTGTGGGGATGGCAGAGACGCCAAAGAGATTTGCGAAAGAGCAGGCTGGTATCTGGGGTTTGATCCGGCGCCATCATTTATTAAGATAGCTCAAGAGTATGTGCCAAAAGGCCATTTTGAGATTGGAGATGCACTCAATTTCGATTATCCGAAAGAGCTGGATATAGTCTTTGCTTTCGCGTCCCTTTTGCATAGTGAAAAGGCAGAGGTCCAAACAATTTTGAGGAAAGTCTATAAAGCATTAAAACCAGGCGGCATCTTTTACATTTCTCTAAAATGGGCCAAAAACTATACGTCAAAGATTAAAAAAGATGAGTTTGGTGAAAGACAATTTTACTTCTATACACCGGAGCTGATCGCTGAACTTGCCGGAGAAAATTACCAGACTGCTTCGGTAGACAGGCAAATGAAAACAGGACTTAATCACCCAGACTGGTTTACTATTGCTCTGAAAAAAAACTTAGTCCTGAGTAGGTCGACGGCGGCGCTGGCGGGGGCGTTGACGGCTGACGACGCGGCCGCCTTTGGCGCGCATCAGGCGGACGGCAAGGACGATGATCCAGACGGCCAGAACGAGGTCTAGCAGGCTGGTGAACAGGCTGAGTAGGTCGCTGTGATGTTTGGCATTGAAGAAGGCAATGAGAGCGATGAACGCTTCCATAGCAATGAGTAATTGCGCCAGGCGCCGGCTGCGGCGTTCCTGTGCCTGATAACCTAGTACCCAGATGAGAGCGAACCAGATAGTGGTCAGTATGAAGAAGATGATGGAAACGAGCATGTTACTGACACAGTCGTTGCTTGTACTCTGATGTACGCAGGTAGTGATAATCGAGTTCAGGCCGTTGACAATCCCAAGCAAGCTCAAGGTTACAAACTGGATGAAGGTGAGAATGCCGGTTTCGTATTTGAGGCGCATGCTGTATTTATTATAGACATAAACATGTGCATTTTTGTACATCGTTATAATTGCGGGTCATTCCAAACCATGTCCTCGACATTTGGTCGGGGATTGATTTGGAATCCAATCAATAGGATGTCCACCGTAGAGGACGCTTTATAGGTTTGGATCCCAGCCGGAGTTTACCCCAGCGAAGGCTGGGGGCTGGGATGACACGAACAGAAGTAAAATACCTTGCAAAATAAGCGTAATCGTGTTAGTATAAGCCTCGAAAGGATATCTGGCGAGCAATATGCGTTACTTCATTGGCTTTTTAATCACTATCGGGCTCATCATTCTCTTGATTGTGCTGCTGTTTGGTGGTGGCAACAGCTCTAAAACACCGACCACACACAAGTCACTACCTGACTACGCTAGCACCGATGCCATTACTCGCTTAACTATCGACGGGCCGATTAACGCTGCCCAAAACCATAATCAGATTCAGATCAGCGTAGGCCGTGACGCTGTCGTATACAAGGCGCTCAAAGGCTACAACGGTGATGTTGTCGACCAGCACACCTTCATAAACACCGAAAACGCCTACGATAACTTCCTGCACGCTCTAGCCGTAGCCGGCTTCACCGAGGGTAACAATGATCCCGCCTTGCAGAACGAACAAGGCTACTGTCCAACCGGCGACCGGTACATTTTCCAGCTTACGCAAAATGGCACCGACATCGAGCGTTACTGGTCAACCAACTGCGGTGGTGTGCATACCTACGGTGGCAGCACCAATCTCACGCTGCAGCTCTTTGAGGCCCAGGTCCCGAACTTCGACGACCTGACCCAGAACATTGTGCTATAGCCGGCAGTCGCATCGTATAATAAAAAGATGATCAAGGCGGTAATTTTTGATTGCTTCGGCGTGCTTGCTACCGAGGGCTGGATAGCTTTTAAGCGTAAACATTTCGGCTCAGACCAGCAGAAGATGCGACGAGCAACCGAACTAAGTCACTTGCTAGATTCAGGCCTGATTAGCTATCAGGATTCGCTGCAGGAAATCGCCGGAATGGCCAATATCAGCCCGGAAGAGCTCGACGACATCCTCAAAAACGTGGCCGCGAATGATGAGCTTTTGGAGTATATTCGAGATAAGCTAAAGCCGAAGTACAAGATCGGTATGTTGAGTAATGTTGGCGATAACTGGCTGTACTCAATCTTCAGCAATGACGAAATAGCGCTGTTCGACGCCATCTGCCTGTCTCACGAATCAGGTATCACCAAGCCCGATCCGAAAGCGTATGAATCCATACTGAACCAGTTACAGATTGAACCTGAAGCAGGTGTTTTCGTCGATGATCTGGAAAGAAATATCACCGGCGCAGAAGATGTGGGCATGCACGGATTACTGTATGAAAACTTTCCGCAGTTCAAAACCGATCTTGAGAAGATACTAGCCGATTCGAAACGTTAAGCGCTTATCAATCTGACAACGCCGTTTAATCTCTGGGCTGCGCAGACGCAGCGTGTTAGCCAGAGCAGCATTGGGGACGCCAATGACAATATCACGTTCACGCACCATGACTGATACCGTCGCCTGAAATTCATCCTGCACGTATCTCTTAATACTGGTAATTTCCGGCGGCTCGTCAAAGTCTTTGTTGCCGAGAATGCTATGCAAACTGTCCATCACTTCATGGTAAACGGTAAACGGTAAACGGTAAACGGCTATAATAACGGTATGCCAGAGTTACCTGAGGTTGAGACGGTCCGCATTGGACTTGCACGCTTGTTACCGGGCAAGGCGATTGCGGCGATTGATTTTGATTGGCCGAAGTCCTTCCCGAACGCCAAAAGCGACGTAAAGCGGTTCCTTATTAGCGCATCGATTATTACGGTCGAGCGCCGCGCCAAAGTACTGCTGATCGAATTATCCAGCAAATACTCATTGGTGATTCATTTAAAAATGACTGGCCAGCTGGTGTTTGTAAAAAAGGAAAAAGCTTCACCTAGCATGTCATCCTCGCGAAAGTGGGGATCTAGAAAGTTGCATCAGGAAACTGTCTGGATTCCCGGTCAAGCCAGGAATGACACGGCCAAGCAGTCTGAATTACGGTTCGGGGCGGGGCACCCAAATGCCTCATTAGTTGGGGAGTTGCCGGATAAATCCACGCGCGTTACCATTACGTTTATTGATGGCAGCCGCCTGTTTTTTAATGATCAGCGTAAATTTGGCTGGATGCGGCTATTGCCGACTGCCGAAATTGTGAACCTGGATTTTTTCCAGAAAGTTGGTCCTGAGCCACTAAGCGCTGACTTTACCTGGCAGGCCTTCCGTGAACGTTTGTTGCGGCGCCAAAACTCTAACATCAAAGCCGCACTACTCGATCAAACCGTCGTTGCCGGCATTGGCAACATTTATGCTGACGAATCGCTGTGGGGCGCCAAAATTCACCCGTTGACTTCCGTAAAAGATCTTTCAGCAAGTCAATTTCACAAGCTATACGACGAACTGATTTATGTCTTAAAGCTGGCCATTGAAAAGGGCGGTTCCACCGACAAAAACTATGTGAACGCCGAAGGTAAAAGCGGCAGCTACCTAACCTTTGCCCGGGTCTTTCGCCGCGAAGGCCAGCCCTGCCCACGCTGCGGCACCACTATCATCAAAACCCGCGTTGCCGGCCGCGGCACCCACCTGTGTCCGCATTGTCAAAAACTAAGAAGCTAGCCGCTTCAGCAATTGCTGGACGTCACGAGAATTCGTGAGACGGAAGCGGGCGAAACTGCGACCGCGACCAACCTTGATACTGTTCGCTGAATACGGCAGCGCCTGGAATAATTCCTCGTCGGTGAAATCATCGCCTACAGCTAGCACGAAATCATAATCTTGACGCAGCCAGCGTTGCACAGCAGCACCCTTATTAATAAGTGGATCTTTTATTTCCAGAATTTTATTACCTTGAAATAGCTGTACGCCGTGCGCCTTCAGTATCGGCTTTAGCACGCGTTTAATTGTGACGGCGTATTTTTGCGCATAATAAGGTGGTGACGAGCGGTAGTGCCAAACGAGCGAGTGCGACTTAGATTCCACGCGAGCCCCCGGAGTTAAGTCAGCGTACTTTTCAAGAACGGGCTGGATTTGGCGCTTCCATTTTGTTTCTGACTGAACCAGCGTCTGCCAGGATTTATTGCCGGCTTTTTTAATCATCGCGCCATGTTCGGCCACCAGCTGAATATCGAGTTTTCCAAACCATTGTTCCAGCTCAGCAGATTGCCGGCCGCTGATGAGCACAACTGTTGCTGTTTCGTTTAGCGCCTCAATCAAAGTGAGGAGATTTTTCGACGGCTTAGCGTCGGCATAGTTCTCGCGGAAAGGCACCAAACTGCCATCGTAATCCAGCAGCAATAGGCGCTTCTGGGCTTGCTGGTAATCTTCCACTAATCGGTGTTTTGAAGCACCCTTAAGCGTCCGAGTCAGCGGTTTGGTGCCCGGAACCGGTTTTTGCAACGTATCGACAAATGTCTTTGCCCACTGCTGCACGGTATGGCCAGCCAGATAGTGCTGCATGTTTTTGAGTCGGGAACGAAGTTCACGCCTTGACATGGTCAACGATTGCTGTAGAGCGTCCACCAGAGAGTCAATGCGGAGCGGATCGACGATTAAAGCATCCTGTAACTCCTCGGAGGCACCAGCAGTCTCGCTCAAAATCAGCATGCCACGCTTGCGCTTGCTGGCCACGAATTCTTTGGCAGCCAGATTCATACCATCACGCAAGGGCGCGATGAACGCTACATCAGCTACCGCAAACAACGCCGTCACTTCTTCAAACGGCTGAGCCGTGTTCATGTAATCAACCGGTTGCCATTTTTTGGTACCGAATTCTTTATTAATCTCCCCAACCAACTGATCGAGCTTTTGCGCTAGCCTTTGGTAAGCCGGAATGTCGGTGCGTGAGGGCGCGGCAATCAGAGCAAATACCACCTTGCCGCGCAGACGGGGGTTTTGAACCAACAATTCTCGGTAAGCCTGCATACGCTCCACTAGACCTTTGCTCGGATCCAAACGATCCACGGCAGCAATGACTTTCAGCTTGCGGTAACGCTTTTTGTACCGCCTGATCGCGGCCTTAACTGCTCCAGTTTTTTGTGCCGAGGCATACTTTTCATAATCAATGCCCATGGGGAACTCAGCTGCTCTGACGACCCGGTCATTTAGCAGTATTTGATGCTCGCCAACATTTCCAAGCTTCGCTTGCTCACAGTTTTCTAAGAAGGCTTCGACGTAGCTCAGCGTATGAAAGCCCACCAGATCGGCTCCCAAAATGCCCCTAAGCAGCTTCTTGTGCTCGGGCAGGCGCTGAAAGGCTTTAGCCGATGGAAAGGGGATATGCAGGAAAAACCCGATATTGCTGCCGGGGAGTGCTTCGCGTAGCAGTTCCGGCAACAGCAACAGTTGATAATCATGAACCCAAATCCGATCGCGCTGACTGGCAATGTTTCCTACGGCTTCCGCGAAAGCCATATTCACGCTACGATACGCCCGCCAATATTCCTGATGCTTGCGTTTGTTGCGGTCGGTGAAGGGCAGGCCATGAAACAGTGGCCAGAGCAGCGAATTGCTGAAGCCGCTATAGAAATTATCAATCTGCCTCTGTGTTAAAAACACCGGCACACAATTACTGCGACCCAAGCGGGTCACGATGCGGCGCTTTTCGCGTTCGCTCAATCCGTCACTGGCGATACCGGGCCAGCCGATCCAGCGGTTTTTACGATCCTCAATGTACGATGAAAGTCCAGTGGCCAGCCCACCAATACTTTGGGAGAAGACAAGCTTGCCGTCTTCTTTTTTGACGCTTACTGGAAGTCGATTCGAAACTATAATTACCTGTGACATGAAGTGACGAGCTTAATTTTGGCTTAAAAAACATAAAATTCCAACTGAATATCTTACAAGAAGTAAGCTATAGAATTTTCAATTTTCAATTTTGCAATTTACAATCAATGTACCAATGACTCAAAAGCCTCATAAATTTGATCTGGAAGAGCGAACTGCTTGCTTCGGAGAAACTGCCATTAAGCTATGCAAAAACATCCAAAAGGATGAAGTAACGCGACCACTCATTAATCAGTTAATAAGATCGGCGACAAGTATCGGTGCTAATTATATGGAGGCAAACGGTGCTAGTTCCAGAAAAGACTTCCGCAACAAAGCACATATTTGTAAAAAAGAATCACAAGAAACCCAACACTGGATAAGGATACTTAACACCGCTGTTCCAGATTATCAAGATGAACTCCGCAAGCTGTGGCAAGAAGCACACGAGCTCGTTTTAATATTCCAAAAAATTACCGCAAGCATGAAGGTTTGAAAATTGTAGAGTGGAGTTTGAAAATTGAATGAAAATTGATAATTGTAAATTGAAAATTCCATGATTATTACTCTAACTGGCGAAAACTCTTTTGCTCTGGACCAAGAACTGCAGGAGAAGATTAGCTCATTCGTAGACGAGTATGGTGATTTGGCACTAGAACGTAAAGACGGCGAGGAGGCCGAGCTGGCGCAAATCCGTGAAGCGGTGACCAGTCTGCCGTTTTTGGCGAGTAAGAAACTCGTAGTTTTACGAGCTCCGAGTAAGAACAAAAAATTCACCGAGGATTTTGAACACATTTTAGCTGACGTACCAGAAACCACCGATGTTATTTTGGTTGAACCAAAGCTGGATAAACGCTTGAACTACTACAAATTTTTAAAGCAAAAAACCGATTTTAAAGAATTTCCGGAGCTTGATCATAACGGTCTCAGCCGCTATCTAAGCGAAGCCGCCAAAGCCCGCGGCGGCTCAATCAGCACCGGTGACGCCCACTACCTCGTGGAACGTGTCGGCACCAACCAGCAACTGTTATCAAATGAGCTCGAGAAGTTGCTGCTTAATAACCCTAAAGTTAGCCGTGAAAGCATCGATCGCTTAACGGATCCGACTCCTCAAAGCACCATTTTTGAACTCCTGGAAGCTGCTTTTGCTGGCAACACCAAAAGAGCCCTGCAGTTATATGAAGAACAGCGTTCACTCAAAGTCGAACCGCCACAAATCATCGCCATGCTGACCTGGCAACTCAATGTATTGGCCATCCTTAAAACAGCAGGGGATCGTAGCATTGATGAAATTGCCAAAGAAGCCAAACTCAACCCCTTCGTCCTCCGCAAAAGCCAAAACATTGCCCGCAACCTCACCCCCCAAGATCTAAGATCTAAGATCCAAGATCTCCTAACCATCGACACTCGCAGCAAGCGCGAAAGCCTGGACATCGACGAAGCCTTGCAAAATTACCTTCTCAAGTTAGCAGCAGCAGCAGAACACTAACTTGCTATTTTAAACAGTTTATGCTATTATTAGTGTATGGAAAATGATGAAGCTTCTAAAGCAGAAACCAAATCTGAAGACACGACACAAACCCAAGCGGAAGATGAACAGCAGCAAGAGTATGAAACATATACTTTAAGACAGGCCCATCGTGACCATGCTGCAAACCTACGTGATCTAAGTAAAGAAACAAGAACAACTGCTTTCATAGCCTTTTTGGGCGGGGCTGTACTTACTGGTATAGGGGTAGGGCTTGCTAAGCGGGGTGCATTAACAACCCCAGGGGACATCATACTGGGCGCTGATGCTGCCCTTGCCGCGTTCAATTACGGACATGGCGCAGTGAACTTGCAGCACAGCTCATCTTCAAATCAGCGAGCTGCTGCAATCGAGGGTGCTTTAATACAGCATGATTTGCAAGTAGACCGAGAAGAACGGGCTGCAGAGAAATTAGCAGCCGCTGAAACTGTGAATCAAACGCCTGAAGCTTAAAGCTATTTCTTCTTGGCAGTAGTTTTTTTTGCCGCGGGCTTCTTAGTCGCAGTTTTCTTCGCAGGAGTGGCTTTCTTAACGGTAGCTTTACCCGGTTTTACACCGGCAGCCTTGGCTTTGGCAGCCGCTTTGCGCTTCAAGCGAGCGGCTTTGTTCTTGTGAATCACACCTTTTTTGACGGCTTTGTCGAGATTGCTCTGAGCGTTGCTGTGAGATTTGGTAGAAGGGCTCTTGGCGATGAGCTTCAGCGACGCTTTGAGGTTACGCTTGGTTTTAGAGTTGCGTACCGAGGCCTTACGGGCAACTCGAACGCGCTTCTTGGCGGATTTGATGATGGGCACGGACTCTGACCTTCTTTCTACGTTAAAGCTTGTACATATTAGTCAAGGTAGAACTATAGAGGTAATGGGGCTTTTTGTCAAAGGGAGGCTGAAGTAATTTTCAATTCTGCAATTCTGCAATTCTCAATCAATTATCAAAGCTTCAATATCCAAATAATTTGAAAATTGAAAATTGGTAATTGAAAATTGAGCCATCGCTTGTAAAGCGGTAGCGTTTATGGTAGTCTGAAATCTGATAGTACACCTAACAAAAATCGTTAGAATGAACAGATATGGACAGCGCGAAAAACCAACTCGCCGACAAACTCAAAACTGCCAATAACGTATTGGTAACGGTTAGCCGGAATCCTTCGGTGGACCAGCTTTCGGCGTTGCTCGGGCTGACATTGGCACTCAATAAACTGGGTAAACATGCCGCCGCCGTCTTTAGTGGTGAAGTACCATCGACAATCGAGTTTTTGCAGCCCGAAGAAACCATCGAGAAGAATACCGACAGCTTGCGCGACTTCATTATCGCTCTCGATAAAAGCAAAGCCGACAAACTGCGCTACAAAGTCGAAGACAATGTCGTGCGCATCTTTATTACACCGTACAAGACATCCATCAGCCAGGACGATTTGGATTTTAGCCAAGGTGATTTCAACGTTGATGTTGTGGTGGCGCTCGGGGTGCGCCAGCAGGATGAACTCGACGAAGCCATTACCTCGCACGGCCGGATTTTGCACGATGCGGTTGTTACTAGCATCAATACGAAAGCTGATGCCGGGCTGGGTAGTCTGAATTGGCACGACGAGCAGACCAGCAGTCTGAGTGAACTAGTCACTGAACTGATCATGACTATTGGTAAAAACTTGCTCGACGGACAGATTGCCACTGCGCTGTTAACTGGTATTGTTTCAGAGACCAACCGCTTTGGTAATGACAAGACGACGTCGCAAACCATGAGCGCCAGCGCGGTACTGCTGGCTGCCGGAGCCAACCAGCAACTCGTCGCCTCCAAACTGGAAGAAGCACCTCAGCCGACTGCTTTCACCGGTACTGATACTCCTGAACCACCGGTTTCAGACGGTGAAGCCGCTCCAAACGACAACGGCATGCTGCATATCGAACACACGCAGAGCTCGGAGGACGAGAAGCCCGAGCCGGAGCAACAGTCCAAAGAAGAGCCCGAACCTCAGGAACCACCCATCGGTGACGCGAAACCATTCGAGTTACCGGAGCCCCTGGAAGCAGTGGCTGCAGGTGTGGATTCCGAGAAATCACCCGACAAAGAAACACCGTCCGGTTCCCCCCGGCCAATGGTCACAGAACCGCCACAACTTGGTGGCACCCTGACAGCCAACACGCAAACTGAGCAGCTTGATCCATCGACTGATCCGTTCAGCATGCCAAAAGCCGAATCGCCCCAACTACTGGATCGTCCGGGCAACAACCAACCCACAATTCAGCCACCGGCTGACCAGCCGCAGCCCGAACCACCAGCTCCCGCCATTACGCCACCCCCGGTGAACTGGGTTCCGCCAGCCGCGCCCCAGGCCAATCCGCCACTCACTCCGCCTGAGCATCCGGCTCCACCCAAGGCGGCAGAGAAGAAGGGCAAAGCCGATAACAAAAAAACAGATGACAAGAAGCAATCTGATGGCACTGCTTCGCCGACCCTTACGGATCTCGAAGCCTCGGTACACAGCCCGCATCTCAACGCAGCCAGTGACACGGCCAACCTTGATACGGCTCGCGAAGAAGTAAGCAAGGCGCTGAGCGGTACGACGGCTCAACCAGAAGCAATCAAAGCCTTGAATGCTCAGCCGCTGGGCAACGAGCTGCACCCAGATAACAATCCGCTCAATCAGCAAACAAGCAATGCTGACGATAACTTAACGCTGGAACAACAAATCCCCGGACTCACCACCTCACCCGACGCCCCGCCGGTAAGCGTTGATCCTTCGCCGGGGCCTCAAGTAGTCAACCCTAACGCACCACCCCCGGTGCCGCCGCCACTCCCAATCAATCTCGGCACGCCAGGCAGCAATCCGCCACAAAAATAATCCTAGCTTTACGCTACACTGGTCTTAATGCAAGGCTTGCTGTTAGTTGATAAACCTGCTGGTTGGACCAGCTTTGATGTGGTGAATTACGTGCGTAAAATGGTGGCCATGGCCGAAGGCAAGAAGCCTAAAAACGTCAAAGTTGGGCACACTGGCACGCTCGACCCGTTCGCGACTGGGCTGCTAATTCTTTTGATCGGCAAAGAATATACCAGGCGGGCGGGGGAGTTCTCCAAACTTGATAAGACGTATGAGGTAACGATGCGGCTTGGTGAGGTGAGCTCTACCGGTGATCCAGAAGGTGAAATTACTCCTTATCACACTGTCATTCCGAGCGTTAGCGAGGAACCTCGTGGACCTGAAGTAAAGGTAGCGAGATCTCTCCCTGACGCTCGAGATGACAGGGAGAAGCCATCACGTGCGGAATTGGAAGAGGTTTTGCAAACGTTTACGGGAGTGGTAGAGCAGGTTCCACCGGCGTATTCGGCGATTAAGGTTAATGGCCAGCGGGCGTATAAGTTGGCACGGGCCGGGAAAGCGGTGGTTATCGAGCCTCGAAAAGTGATGATTAACAGGTTGGAATTAACTGACTATGATTATCCGGAGGTGAAACTTACTGCCGACGTATCCTCAGGAACGTATATCCGTACGCTTGTCGAAGACGTTGGCCAAGCCCTCGGAACAGGGGCGTACACCACCGAGCTTCGGCGAACGCATGTCGGTAATTTTTTATTAGATAAAGCCCACTTGATCAATAGCAGGGATTTATTGAATTATCTTATCGTTTTATAGCGTTTGCTCGATGAACTGTGGGTCTAGCGTGATACTATTGAGGCATATTTCATAAAGGAATTAGCCATGTCACAAGAAAAGGGTACTCCCCATACTGAAATTGAAATCTCAGAGCTGGAAATCGCCAGGCATGATCCAAAAGTGCATGCATTTCCTGAAGGATCTCGTGCCTACGGGGGGAGAAAGTAGCCTGGAGAGCCGTGACTTCGCGGAGTTGACGGATGATTCGAGAGATCCCGAACGGCAGGTTTTTCTTAAGGCGAGCCATAAATACGTCAAGCGTCTGCGCCGGGAAGGTCGCAAGTAGCTCTGATTGCTAACGCGCTAATGAACACATTTCTGGGAACTTGAGCTTGCGCTAGAGGCGCTGATCTGTTAAAATGATTGAACATGATTTCAACTGAGAAGAAGGCTGCGGCTATCAAAAGCGCGCAGGCACACAAGAACGATACTGGCGGAGCTAGTGCTCAAGTGGCTGTTTTGACCGAACGAATCAAAGAGTTAACGGATCATTTGAAGACCAACAAGCACGACTACATGGCACGCCGCGGCCTGCTGCAAATGGTTGGTAAGCGCCGTCGTTTACTTCGTTACATCGCTAAAAGGGATAGCAAAACATATCTAGAACTGATTCAGAAACTCGGCATTCGTCGCTAGATTGCCCAGACTAGGGGTTCCGACGGGATCGGAATCACAAGCTTGTGCACTTTAATGATCTAAATGATCACGAAAGGTTTTCTCGTCGGAGCTGCAGATATATTGCGCCCAAAAAATAGCACAAGGGGAACGCCGTATATTTGAACTCTGCCGAGAACCCCTGAAATGAAAGGAAAGCATGGGAAAAACAGTAAATCCCACAGGCAAAGAAATAATTAGTGTTGAGACCGATTTTTGCGGCCGCAAACTGAGCTTGGAGGTCAATCGCGTTGGTTTCCGTACCTCGGCCAGCGTGGTGGCGCGCTACGGTGATACGGTAGTGCTCGGGACGGCCATGATCAGTCCAAAAAGACTGGAAGGCTTTGATTACTTCCCGCTGAGTATCGATTACGAGGAAAAGTTCTACGCGGCGGGCAAGATCAGCGGTTCGCGCTTTATTAAGCGTGAAGGCCGCCCGAGCGATGAGGCTATTCTCATTGGTCGGATCATTGACCGTCCAATCCGGCCGCTGTGGCCGAAGGGCTATCGCCACGAAGTGCAGGGCGTAGCTACGGTGCTCAGCATGGATCCGGATTTCCGGCCCGATATGATCGCTATGATTGCCATGAGCGCGGCCTTTATGTTGACCGGCGCGCCCTTTGACGGCCCGGTCGCTGGCTTGCGCGTTGGTCTTGACGAAGGCGGTAAATTGGCCGCTTTTCTGTCAGCCGAACAGCTCGAGAAAGGTGGTTTGGACCTCGTCGTAGCTGGCACGGACGGCGGCATCATGATGGTGGAAGCTGGTGCGCTGGAAGTCACTGAAGATCAGATAGTCAAAGCCCTAGAATTTGCCCAAAAAACCATGCAGCCGGCAATTGCCCTGCAGAATCAGTTGGCTGAAAAGGTCGGTGTCAAAAAGCAGGAGTACGAACTTGACCTGCCCGACGAATCGATACAAAAGGTTGTCGATGAGTGGACGGAAGACAAGCTGGGAGAAGATCTGCGCCTGCCGTACCCGGAGCGCAACGTTATTGTCCAGAATCTGCGCGATGAAATGCACGCCGCCTTCAAGGAAAAAGTTGGCGAAGACGATTACATTGGGAAACTTTGGCAAGATTACGACGATGCCTTCACGTTGGCCGTTCATAAGGACGTCCGCAAAGGAATCGTTAAGGATGGCGTACGCCCAGACGGCCGCAAATTCGACGAAATCCGACACTTAAGTAGTGAGGTTGGTTTCTTGCCGCGGGCCCATGGCTCAAGCCTGTTTACCCGCGGACTGACGCAGGCTATGAACATCGTAACTTTAGCGCCGCTGAGTTATGTCCAGCTCCTCGATACCATGGAGCGCGCCGGCGAACGCCGCTACTTGCATCATTACAATGCCCCGGGCTATACCGTTGGCGAAGTGCGTCGTCTGGGCAGTCCTGGCCGCCGCGAAATTGGTCATGGCTATTTAGCCGAGCGGGCGCTCACGGCGGTACTGCCAACAGAGGCGGAATTCCCGTATACGATTCGCTCGGTGACGGAAATTATGTCGCAGAATGGCTCAACATCCATGGCTGCTACTTGTTCGAGCTGCATGGCTCTACTGGACGCCGGTGTGCCACTGAAAGCAGTCGTGAGCGGCATTGCCATGGGTCTCATTATGGACGACAACAAACCGATTATTTTGAGCGATATTGCTGATGCTGAAGACTTTGCGGGCGACATGGACTTCAAAGTCACTGGCACCTCGAAAGGCATCACCGCGCTTCAGATGGACATGAAGGTTCATGGTCTGCCAGTTGAGGTTCTCGGAAAGGCTTTGGAGCAAGGCAAACTGGGCCGAGCGTTTATCTTGGAACACATGCTTTCGATTATCGCTGAGCCGCGCAAGGAGATGAGTCCATACGCACCACGTGTTGAATCGATTCAAATCAACCCTGACAAAATCCGTGAAATTATCGGTAAGGGCGGTGAAACGATTCAGAAGATTACTGCTGAGACCGAGACCGAGATAGATATTAAAGATGATGGTACGGTCATGATCGCCAGCCCGGACAAGGCTAAGATTGACGCTGCCAAGCAGTGGATCAGCGACATTGTAGCCGAGCCAGAAGTTGGCCGAATCTACGAAAACGTGCCAGTGGTGAGCGTGCTCGACTTCGGCGCCTTCGTGCAGATCATGCCTGGTAAAGACGGTCTGGTGCACGTCTCCGAGTTGTCTGAAGAGCGCGTCGAAAAGCCAAGTGACGTCGTCAAAGAAGGCGACAAAGTCACCGTCAAACTGGTCGCCATCGACGACCGCGGCCGTTTGCAGCTCAGCATGAAGGCCGCTCAGCGGGAGCTTAAAGAAAAGAAGTAACGTGAGAACATATGCTACGGACTTGTAACACTGTGTCATCCCGGCCTGTGAGCCGGGATCCAGAAACCCATCATGAATTATTTTCTGGATTCCCGATCGAGTCGGGAATGACACTGAGGTGTTTCTAATATGATTGAAAAGCTCGATAGGTGGCACAAAACAAGACTAGGCCTGTTGGTCTTTGCGCTTATCGAGCTGGCTATCACTTACGGGTTTGCCAGCCTGGCGATTGATCGCGGCAATTTGTGGTGGTATCTGTTAACGCTCATTTTCCTGGTCGGTGCATTACAAAATTTCTTCAAACTTCTTGCAAACTTTATGCATAAGAAAGAGAGGCCATAATGCTTGAGGAAGTAGCGCCAGGTAGTGAAGCGGTCCAACCTGAATCAAGTATGTCAGTCGAGGGTCGTGATGACATATATTTACGCTTGGCTAGGCCCGGTGATGAAGTAGAATTATATGCTGTGCTGACTAACGATCGGCCAGAGTCGGTCGAATCACAGCGCTGGGATGAGGGCTTCTCGCCTAAAGGCGTAAAGGCAGAACTTGATCGATCGCTGAGTGAGATCGAGGCGGGCCGAATGATGCGCTACCGGATCATACACAAGCAGACTAATACGGACAACATTATTGGTGAAGTGAGTTTTTTCCAGCATGACTCGGTGGCTCAGTCCGCCAAATTAGGCTATTGGATAACTGGGGGATTTGAGGGGCAAGGTATCGTCTTAGCCTCGGCTCGTCAACTGATAAAATACGCTACGCAATTCTGGAACCTTAAGCACATCGTGCTTACGATCAAAGAAGGCAACGCCAGGAGCGAACATTTAGCCCAAATTCTTGGCGCTCATTTGATCGATCAAACCGAGGAAGAAACAGGAAACGCGAAAGTCGAAAAGCATAGAGTTTGGGAGATTAATAATGCCTAACCAGCAGAAATTAAATGACATCGTGCAGCAGATCCTGAAGGATGATCCGACGCCGGAGCTCAGGCAGGAGGCGACGCAGTTGGTGTTTGGGGACGGGAGTGCGGATTCGGAGGTGGTGTTTATCGGCGAGGCGCCGGGGAAGAACGAAGATATTCAGGGCAAACCGTTCGTTGGTGCGGCGGGAAAGTTTTTGAATGAGATGTTGGAGATGATCGGACTCAAAAGAGAGGACGTGTACATCACCAACATCGTAAAGTACCGGCCGCCGAATAATCTGGATCCGTTGCCGGAAGAGAAGAAAGCTTTTTTGCCATATTTACAGAGCCAGCTAGAAGTAATTCAGCCCAAAGTCGTCGTGACTTTAGGGCGGCACAGTATGAATTGCTTCTTGCCGGACCTGCAAATAAGTGCATGTCACGGGCAGCCAAAACGGGTGCGCTTGAGCCTGAAGGAGGGCTCAAACGATACATTGGAAGTGGTGATTCTACCGCTTTTCCACCCGGCGGCAGCCTTATATAACGGGGCAATGCGTCAGACATTGATTGACGATTTCGCATTGATCCCCGCCATCATCGAGAAAATTAAATCATCTAAAAACTAGCATTAGAGAAAGGAAATCTATGCAAGCAAAGAATAATAACAACCCCAAGCGTCCTCCCAAGAGTGGTGGAGCTGCTAAGCGGGGTGGACAAAAACAGAAGGCAAATGGTGGCGGGAAGCCGATCGCTAGCAGTCTGACTACTTCACGCGGCCAGGCCGTACGCGCCCAGCGACGTTCGCAAGCCGACGCTCAGCGCATCGCCAGTCAATATGTGGCCGCCGAAACAGCTGGCCGGCCACAGCGCGCTAACGTCATTGATGACAGTCCGCGGCTGAAAATTATCGGTCTCGGCGGCATGGACGGCGGTGGTTCCAAAAACATGATTCTGGTGGAATACATGAATGACGCCGTTGTTTTGGACTGCGGTAACGATCTGGGCGTTGACCTGCCGGGTATCAATTACGGTATAGCCGACACTGCTTATCTGGAGCAAATCCAACACAAGCTACGTGCGTATGTCATCACACACGGGCACCTCGATCATATCGGTGGTTTGCCGCACATTGTTCCGAAGTTCCCGGCGCCGATCTACGGAAGTCGTTTCAGCATTGGCCGTGTCGAGGAAATTTTTGAAAACTTTGGCTTACCAATGCCTGATGGCTTTGAACTTAAAACGGTCACTATGAATGAAGACACGCATGAACGGCTGAAAATCGGCGAATTTTTTGTTGAGCTGGTGCGCGTGACGCACTCTATTCCGGGCAGCACCTGCATCGTGCTCGATACGCCTGCCGGACGCATCATCAACACCGGTGACTTTCGTTTGGACCCCAACCCACTTGACCATGAGCGCACCGACACTGAACGCCTCATCGAGCTGGGCAAGGAGGGGGTGCTGGCGCTCCTAAGTGAAAGTACTACCACCGAACGCTTAGGCCGTACGCCAAGTGAGTCAACCATTGAACAGAGCTTTGTAGACATCATGAACCAGGCGCCGGGACGAATCTTTGTCGGCGTGTTCTCGACCAACATGAACCGTATCCAGATGATCGTCAACGCCGCGGTGCATAATGGCCGTAAAGTTGCCATCGATGGACGCAGTATGGTTAGCACGTTAGAAATGGCTGTGCGCCACGGTTTCATGCGCATTCCAAAGGGCACCTTCGTACCGATCGCCTCGTCCGCCACGCTTAAAGATAGCGAATTGGTCGTCATTTGTACTGGCTCCCAAGGAGAGCCAAGCTCAGCGCTGCAGCGCATGAGCAACGGTGAGCATAAGCACATCAAACTCAAAGAGCAGGACACCGTGGTTCTTTCCAGCACGCCAATTCCGTATTCCGGCAATGACGCGCATATCCGTACCATGGTTGATGACCTGTTTAAGAAGGGCGTGCACGTCTTCCGGCACGAAACGCGCGAAGTCGACAACATCGGTCCGCTGCACGTATCCGGTCACGGTTCACGTGACGAATACGCCGAAATGATCGAAATGGTGAAGCCGAAATTCTTCATCCCTATCTACGGCGACTTCACCTCCAAGCGCTATCACATTGACCTGGCTGTAGAGCACGGTGTGCCACGGGCCAACACGCTGAACGTCGAAAATGGTGAGATTCTGGCGCTGACACCCGATAAAATGGAAGTTGTTGGCGAGGTACCACATGGCACCATTCTGGTCGACCAAACTGGAGCCATCGTCAGTCACGTCGTTGTCAAAGACCGTGTGCTGTTGAGCGAGGAAGGTCTGGTGGCTGTCGTGCTGACAATAGATAAGAAGAACGGTGCCTTACTGACCAGCCCCGATATCATCACTCGTGGCTTCATATATATGCGGGATAACGAAGCGATCATGAACGGCCTGCGCCAGGAACTGCGTCGTGCTGTCCAGCAACGTTTCAAGCGCGTCGACCTGGACCGCTTCAAAGCGGAGCTGAAAGATCACGTGACGCACTACTTGTTTGAGCATACACAACGCAGCCCAATCATTATCCCGGTCGTAAATATCATCAGTGGTGGCAATGGCGGTAAAGTGGACGCCAAAACGTCAAGCAATGGTGATAGCAAAGAGAAGACTCCGGAAGAGATCGCCGCCGAGCAGCAAAAGCGTTTCCAGGAAATGCGAGCCCGGCTACTGACCCAGGACGCCCGGATCGACTAGCCAATAGGCTTATGCGGCCTGTTCGAATTGCTCAGAGCTTACTGAATCGTGTACGAAAACCAGAGTAAGCTCGCGGTTTAAGACGCTATGCCGCCTACTAGAACTGTCTGGTGTCATAGGGTGCGTGCTGGCCAGCCGAGAGGCCTCCTGGTCATAGTGAATTGAAGAGAACGGCGTGACTCCATCGGGGGATGAGCATAGAGTGTAGGCGGCGAGGCCACCCATAAAATCTTTGGCGTCGGCCCACCGTGGCAAACGTCCCACATTAATGTTGTATGGCCCTGGACCGTCAAACATTTGGGAGAGAAGTTCGCTGCCTATCTTTTGACTCCGCTCCTGCCAAATCTCCGCGGTGCGACGGTCATGCGAGTATTTAACAGGGTGTAGTATATCCTTAAATCTCATAATACGTTTTACTAGCATACTAGTAGAATCGTCTATTCCTGAATATCTTCATTGCTTTTTGCAAGAGGGCAAACTATTCATGCAAGCATAAGCGTATGCTATGATTTCCTCAAGGTACGCCACATATGAAACTCAAAAAGTTAAATCCTAGAGGCTTTTCGCACGATGTCCTGGCCTTGTTTTTCGTGGTAGTATTTTCTGTTGCTGGCGTGACCTATCTGGTGGCCAGCCACGCCGATCCGATTACGGCCTCAACCTCGGTACTTGATGTCTCATCGCCGCAGTGTGGTGTACTTGGTTCGATTGGTCATCACAATTTCGGCATTGTGGGGGTAAACAGCACGGCCGCTGACTTTTCCAGCAATCCGTGTCTGGCATCAGAAGTTCATCACTTCTCAGGCTATTCGCTCTACACAGCGGCCAATTATCCTTCAAGCTACTGCCTCAGTCACGGTATCAGGGATCCCTTAAGCTGTGGTCGTCATGCGGCGTCTTTTGCCATGGGACATGCCGGTGCCACGGGCGTCTCACGCAATGCTGCCGGCTGGTGGGTCGACGTCGAAACTCAAGGTGGTTGGGGTGGCAACCAGGGGGCGAACCAGCAGTTTCTGCTTGGTATGTGGGAGCAGTTGTCGACCAGCGGTAAAACAGTTGGCTTTTATTCCACGCAATCCCAATGGAGCCACATTGTGGGCAATTGGCGCTCCAACCACAGCCCCACCTGGTACGCCACCGGTATTAAATCCACCTCAACACCACGAGGCATTACCGGCTACTGCCGCAACCGCTTTACCCAAGGCTCAATAAAATACGTGCAATATATCAATACCGGCCGGGGCGGGGGTATTGATGTCAATGTCCGCTGCTAAGTAGTTATCTTAACGGCGTCGGCGGTTTCATAAACTGAGGCGTGCTTTGACAATTAGCCTGTAAGTGGCAAATCTGTTGTTTAAGAATTGCTTCCATCTGATGCTCGAGGGCTTCGGCAGGCGCTGCTGCGAGGTGTTTGCCGTGCTGAGCGTTCGTGCTGGCCATAAGATTGTACGGTTTACCTGCGGGCCGGGTGTAAAAGCCATCAGCCAGCCAGGCGCCGGTCCCAGGGTCTTTAAGTAATTCTATGTCGGTACCAGGCTGATGTGGCTCAACGATAACTTCTGCGGCTGATGCGCTAATAATATTTTTGCGGTTAACGTGACCGTGGGAATAACCAAACGTGACATTTGTCGTGTAATCAACCGTTTTATTACCCGTAAGCAGGGCGGACGAAGAAACAGTTTCGCTCAACCCGACACCTAGCTTGCCGTGGCCGTAGTACAGATTGGTCTCTTCTTTGTGGTTTTTAGCAAAAACCAATACTTTATCGGCAAAGGGGTGTACCAAGCTGGTTACATGTTGCGCTACGGTTTCTCTTTTTTGGGCGGTTTCAGCAGCTCGATAGATATCCCGTCCACTATGCGCGCTTGTGGCTGGCACATAGCTCAGACCTAGGGCAGCTGATACGAGGAAGGCGATTGGAGCGGCTGGTCGGCGCAGAGCAAACCAACTGTCGCGTGAGTACGCAGTTTCTGATAGGTCTGGACACTTCATCGCTTGCGCCAAAGCAGAACTCCTTCAAAGAGAGTATAATTATACTATTTTCTATATGTTTTGTCCATATCTCCGGCGTATTGACTGGAGTTGTAAAATTTGCTATAATATTGCCAGACAAGCATAACCGCAGTCTCAAGCTGATATAATGGATCAAGCAAATGGCTAAAAAGAAAAAACCAGTTAGAAAGAAGAAAGAAGAAGCAGCCATCGAACGATCGCCGTTCTGGGGCCAGGCGACGGCTATTCTGCTGATGCTGGCTGCCTTGCTGCTGCTCATCGGTGGCTTTGGTACCGGTGGCGCTCTACCGGTCAATCTGTTCAAGGGTGTGTATAGCGTATTTGGCTGGGCGGCGTATCTATCGCCAATCGCGCTTATCGGTTGGGGTGTCTTTATGTTCAAGTCCGAAGAGCACAAGCTCACTAAAGGCAAATTCTTCGGTATGCTGGCCGTACTTATTTTCACCAGCGCTTGGCTTCAGGTGGCGTTTACTTCCAAGACCATGGCCGGAAATTGGACAAATGGCCACGGCGGCGTTATGGGACGCATTGTGGGCAATTCCATTCTTGGGCCGCTCGATAAAATTCCGGCGTCACTAGTATTCTTTGTGCTAGCGTTGCTGTCGGTCTTTTTTGCCTTTGGCATCTCATTAAGTCACTTATTGAAACTCGGTAATCTATTCAAGAAGCAGGAAAGCGAAGAAGATTCTGAGCTCGCGGCGCTCAAGGCCAAAGCAGCCGAGCAGCCGGGCTTTAAGCTCAACGAAGGCGTACCAGTCGTACATCACGGGGTTGGTGAGCAGTCAGCCCGACTCAGCGGCCTGAAAAACAGCGCGCAAAAGCTGGCTGCTAATGAGAACCACGAAGCCCTCACCACGGCCAGCGATCCCAACTGGCAGTTCCCGAGCATGGACCTCTTAAATCAGAAACAGGATAAAGCCGACGCTGGTGATGTAAATGCCAACGCGCAAACCATCCACGATACCTTCGAAAACTTTAATATCGAGGTCGAGATGGAAGGTGCTAACATCGGTCCTCGCGTGACACAGTACACCTTGAAGCCGCCAACAGGGGTGAAATTAACGAAGATTACGGCGCTGGAGAGCAATCTGGCGCTGGACCTGGCGGCCCAGAGTATCCGCATGGAAGCGCCAATTCCCGGCAAGCGCGCCGTGGGCATCGAAGTGCCAAACGTTAAATCAGCCACGGTTCGCGTGAGCTCTATCTTGCAATCGCAGCCATGGCAACAAACACAGGGCCCGATGGGCATTGCCATCGGTAAGGATATTTCAGGCACGGCCATGGTAGCTGACCTTGATAAAATGCCGCACATGTTGGTGGCCGGCCAAACCGGCTCCGGTAAATCAGTCATGATAAATACGATTCTGACCAGCCTGTTGTACCGCAACTCGCCTTCGGATTTGAAGCTGATCCTGGTCGACCCCAAGCGCGTGGAATTAAAACCTTATGACGATATTCCGCATCTGTTAACGCCGGTGATCGTGGAGCCCGAAAAGTGCATTAGTGCGCTTAAATGGGCGGTTGCCGAAATGGAGCGCCGCTACCATGCGCTTTCGGAGGTAGGCAAGCGCAACATTGCCGAATATAACAGCCTGAAGAAAGAAGAGGGCATGCCGTACATCGTCATCGTCATCGACGAGCTGGCGGATCTGATGATGATGGCCGCCCGCGATGTGGAAGCCCTCATCGTGCGCATTGCTCAGAAAGCCCGCGCTGTTGGTATTCACCTGGTGCTCGCCACGCAGCGTCCGTCCGTTGATGTTATTACCGGCCTCATTAAGGCTAACGTGCCGGCTCGTATCGCCTTCACCACAGCCAGCCAGGTTGACTCCCGCACCATCATTGATCAGGTCGGCGCCGAAAAGCTGTTGGGGCAGGGTGACATGCTGTTCCTGACGGCTGATATGCCGAAACCAAAGCGCGTACAAGGTGCTTTCATTGGTGAGGACGAGACCAATAAAATTGCTGATTTTATCCGTATGCAGCGTCCGCCGCAATACGACGATGAAGTTGTTTCCCAGCCTGTACAGCTCAATGGCAAGGGCGGCATCGTGGCCGACGCCAGCAGCGATATGGACGATGACATGTGGCGCGACGCCGTCCGTGTAGTCATCGAAAACCGCAAGGCCAGCACCAGCCTGCTTCAGCGCCGCTTGCGTATTGGCTACGGCCGCGCCGCTCGTCTGATTGAAACTATGGAAGAGCAAGGCATTGTCGGGCAAGCTGACGGCTCTCGCCCGCGCGAAGTACTTGTGCACTCACTTGATGAAGTCTTCGGTGGCGGCGGTGGCGCAGCGCCAGTCGAAGAAGAAGCCTTTGCCCCGGCCGAAGCCGACAGCGATGCTTACTAAATTGACTGGAAAAGCGACATAATCAAGCAATTTTAGGCTTGCTATTACGTGTAAGAATTCTTACAATTAAGCATAAGACAAACAGGTGCAAATGGAGGGTAGCATGGCGACTCGAGAACTGACTCCACCAGGAATTCACCTCGATAGCTTGATGCCTCCTCAAGCCCCCGTACCTCACAACGGGGGCTTTTCTTATGGCGAGGATTCAGAATGGCAGCCGAATTAATTACCCCAACCGATGAACTTACCGGATTACCTCTGCCAATATTATTACCCGAGACATTTGATCTGAATAAGACCAATTGGCATCATTTGGTTCACCCTGAAGCGTCACCTCAACTCAAGTCTATGGGTGGATGGGCTATTCGTAACTGCCTGCTTCAAGTGGTGCCAGAAGAGTTGCACAATATGTCTGCCGAAGGTTACCATCAGCTATTCAAGGGGCCACCTTTGCCTGGTCCGGAAGACGCGAACAAGCACTTTATGTGGTGCGTTTTAACTTGTGCCGGTTATTTACCAGACGCGGCTATTGATATGCGAAGCAAAGACCCTACTAAACCAGTAAAACTGAGCGAAAGTGAATACCAAAGATACCGCATGAAACCAGTACCAATACCAATCACTGAGCGTGATGTTAGCTGGTACAGAGCCCGCAAAGCTCCAGAAGCCTCACCCCGCGAAGCATGGCGAGCTTTAAGTATTCACCGTAAACGGCAGGCGAACTTTGGTTATCAGTATTTCAGGTATTCGTATGAACCGATACGGGACTTTTTCAGGGAATTTCTGCTTGAACAACAGATTGATATTAAACCGCGGGTCATTAAGCGTTTTCTGACGACGAAAGATGAGCTGAAACGCCGCTCACTTGCAGATACGATCTTGGCCACTGCGGCAGCCCAAGCTACAAGCGATATACAGTTCCAATATCGGCAGCTACGGACTGCAGGAGTTTTGCACCCTAAAATGCCGGAAAAGCCCGAAAAAATAGTATTTTTCAAGCTTGGCAACTACACTCAACGCTTGGAATTGCTCCCTAGACTTGAAGCCCTCTTGCAGGAGAGTATTAGTTAGTTGACCAACAGAGGTAGTTACGGTATAATTAGCCGGTAATATCAACTTCAGCTCGTGACTACTTAGGTGCACGGGCTTTAACCGAAGGAAGGAGCAGTTTGATGCAACAGTACGAAATTGCCGTGCTGTATCACCCTGATCTGGAAGTCGACCTGACCAAGGCCGAAGACCGGGTGACCAAGATCTTTACCGACAATGGCGGTAAAGTAACGGCAACCGACAACTGGGGTAAGCGCAAGCTAGCGTACAACATCAAGGGCAACGAACATGCCGTGTATGTCTTCTACACCGTGGAAATGCCCGGCGAGGGCGTCCAAAAGGTGGAGAGTGCGCTGAACATCACCGACGAAGTCATTCGCTTCCTCATCACCAAGCCTGATTTGAAGGCTATCGCTAAGGCGGAAAAAGCCAGGGCGGAGAAGGCCGAACAGGCCGCTAAGCGTGGTGAGGGCAGTGACAGCGACGACGATAAAGATGATTCCAGCGAAGAATCTTAACTATTTATTAAATAGGTGAAGATTGAATACGCTTACACTTGACGAGGGTTAAATGGCAGGCGTAGGGTAGGGGTACAAACTAAGCGAAGACATAGGTCTTATAAGGAGGTGCTAGGATGGCACGCAGTCTCAATCAAGTAACGCTAATGGGTAACCTAACGCGGGATCCGGAGCTCCGGCAGACGCCGACCGGTCAGAATGTTACGAGCTTCAGTCTGGCACTCAACCGTGCCTATAAAGATCAGAGCGGCGAGTGGCAGGAAGTGACTGATTACATCGATATCGTTTGTTGGGGGCCATTGGCAGAGCGCGTAGCGCAGTATCTGAGCAAAGGACGTCGTTGTTTGGTGCAGGGACGTTTGCAGTCCCGTTCATGGGAGCAAGACGGTCAGAAGCGCAGCAAGGTGGAAGTGCTGGCCAATGACGTAACATTTCTCGACAGCCGCGGTGGCGGTGATGGTGAGAGTAGTTATAGTGGTGGAGGCGGTGGTTCTTCGTCCACTGAAGCGCCGGCTGCCAGCAAACCGGCACCGAGTAAGAAGGCGAAGAAAGACGATGTTGTCATCGAGGATATTGGTGACGAGCCAATTAACCTCGACGATATCCCATTTTAAGGAGTAGAAATAAGGAGTAATTAATGGCAAAGATTTTTAAGCACAGAACGGATGTTCCGTATTTTGACTACAAGGACTTCAAAACCTTGCAGCGGTATGTGAACGTATATGGCCAGATTGAAACCCGCAAGAAAACGGGGTTGACCGAGAGTCAGCAACGTCGCCTGGCACAGGCTATTAAGCGGGCGCGGCACATTGCGTTGCTGCCGTTTGTGGCCAATAACTAAAATATAACCAAGATAATTACGGCAGCAAAAACGTTGCCCAAAATGGTAAGCTTAAGGGGTATGGAATACAAGGCTTCTAAGGCGTGGCATTTCGCCCACCAGTTAGCGCTGGCAATCCGTGAAATCATCGATGAGGTTGATGCTTCCGATGAGATCGCTGTCACAATGGCCAGCCGGCTGAAACGGAATTCGACTAAGGCACCGAACGCTCTGGTGCGAAGCATCGAGAAAGAGCTGAAGGTGGAGCGAATGAAGTGTTACAGAATGGCGAAAGTCGCGCTGGAAGACGTGCGCTGGCATCTTAGATTGGCGTTGCGCCTCAAATATATCGACGAGCAGCTATTCCAGAACCTCGAAAAGCTTGCAGTGACGGCTCACCACGAACTCAATGACCTTATTGAGTCCGAGCGAGTCGAGCCATCCAGAGAATAAGGAGAGTTTAATGGCGTTAAGCATTACTAATTTAAAGAAAGGTACGCTGTTCGAGTGGGAAGGTGAACCATTTCGCGTGGTCGAGTACAACCAGAAGGTTATGGGACGCGGCGGCTCGATCGTCAATGTTCGCATTAAGAGTCTTCTTGACGGCAAGGTGTTGGAGAAAACTTTTAAGGGTAATGAGCAGCTCGACTCAGCTGATGTAACCAATCAGGCTGTGCAATATCTGTACAGCGACGGTAACACGTTCTTTTTCATGAACGAGGAGAGCTTCGAGCAGTTCGAAGTGCCGGCAGATCTGGTTGGCGATGGAGCCGGTTATATTAAAGAAGGCGACCGGGTCCAGCTTCAGTTCTTTAATGACCGGCCGATCAACGTGGAACTACCCAAGAACGTACCACTAAAAGTTACGTATACCGAAACGGCAGTGAAGGGCGACACCAGCTCGGCTATTACCAAAGACGCTACTTTAGAAACCGGTATCACCATCAAAGTACCGGCTTTCATAAAGCAGGGTGACGTCATCTCGGTCGATACGGCTACCGGCGCTTACCGCGAACGCGTTAAGGATTAATCATGTTGCCCGGTGACCGGCTGGTTTGCGCATTTGTCGAACCGCAGAAAGCAGGTGCGCGGTTTAAAACCTGGATGCTGCACGTCACGATTGTGCCATGGTTTCGGCTTGAAGATAGCTCGGAGCGCATAGCTATCGGTCTGCAGAAGGCATTGACGGCCATCCAACCATTCGAGGCTAAAACTGTCGG
>CAZHJG010000006.1:0-38671 GCA_964533425.1 uncultured Candidatus Saccharibacteria bacterium | reverse complement strand
AAAGCTGACTCGCGCCAAGCTGGAAAGCCTGGTAGCTGACCTGATCGTCAAGACGGCTGCTCCCTGCGAGAAAGCCCTGAAAGACGCGAAGCTGAAAGCCGCTGACATCGACGCTGTAGTTTTGGTTGGTGGCATGACGCGCATGCCAGCCGTCCAAGAAAAGGTTAAGAAGATCTTCGGGAAAGATCCAATGAAGGGCGTGAATCCTGACGAAGTCGTCGCCGTCGGCGCGGCCATTCAAGGTGGCGTATTGCAAGGCGACGTCAAAGACGTGCTGCTGCTGGACGTAACACCGCTGAGCCTCGGCATTGAGACCATGGGCAGCGTCATGACCAAACTGATCGAGCGCAACACCACTATTCCCACTTCTAAATCCGAAGTTTTCTCCACGGCTGCCGACAATCAGCCACAAGTAGAAATTCACGTAGCTCAAGGTGAGCGTGACATGATCGCTGACAACAAATCGCTTGGACGATTTGTGCTTGACGGCATCCCTCCAGCCCCACGCGGCGTTCCACAAATCGAAGTCACCTTCAACATTGACGCCAACGGCATCCTGAACGTCACCGCCAAAGACAAGGGCACCGGCAAAGAACAGAGCATTACCATCAGCGGCTCCGGCAATCTCGACAAGACCGAAGTCGAAAAGATGGCCAAAGAAGCCGAGACCCATGCCGAAGAAGACAAGCAGAAGCGCGAAGCCGTCGAAGCCCGCAACCTGCTGGATAGCGCCGTTTACCAGGCCGAAAAGCTGAAGAGCGATAATGGCGAAAAATTGTCTGACGACGATAAGAAAACACTTGATGAAGCCGTCGAAGCTGCCAAGAAAGTCGTAGCTGACGACAAGGCCGACAAAGACACTCTGGAAGCCGCCGCCAAAGAGCTGAACGACAAACTCATGCCCATTGGCGCCAAGCTGTACGAACAGTCGCCTGAGGCCGAAGAGTCTTCCGCCGATGACAGTTCCGGCGACAAGAAGAAGTCTGACAAAGACGAGCCCATCGAAGGCGAAGTCGTCGACGAAGACAAGGAAAAATAGTGAGCGCCGAACTTGATTCATTAGACCCGAGCATCGAGTTCGGACGGTCTCAAGGTTTATGGGCCTATGATATGGCTCGCTCGATGAGCAAAGGTTCAGATCGTGCTGACCGGCCGAGTATTGAGCTCGTCAAAGACGCTGCCAATACTGCTATCCGTCTCTTTGAGAGCGCGGAAGAAATCCAACCCGGAGAAATGGACGCCGAACTTGTCGCCCAGGGTCTCATGAGCGCGCTCGAGGATAGATTGGACAAATGAGTGAATTTACTGAGCTGGTCCTGACGTGTGACAGCTGGCAAGAGGCGCAGCGGATTGCTGATGCGCTGCTAGAGAAAAAACTCATTGCCTGTGCGGAGTTTTTAGAGGTTAAATCTAAGTACCACTGGCAGCACCAGTCGGAAGAAGCCAAGGAAATCAAGCTGATTATGGAGACGGTCATGGATCATTTCGACAAGATCGAAGCTGAAGTCGCTAAACTGCATAGTTACGAGACGTTCGTCCTGAAGGCTATACCAATGGTTAAGTTATCGAAGCAGGCTGCTATTTGGCTGGAGGAGGCTGTCGGTGGAAAGAGATAATGTCAGCTATTTGAATAATGAAGCTCGTGTTTGGCACGGTATTTTAGGAAGTGAGATTACAGTTGACCCAGTACCAGAAGAACGTCGATTCGTGTGGCCACTTACTGATCAAGAAGTGAGCAGGGAAGAATTAATCGAAGGAGTCTCTAGAGAGTGCTACTTTGCCACAGCAGTTATGGTAGAGCTTCACAAAGACGAAAGAGCTGATCCAATACCGCTGGCAATAGTGCGTTATCGTACACCAACAGTTATACTCAAAGACGCTCAAGATTATTTCAGACTCAATGACATTGAACTTGCGGAAGCCCGAAAACTCTGCGAACAACGGCTGAGTCAGCCACAAGAAGCAAGGTAGAATAGAACAATAATTTATGGCGACAAAACGTGATTATTATGAAATTTTAGGTGTGAGTAAAGACGCCTCGGCCGATGAGATCAAAAAGGCCTTTCGGCGCGCGGCCATCGAACATCATCCAGACCGTGGCGGCGACGAAACCAAGTTCAAAGAGCTCAACGAAGCCTATGAAGTGCTCAAAGACACCGACAAGCGGAAGCGCTACGACCAATTCGGGCATGCCGGCGTGGGCGGGGCCAGTGGTGATCCATTTGCTGGCTTCAACGGCTTTGGCGGCCAGGACCAGAATATTAACTTTGACTTCGGCGATCTTGGTCTCGGTGACATCTTCAGCAGTTTCTTCGGCGGTGGAGGTGGCGGCGGCCAGCGGCGTCAGGCCCGTGGCCGGGACGTGGAGGCCGGCGTGGAAATCAGCTTTGAACAAGCCGTCTTTGGCACCGAAGTTGACCTGAATCTTAACCTCGACGACACTTGCGAACATTGCAAAGGCACGACCGTCGAGCCCGGCTACGAGCTCAAAACCTGCGACGAGTGTAAGGGTTCCGGCCGGGTTGTTACTGTCACGCGCACTATTTTTGGCAACATCCAACAAGCCATGGTCTGCCCAAAATGCCACGGTAGCGGTAAAATTCCCGAGAAGGTCTGCTCAGTCTGTAAAGGCAAAGGCACGCAGCCCAAGCGCCAAACAGTCAACCTGAAAATCCCGGCTGGCATCGATGACGGTGCCACCATTCGCTTGCGCGAACATGGCGAAGCCGTGGCCAACGGCCCCAAAGGCGATCTCTACGTTAATGTCCGTGTCAAACCACACAAGAAATTCACCCGCGAAGGCGATCTAATCCTGAGCGAAGAGCATGTTGACATGGTCGAAGCGGCTTTGGGTACCGAAATCGAAGCCGAAACCGTCGATGGTCCCATCCGTATGAAAGTCCCCGCCGGCACGCAATCCGGCTCCGACTTCAAGCTCTCCAATCATGGCGTACCACATCTTAGAGGGGGCAGTCGCGGGGCGCACATTGTAACCATCGTTGTTGATACGCCCACTAAACTGAGCAAACAACAACAGGAAATTCTTCAGACTTTTTCGGATTCAGAAGGAAATAATAAGCGAAAGCTTTGGTGAGCGTCTAGCGACCGCCACCCTGATTACGTTTATCCTCGTACATTTCCCGGTCAGCACTCTGCAGTAGCTCACCTGCAGTAAGGTTGCTTTCTGGTGTCCAGACGGCAAGTCCCATGGCGACACCGAAGCCGGTAGCCCGGACAACAGGCTCCTGCTCCTCGACGAATTCATTAATAGATTGACGCAAGTGGTCGATGGTTCTTAATGCTTGTAAATCTGCAACATCCGCACGATCTCCAGTAGTCTCTTCCAGATCAAACAGAAGGCCGAACTCATCACCTCCGTAGCGCCCTGCTTCACGGGTAACTGAGTCATCTTCTCGTCGGAATGCTTCCTGCAAGTGCAGGCCAAAATTGGCAAGTAACGAATCACCAAATTCATGACCGAATCTTGGGTCATCGTTAATTTTTTTGAAGGCATTCAAGTCCATAAAAATAATGCCAAATGACTTGCCTCTATCTATGCGGTCTTCAATTTTTTGCTTCCAGGCTTTCTTGTTAAGCAGACCAGTCAGCTCATCGTGCGTTGCCTGATGCTGCAATTCCTGGTTAGCTCCGTGAAGCTTGGCATTACTCTCCTCGGTAAGCCGCAACCACGTATCCCGTTCGTGAACCTTCCTCTGAAGCGAACGCTTGTCGAGAGATTGTTTTATCAAAGCGCCGCCAAGCATTGCCAGCATCGGGACGGCAAGTTTATTTGTTTTACTGCGGAATTCAGCAGAGGACATGATGTGTATTATAGCATAAGTTTTAAAGATATGCAATATGCTTATGTAAAT
The DNA here is from genome assembly GCA_964533425.1 of uncultured Candidatus Saccharibacteria bacterium. GTDB lineage: Bacteria > Patescibacteriota > Saccharimonadia > Saccharimonadales > UBA4665 > CAZHJG01. Next base: position 34,799 of record CAZHJG010000006.1, on the reverse strand, counting down.
AGTGTTGCGCGATTACGCTTATGGATTAATAATGGAGGTAATGAAGCGTTCTCCGCTTAATCAATCGGGCTTTATTCCCTTACTCTTGACCATCCTTTTCATAGTGGTTGTCGCTATTTATATGATTTATACGCAAGTTTTGCACGCCCACAAATAGAGTTGATGACGAAAGCCCACTAATGTATTAGCATTGTAAATATTGCTAAAAAGTGGTATAGTTTATCAGTTAGCTGTAAGTTTTGGTATGAGTATGAAAGCATCACGCACTATTTTAGGAGCTGTAGAACCGATCACCGTCCCGGAGCTCGGTATTTTTGACGTCCTAGCCAAGGTCGACACCGGCGCTTATACGGGTGCTCTTCATTGCGAAGAAATACATTTAACGAAGCAAGCAGGTGGTAAGCAACAGCTTCAGTTTCGACCAATAAGTAAACGGCATGCCTTGCAAACGGTTACAGAGTTTAGGCGTAAGCGAGTCCGAAGTGCGAGCGGACACTCTGCTCAGCGATATATTATTCCGGTAAGTATTATTGTCCAGGGCAAGGCATACAAGACTCATATTGGGCTAACAAAACGCAAAGACATGACCAGGCAAATACTGCTCGGAAGACGTTTTTTGCGTGAGAATAATATACTCGTTGACGTGTCGCAAGACGATGTACCTGAAGACCAAACAGAGCGCTTATGAACGAGAAAATACCCGAGAACCCAATTGTGACCGTGACGGGCACCAAAGGCAAAACCAGCCTAGTGCGCCTGCTCGATGATGTTCTCAAGGCGCAGTGGCCAAGTGTGGTGCGTGTCGAGACGAGTGGCGCCTACCATAACGGGAAGCTAAAGTTCGATGACGAACAGAGCAGAGAACTGTGGGGTTACAGCAGCACCAATGCCCCGGGGCGGTTTATAAGCTTGCACGATAAACAGCCCAGTCTCTCGCTTCTCGAAGCAACCCTTTTTAGCGCTCACACAGGCCTCGCCTACAAGAAGCATGATGTCGGCGTCTTCACGAACGTCTATGAAGATCATTTGGGCGCATTTTCAAAACTGTCATCGCCGCAAGACATAGCGCGCATGAAGAATTTTGTCTTTAGACGTTTGCAAGCAAACGGTACAGCTATTTATAACGCTGATGATCCACTGGTGTGCGAGCAGCTTGTAAAAATCCCGGCGGCAGCTAAAAAAATTGCGGTTTCGTTAACTTTACGGGAGCCTGTACACACCGCAGATTACACGTGCAGTATACGCGCCAAAGCGGTGACGATTTCTGACAAACAGGGAAAAACTTTATGGGCCATTCCTATGGAGAAACTGACCTGGTTGAATACCAGCTATGAACCCTCCTGTTACCTGGCTTTATTTGCATTAGCGGTACTTTTCAGTCTTGCTTCAGCAAAGAGTCGCCCCCAAATAGAACAGGCACTTCAGGATTATCAATTCGACCCTCTTGGCGGCCGTATGGTTAAACTTGATCTAGTAAATGGGGCATCTGTAATCATGGATTATGCCCACGAGAAGGTGTCGTTACACCATGCTGCGAAGCTTGCCCGGTCGCTGTCTGGGACTGGGCATAAAGTGATTGGCGTCTTACGATTAGCGCCGAGCCGGCAGGAGGAACTAGTGACTGATACCGCGCAGGCAATATATAAAGACTTTGATGAGTTTGTCATTTATGACAAGGTTGACGGTCATTTTCGCCAGCCTAAGTCAGTGAAGGGTTACACTAACAGGATTGAAAAAATTGGACAAATGGCGGAGCAATTCACAGTTGCCCTAAAAGCTTGCGGACCCAAACCCGTGTACGACATCATTCGTGAGGATGAAGCAATACAAAAAGCAATTTATCTCAGTTGCCCTGGGGACGTTATCGTGTATATTGTGGGTGACGATTCTGCTCGGTCCAGAAAGTTTTTAGAAAGCAGCGAAGCTAAGGAAGCAATATGAACATAGTAATTTTATCCAAAGGCCCAGCCAACTATTCAACGAAGCGCCTCAAAGAAGAAGCTTTAGCACGTGGACACGATGTACGCGTCATAAACTACGCTAAATGTTATGTGACATTGGAGAGAGGAAATCCCGTAGTTCATTACAAAGGCGAAGCTGTGCAAGGGGTGGACGTGATTATACCCCGTATTGCTTCAGGCCTGACACGTTATGGTTCGGCCATTGTCCGCCAGTTTGAGATGCAAAATGTGGCAACGACAACCAGTTCGATTGCCATTGTCCGTTCACGCGACAAATTACGTAGCATGCAGCTATTGGCTAAAGCCGGTGTGGGCATCCCTAAAACAGTGTTTGCCCGCGAAACCGCTGATTTTGAAGGCGTGCTAGAGCAGGTTGGTGGCGCGCCAGTCATTATTAAAGTAGCTCGTGGCACGCACGGCAACGGTGTGGTGCTGGCTGAAACGCGCAAGGCGGCTCTGGCTGTGATGCAGGCCTTTTACGTTGAGGGTGTGAGCTTTTTGGTACAGGAATATATCGCCGAAAGTGCTGGTGTGGATATCCGTGCTTTCGTGGTCAACGGCAAAGTAGTAGCCAGCATGCTACGCCAAAGTCTGGATGATGATTTTCGCTCCAACATTCACCAGGGCGGGGAAGGTATCCCAGTCAAACTGACGCCCGAAGAGCGCAAAACCGCGCAAAAAGCTGCCAAGGCCATGGGCCTGCCCATTTGTGGCGTTGATATGATGCGCAGTGAGCGGGGACCGTTGGTACTGGAAGTAAATTCCAGCCCTGGCTTCGCAATCGAGAAAGTGACTGACCGCAACGTAGCTACCCACATCATTGACTACGCCGAAATGGTCGCCAAAGCTGGGCGGCGCAAAGACAAGGTGGGCGCTTAGTGTAGATAAGCGTCCATCCTGAGCGAGGCGAGAGGTCTTGTTAATCCTCCACAGACGTATATCTTAGCGGCACGAGATCTCTCGCATAGCTCGAGATGACAGTCAAGCATCTCCTGTTCATTCCGCTCATGCTATAGTTGAAGCATGACACCCTCTGCCGCTCTGGCAGCCATTGTGCTCGCGCCTGTTTTATTCTTGATGGTTTTGCGCGTCAACGCGACCCTTGTTTTCTTAAGCCTGTGTCTCGGTAATGTGCTGACGCAGTTTGTAGCCGGTGACGCCAACGACTTGTTACATTTCATGTCCACCTCACATGCCACTACGCCCATTCACGCCAGCAACAACGTATTAAAGTTGATTCTTCTCCTGCTGCCGGTTGTGCTGACGGCAATCTTCATGATTCGGACCGTGAGGGGCCACACCCGCCTGTTGCTTAACCTGTTGCCCGCTATTGGAGTGGGCCTACTCGGCGCCCTGCTGGTTGTGCCATTGTTACCGTCCGGATTGTCACACAACATCGTGCACTCGCAGTTGTGGGATCAGGTTATCAGGGCCGAAGATCTGATAGTTGGAGCGAGCGCGCTAGTCTGTCTCTTTGTTCTCTGGCTACAGCGCCCGAAAACCGGCGAAGAGAAGCACAAAAAACACAAAGGCTAAATTACTCGATCAAGTTTTCTCTTAGTCCGACGATAAAGGCGGCTCTTCGAGCCAACTTGTCACGCCGGAAATGAATATCAAGCTTTTTGTAAATATCCGCCCACACAGTACGGATGGTATATATGCTTCGCCCCGATCTGGCCGCGGCTTCGTCATAACTACAAAAAGTATAGTGCTGAAGAAGATCCCGTTCACCAGATGAAAGCTTTTTCAGAGGCTTTACATGTTCCAAGCTACCCATATCGATGAGCCGCTCTTTGTACGCGGCCCGAACAAACTCCGCGTCGCTCATGGCATTAACGTCCCGTGCGCGTGTGTAATTAGAGATTACTCCTTTATTAGACAAATAAAGACGAGCCGCAATAGCTGGAAAACTAAAAGGCAGTAACCGTACGATGTTCAGCTCGGTTGGAGTTAATAGCAAAGGAGTCGTTTCAGGCGTTTCATTAGATCTGGCTTCGATCTCGAACTCAAAAATCTTAGACAAGGCATTTCCTGTAAAAGCCTCGACGGCCATGACTGTCTGCAGCTGTTCGCGCCCTAACCATTCGACAATGCTAGAAGCTCTAGGTGTTCCTTGCGCGGAACGTTCCTCATCAACTCCCGTTTCACTATGTCGTTTTGCTATATAGTAAAACTTGGTTTGAGTGTCAGTCCTTACCTGAACGGGCTGGATCTCCCAGGGGATGTCGTACTGCTCGAATAGTTGGCGGACTTCACCTAAGGGCACCACAGCCTCAACTTCTTGTGCTGCCGTACGAGCCAACCGGCCAAGAAGACTCAAGCGTGATTCACGCCTCTGCGCTTGATCGAGAATAACAAGTCGTTCTCCCAAGGGAAACCTCTCAGGATTCATAATATGAATATAAAAGGATTCAATAATTACGTCAATGCCTATTTAGTGAGGGGTCAATCTGTTAATCGATTGACTTTTCATCTGGAACGGGGATAATGTAAGGAGTTAATTTCCCGCGTCTCACGCTGGAGCGACGCGGGCCCATAGCTCAGCCGGTTAGAGCACCTGCCTTTTAAGCAGGGTGTCGTGGGTTCGAGTCCCACTGGGCCCTCCACGTTTCATTCACAGATTGTATTTGGTTCGAACATGTGTCTCTCCGTTGCGAGAGGCTTTTTCATATCTGTTAATAAGTTCTAGTCCCACCTGGTGTTTGGTATAATTTCCTCATGCTAAGCAGTGAACTTCTTGATTATTATTACGACGAATACCCTCAAATCGAGGAAGCTTTTCAGGCTGAACTTGATAAAAGTCTAAAGCCACGCAGTCGCGAGCTGCGGTTTGATTTAGTGAGAGAGCTTGATTTACCTGCCAATTCAGTTACTCTCGACGTTGGCTGCGGCGAGGGTCGCTATGCTTTTGAGCTAGCCCAACGTTTTGGTTTTACAGTTCACGGCTCAGACCCCGTGGCCGCCCACATTGCTATTTGTAACGACGAGCTTGCAAAACAGCCAGTAGAAATACGAGATAGGGTTTCATTTACTCAGGCTTCTATAACTGCTCTAGCGGATGATAACGAAAGTATTGATTTTGTGTGGTGTTATGATGTTTTTGAACACATTGCAGAACTCAATGAAGCCTTCACTGAGTGCTATCGCGTATTAAAACCAGGGGGCTATATGTTAGTGTATAGCCAGTTTGCTACCGATAAACTTGAACCAAAAGAGGCTAAGTTTATTTTCGATACAATGGGCTTTATAGCAACCAGCGCTAACCCGCGTAATCTTGAGGCTGCTTACGAGAAAGCCGGTTTTAAACAAACAAGAATGGTTGAACTGTATGGGGAGCAAGAAGAATATAACGAAGAAAACAACGCGAGCGTTGGCCGACATATTCTACACGCTTCGCGGCTACTGCGCGATCCCGAACACTATATAAAGCTGTTCGGAGAGACAGCGTATAAAATTATGCTGGGGGATTGCTTTTGGCATATATATCCTATGATTGGCAAATTTAGTCCACGGCTATACATCCTACAAAAATAAAATAACTCCTTATCTGCCTTGAGTCTGGTTTTAATAGACATCACAATGGCCCTCCATAACGTTTATATTAAAACTCCTCTGCAGAACAGAGGAGTTTTAGGTTAAGCTTCGTAATCACAAATTACTACACGTGATGCTGGCGTGGATGCGAGAACGCATTCATTAGGGCTACCAGGATGATGGCGCCAATCAGTGACCAGAAGAAGCCGCTCCAGCTGAGCGAAAGGTAGGGCGAACTGGTGGTAAAGATCCGCGCTATGAAGCTGCCGATGAACGAACCCACAATACCGATCAGAATGCTGGCCATAATGCCTTCGTCACGACCCATGAGGCGGGACGCGATCCAACCCACAATTGCACCGAGAATAATAAACATGATGATACTCATTTGTACCTCCTTTGAGTTAATATTCGTATCCAGTACCTAGCTTATGGGCAAGCGAGTTAACGCACAGTAAAGTATCTAACTGAAACGTATGCTTTCCTCTTAGGGTGTACTCTCTAATTGAGTTAGTGAGCTGAATCGCTGCGACAAATATTAAATTATTCTTAACTTCTTTCTACCAGAGGTCATGGACTTGCTAAAATACGGTGCGCATGTGGCAGTATCGATTTCGGCGCACGACTATGTGGTTGCTGGCTTTTTTGGCGTTATTGGCTGGCTTGGCGCTGGCTCGTTTGGGACATCGTCCGGTTCCAGCTTTGTGTTGGGCGGGCATCTGCCTATTGCCGTGGGCAATCTATCGGCGAACGTGTATTGGAATCATCATCGTTGTAGTTTGCGGGCTGAGTTTGGGGTGGTGGCGCGGTGCGGACTACGTGGCCAAGCTGGCTAATTACCAACGGCTGTATTATCACAAGGTCACACTAGTGGCTGTGGCTCAGAATGATGGGGTGTACGGCACGCATTCACAGCTTTCGTTTGACGGCGCAAACATCAGAACTGATAAAAACCAGACACTTGCCGGGAAGGTACAAATCAGTGGCTTCGGGCTCAACAGTGTGTTGCAGGGAGACAGTATCGAAGCTACCGGTAAGCTTTACCCGGCGCAAGGTACATATCAAGCCAGGTTGAGCTTTGCCCAGCTCCAGATAATCGCTCACCATCCCTCGGTAGTCGCTGAAGTCCGGCGTCGCTTTGCGGCCGGCATGCAGAGTGCCTTGCCGGAGCCGCTGGCTTCCTTTGCCATGGGTTTGCTCATCGGACAACGAGCAACCTTACCCACCTATGTGAAACAAGACCTGCTAATGGTTGGCCTGACGCACATCATTGCGGTTTCGGGCTACAACCTGACAATCATATTGCAAGCTAGCCGTGGCCTATTGGCTGCTCGCAGCAAGCGCGGATCGTTCATGCTAACTGTAGGCCTAACCGCCGGGTTCTTGCTGTTAGCTGGATCGAGCGCTTCGATAGTCCGGGCAGCAATAGTTAGCATGTTAAGTATTGGTGCCACTTACTATGGAAGAAGCTTCAAGCCGCTGAATCTTATCCTCCTAGCCGCGGCGCTTACGGCCTTTAAAAATCCCTTTTATATTTGGAATGATTTGAGTTGGTACCTTAGCTTTCTGGCTTTCTTTGGGGTTATGGTACTGGCGCCTGCCATACTTGCTGGTTTTCGGTCACGCCTTCGTGAGTCATTAATAGTACAAATTGCCCTCGAAAGTATTTGCGCTGAGCTGATGACATTGCCGATTATTATTCATACTTTCGGACAGGTATCATTTATCAGCCTGGTTGCTAATGTGCTGGTTGTCGCTCTTATACCGGTCGCCATGCTGTGCAGCACAGTTGCCGGTCTAGCGGGCATGTTTGCTGGCAGTGTTGCAGGTTGGTTAAGCTGGCCGGCCCGACTGCTGCTGACTTACATGCTGGACACGGCGCACCTCCTTGCGCACTTACCGCACATCTTTATCCAGAATTTAAGTCTATCACTCACCCAAATGCTCGTACTCTATGCCGCACTGATAACATTTATGAGCAGCCTAGGGTTTAAAAATAAGTCAAAAAGTGCTTTAATAACAGATAAGACTATCAGAAATTTTTAACGAGAGGAACGAATAATTTGAGCGGTCATAGTAAGTGGTCAACTATTAAGCGGCAAAAGGCGGCGAAGGATGCGGCCAGAGGCGCGGTGTTCACCAAGCTCGGCAACGCCATTGCTATTGCCGCCCGTGGTGGCACCGATCCGGAGAGTAACTTTTCTTTGAGGCTGGCGATCGACAAAGCCAAAGCCTCCAACATGCCGGCTGCCAACATTCAGCGTTCCATTGACCGCGTTAAGGACAAAAACGCCGCGCAGCTCCAAGAAGTAACCTACGAAGGCTATGGTCCAGGTGGCGTAGCAATCATCGTGGAATGCGCCACCGATAATATTAATCGTACCTACCCCGACATCCGCACAGCTTTTTCCAAGCACGGCGGCAACATTGCCGAAAAGGGCGCCGTGGCATTCCAGTTTGACCGAAAAGGTGTTATTCGCGTCAAAGGCACCGGTGACGAAGTGCTTATGCAGGCTCTAGAAGCGGGTGCCGATGATGTACAGGAAGAGGACGGCGAGTCTGTCATTTACACTGACGCCAAAGAGTTGGCCAAGATTCGTGATGGCTTGAACGCCGCCGGTCTGGAAGTTGTTGATGCAGAACTGGCATACGTGCCAAATACCACTGTTGAAGTATCCGATGCTGCCACGGCCGGAAAAATCATGCGTCTCATGGATGCGCTTGATGAGCTTGACGACGTCACCGCCACGCATGTGAACTTTGACATTCCCGAAGCCTTGCTGACTGACTAAACAGGGCTGCCACACCTACAGCTGTGCTATTATCAACATATGCTGAGCTATGCTAAAAAGCGCCGAGTATTGCTTGTGATCATAGCTGTCATTTTACTAATTGGCATACTGGCGACACCCTTGCGACGTGACTACGCAGCCAATTATGTACAAACCAAATCCCAACCGGGTGCCTTAACACCCTCAGCGCTTAATAAAACCAATATTCACTATGGCGTGCCGCTGACATGGTTGTCGCTGACGAAAGCCACCGACCCAGGCACGCAAAAAACTACCTCCATGAAAGTTATTGAAGCAAAAAATCTGCTGATTGATCTTGGAGTATGGGCCGGTTGCCTCTTGCTTATCGGTTTTGTAATGCGCATAGATAATGCGATATTGCCGCCACGTGAGCAGGGAGTGTGAATGCGAATTCTGGGCATTGACCCCGGTACCGGGATTCTCGGGTTTGGCGTTATAGATGCTACTCACGGTAAAGCCCAACTAGTTGATGCCGGGGTTATCCGCACACCCGTTAAAGAAGATGATGCGGTTCGATTGATGACTATCTTTGAAGAAATAACGGATATTATCGTCGAAACAAAACCAGAAGTTATGTCGATCGAAAAACTGTTTTTTGCCCAGAATGTGACAACGGCCATGACCGTGGCTCAAGCCCGCGGCGTTGTGCTGCTGGCTGGTAAACAAGCTGATCTGACCATCTACGAATATACGCCCCTCCAGATCAAACAGGCGCTCACGGGTTACGGCCGTGCCGAAAAGAAGCAGATCCAGGAAATGGTCCGGGTCATCCTGCAACTTAAAGAGGTCCCCAGGCCAGACGACTGTGCCGATGCTCTGGCTGCTGCTATCACGCACTCTATGACTATGAGATAATAGTCTTAATGATTGCGACACTTTCTGGGGTAATAAGCGAAAAATTGGCTAATCTCGTCGTTATCGATGTGCAAGGTGTCGGTTATGGTATATTCGTCACAACTGAGGATCACGGACGTCTTGTAGCTGGCGAAAGTTCCAAAGTTTACATTTACGAACATGTGCGCGAACAAGCGCATGATCTGTTTGGGTTTTTATCGCGCGATACCCAAACCTTGTTTGAGCAGTTATTAGAAGTTAACGGGGTAGGTCCTAAGATGGCACTTAACGTGTTAAGTATTGGCTCTACGGGCGAGGTGCGAACAGCTATCGCGAGCGGTGATGTTAAGTATATTCAGCAAGCCAGTGGCGTTGGCAAGAAAGTGGCCGAACGAGTTGTTGTGGAGCTTAAGGATAAAGTTGGCTTAGCGGGCGTTGATCTGGAGTCCACAGGACTTCTGCAATCAGAAGGCACACTTATGAAAGATGAAGCTGTTGAGGCGCTAGTATCGCTTGGTTATTCAGCAACCGACGCTGCCCAGGCGCTACAAGGAGTTGACGAAAATCTGCCTACAGAGGACAGAATCAAGGCCGCGCTTCAGGGAAAGACAGCATGATCGACAGAGTTGTAAACACCGGCATCCACGACGACGAAGGGCAAGAAGAGGAAATCGAGATTACGCTCCGGCCCAGGGATTTTGCCAACTACATCGGGCAGGAGCGGTTGAAGCAGAATATTAAACTGGCGATTGATGCGGCTAAGAAGCGGGAAGAGCCACTTGATCACGTACTGTTGCACGGGCCGCCTGGGCTGGGCAAGACCACCATGGCCAGTGTTATCGCGCACGAAATGGGCGCGCAAATTCGAATTACGTCAGGTCCGGCCGTTGAGCGGGCAGGAGACCTGGCCAGCCTGCTCACCAACCTGCAGGATGGCGATATACTATTCATCGATGAAATCCACCGGCTGAACCGGACCGTCGAAGAAGTGCTGTACAGCGCCATGGAAGACTTTAAGCTGGATATTATGCTCGGTAAGGGCCCCTCAGCTCGTTCGCTGCGGCTCGATTTGCCGAAGTTTACTATTATTGGCGCTACAACCCGTACGGGTTCGTTGGCGGCGCCGTTGCGTGATCGCTTCGGCATGATTCACCGCTTAGATTTCTACAAGCCCGATGAAATCCAAGAAATTATTGAGCGGGCCGCCAAGATCTTGAACGTCAAAATTGATAAACCGGCCGCTGCCGAACTGGCCAAGCGCTCACGCCTAACACCGCGTATTGCCAACCGGTTACTGAAGCGGGTTCGAGATTACGCCGACGTTAACGCCGACGGCATCATTGATACAAAGCTGAGTCATAAAGCGTTGAAACTACTCGACATAGATGAACTTGGGCTGGACGCATCTGATCGTATGTTGTTGCTGGCCATTATAGAGAATTACAATGGCGGCCCGGTGGGCGTAGAGACGCTCGCGGCTTTAACTGCCGAAGAACGGGGGACAATCGAGGATTTCTATGAACCCTACCTGATGCAAATTGGGCTTTTAGAGCGCACGCCACGCGGCCGAAAAGTAACGCACAAAACTTACGCACATCTCGGTAAAAAGCCGCAGAGCGACAATAAACAGCGCTCATTATTATAATTGCTATAATATAGGACGTAATGAATCCACAAGATATCGGCCAGGCCGCCCTCAACGGCCAGAATACACAGCCAGAAGTAAAAAATCCGCTCTCTGTCATGCAGCCTGGCGAGCAGGTTATCTGTGAGATCAAACGACACCCCATTGGCATGCTTGGCATCTACATTGGTGCTGGCTTTTTGCTTATCGTGCTCGCCATAATTGTCTTTGTGGTAGCGCCAGGCGTGCTCACAAGTGTCGAGAAGGGCAAGGTAATGGCCATCGGCGGTTTATTGCTACTGTTGGCGTCCTTCATATGCCTAGGTTTTGTGTTTATCTCAAACAAAGTTTATTGGGGTAACAGCTGGGTACTGACCAGCGACAGCGTTACCCAAATCAGTCAGAGAAGCCTGTTTGACAGGCAGTCTTCGCAGCTGTCTCTGGGCAATCTTGAAGACGTTACGGCTGGCCAAGACGGTATCCTGGCGCACATGTTCAACTACGGTGTGCTTAGAGTAGAAACGGCCGGGGAACGCAGTAAATTCATGTTTCCGTTCTGTCCCAATCCAAACTACTATGCGCAACAAATTCTCAATGCCCGCGAACAGTTCGAGCAGCACCGTCGCAGCAGCGGCCAACAAGGCCAATATCAACCCCAAGGCTCTTATTCGCCGGATAATGGCGTGAACATCAATACCTAGCAGCGCACAACCGTATACGGTATACGGTAGTGTTATTTCTATTCCTGGAACGGATTGTTGCGAGCCTGCTCAAACAGCGTCTGTACGTTGACGTTGTTATTGCGCAAGGATTCAAGCTGATTAACGACCGATTTGTCGATATGTGCGGCCTTAATGGGGTTATTCTGCGCGGCAATGGCGTTATCGGACGGCTGAACGCTGTTCAACGAATTAATGCGGTATACGATGAAACCGTAAATCAAAACCACGAACAGGAGGAACAGGATCACCTTATAGCGGCTGGCCTTTTGCGCGACAATCTCTGCCTGCTCAAGGATTGATGAAACGTCCAGCTTTTTCTTATCTTCCATATCGCTTATTTCCTCATGGCTTGATGTAAATATTCAGGCTTAATTCAAACGAGAACGCGTTTGTGCTAGTGGCGCCCGATGAGCTCTTGAGCGGGGAAATCGAAATCCTGCTGACCAAAGCGGTCAGACGATTTTGCTCCAAAGATGCGAGGAAGTTTATCAGCTGGCTGTAAGAGGTTCCGCCATTGTTGCCCGTAGCGCTGCTGACGGTCAGTTGCAGCACGTATACCCCTGGCACGTTTGTTACCTTCACTAACTGTGACAAAGAAGGATTAGTTCCTCCGGCTGCCGATGGACCGCCACCCAAAGCCGCGGCTGAAGAATTGGTGGTCGTGCTGGCCGCGCTGGGCGAGCTACCAAGCGTGGAAGGGGGGAAGGTGATGGAGCCAATGTTTACGCCGTTACGAGCCGCTAGATTGACAATTTGCCGGACGGCTTCGGCCTGGTTTTTGTTTTCTGGCACGATAGTGCGTGAAATGTTGTAGAGATCGCTATAGGCAATAATGTCCTTCTTGGAACGGGCCAACTCCGTTTGCTGTTGCTGCAGCGAAGCCAGTTTCGTTTTGGCATTCACCAACTTTTGAGATTGTTTGGTTAGCAAGCCGTCAATTTCGTACGAACCGCCCACCATCGCCAGTAGGAAGAAAAGGATCAAGCCACACATCACGTAAAAGGCGCGTTTGCTATTCATGACTTTTTCCCGCCTTGGTTGATAAAGAGAAACGGATTGTTGTTATTGAAGAGCGCTCGTAGCTGAACCTGGCACGGGTAGGTGCTTGAGCCGCCGGAACTGTCGCCACCACACTGAATACTTTCAATATCGACGCGTGAAAATATCTTATTATTGGGATCAGCCAGGTTCACCTGTATCTGGGTGCCAGCCGCGTAGTTGGTGCTCACGGCGGTCAGGTCCAGACCACCCTTGATTTGATCAATGTTCAGCCCGGTCAAAACCGTGCCATTGGGCATAACAGCGCCAATCTGCTGGATAAGCTTGGAGAACAGCACTTCGTTGCTTAAGACCTGCACAGCCAGCTTTAAGCTGCCGCTGATGTCCTGTACCTGCTTTTTGGTCTGATCGATTTTGTCCTTTTTGAGCTGATTCTGCAATGAAGCAACCTGATCCTGATAATGTACAGTTGACTGGTGGAGCGTCAGCAGACCATACGTTCCCAGAGCCCCCAAACCGAGCAACACGATCAACAGCGTGGCGACCCACTTTCGCAGGCTGACATTTCGTCGAGCGAACTGGTAGCTGCTTTTGACCTCGGGCGGGAGCAGATTAATCATCGCTGAAAAACCTCCCGCGGGTTGGCCAGACTGAGACCGGCCACGGTGGCGTACATCGGTTTGTCGGCATCGGTTGGTGGTTGCAAGCCTTTGTAGTTGAGGTAGTGCCAAGGGTCGGTGTGGCGGACGGCCATGCGTAACGTCTCGATCAAATACTCACTAAGACCAGGCATGTTAGCCCCACCACCAAGCGTTACCACCTGACCAATTGGCCGGTCTTGACCATAGCGCTCCTCGTAGTAACGCATCATGCGCCGGATTTCTTTGACGATCTGCTCCAGCGTCGGTTCCAGCGCCTGTTTAATATCGGCTTGCTTTTTGCTAGGGCTGAGACCATAACGCGTTTTGATAAGCCCAGCTTCCTGCTGTGTGACTCCCAGCTTGCTCATAATAGAGGTCGTAAAGTTCACGCCGCCACCCTGAACGGTACCGGTGACCAATACCTGATGGTCAAAAATACTAATATCCGCAGACAACGAACCGAAATCAATAATAAAGCCGGGCACGTCACTAGCCTCATCTAGCAAGAAAAGCCGCCCCGAAGAACTCAGCGTTGGCTCAATAAGTACCGTCTCCAGCCCCATAATTTGCGCCAGATCAAGGTACGAATTAACAATTGCCTTGGGTACGGCCACGATAAACAATTCCGTGGAATCCGCCGTCTGTTTGATAATCTCGTAGTCCAGATACAGATCTTCCAGCGGTGTTGAAATATACTGCTCAGCCTCGAGCTGGACGGCCTCGTGCAATTCCTTGGGTTTAAGGTGCGGCAGCTGCATGGCTCGGGTAAAGGTGCGGTACGCGGGAATGGCAATGGCCACTCGTCGGGTGGTAATATCACCAATCAAATGATTCTGGAATAAATCAGTAGCCGCGGCTGCGATAATCTCTGGCTGTACGACTACACCATCCTGCTGGGCAGCTTTATCGAAGGAAGTTGTGCCGTAGCCAATAACTCGTGGTTTATGGTTCTTGACGGGGGTTTTGGTGAGCTGTTCCTCGACCTGCATGACTTTTAAGGAGCCATGGCCGATGTCCAGCCCGAACAGGGGTTTATCGTGGAAGAAATTTGAGATGTTCGCTGTTTTCATCTGTGTGCCCACCCGAGGCGATAGTTTCCTTAAGTATACCAGATAAAAGCTCAGTACTACTGGCGTCGGTACCCCTTAATAACCCAGGTTGTGTTGCCGACGCCAGTTGAGGAACCAAATGTAATTGTGGCTGTGTTGGAAAGCTGAATGGTTTGACCGATGACAGCACCGATTTGACCACTGTTCGACAGATTTACCTGGGTCCAGTAGGCATAGAGAATGCTATTGGGGGCGGCGAAAGAATTGCTGAGATTTATAGTTTGCACAGAACGTGAGCTGGCAAGGTCCGGACCCGTGACACTTGCGCAATCCGGCGAGCACGAAGCCTTGCTGTAGAAGGTGTAAAACTCAGCTCCAGTGCCACTGGAGTTAGCGGCGACTTGGGAATTGTTTGAAAAGTTAATGCCATTACTGCCATCAACCATTATATTCGGCCTAGTAGTGCCGACTGAGTTGTCAATTATCATCTTAGAGCTATTGCTCAAGCTGAGATTACCGGTAATCCATACATTACCCTTCACTGTGATAGTGCAGGAGTTAGATAAGGTCACGTCTCCTGTGATTTTAGTATTTGCCTGCCAAATAACATTCTGACTGCCCGAACAAGAGGCGTTGTTGCCGGTTAGATTGGTAGTGACAGCGGCCTTTTGTGCAGACCGATCATAGGTGGGCAAGGCTTGTGGTGCCGCGCTGCCGCCGGACACTAGTCCGGTAGCGCTCATGCCGCTACCGTTGGTTTGATTGGTAGCAGTCACAGCTCCATAAATATGAGCTTGATTGCTAATGGTTATTGGCTGGTTGGGGTGATCGGCGGCGGTACACACCCGAGGATATGTCGAATCGGCTGGACTGGGACAGATATCATCGGCCACTTGCACATTGACAGGACTGGTGCTAAGCCCGATCTGGGCCGAGTTTGACATACTGATTTCGCCATTGATAAAAGCGTTACCGCCTACAATCTTAGAGCTATTGCTCATGTATAAACCGCCTGCGCCAGTCACAATGCTGTAATTACCAACCGTAACGGGATATAGGTCGACGTAGATCGAAACCGACCGGCTCGGTGTGGTAGCAGAGGCGGGCCAGTACGTTTTACCAGTCACTGCGATAGTTTTAGAAGTTGAAGTGCCGGTCACCGTGGCGGAAAAAGTGGTACGAAGCTTACTGTCACTGTGTAGGGACATCTCACTTCCGGTACCGGTCCAGGTATTGTCCTGTCCGAGCTGCTCGACGGCATAGTCGGCGCCTGCGTCTGCCGCCAATTGAGCTTCAGTGTGCAGTTGGTCAAAACGACCGACCTGATAGCTGGTCAGCGACAAGCTCATATAATACGTAGCTATCAGAATAAGGAAGGGCAGCGTAATGACAAAGATAAGGATAATCGTGCCGCGCTGATCGAGATCTTTTAGTTTTTGCATGGCTTAGAACCTATTCCTTAATGTTACACGAGTGCTGGTGGTCAGATTAAGTGGTGAGCCCGGCGCGTTACGCTGCATATTAAGCGTGATATTTATCGAACGAGCAAGCGAAGGAGTAGTAGTCGTCGCGTCGTTCTGGTCATAAAGCGTGAATGACATGGAGCTGACATATTTTGCGAGTGTCGTGTCTGCTGGACAAGAAGCGCTGGCCACGCTTACCGGACAAGTTGTGACCATTCGGTTGCCGGTGGCATTCGGATTGGCCAGCTGACGTTCCATGAGTGTCGTGCCGCTCTTGTAGTACACTAGCTCATTCATGTAGGGGCTACCGGTGTTGGGGTCAATAATATACGTTCGTGATGTTGTTTCGGCCGGCACTTCGAGCACGATAACGAAGGTACTGTTGCTGGTGTTCCAACCTCCGCTCGGAGCATTAGAATCAGAAATCAAGTTTTTTTGACTTATGCCGTTGCCAAAGCGGATATTTTCAACGGTCGTTCGTAGCAGGTTTTGGGAATCGATCGTCATTTCTTGCAGCTGGTTGTTACGGTTGATAACGACAAAGTAGTTTACGATCAAACCCAGGAAAACGACACCAATAACCGCCATAGCGCTCACCACAACCGTGACCTCCACTAACGTGAAGCCCTGGCTTCCGAGCCCTCCTAGTTTATTGCCCGACACCGAGCTCTCCTATGTAAGTTGTATAGCTATAACTGTTTGCGTGACCTTGATCTGGATAAGAAACGGTGATATCAACCTGCTTTATGCCGCCTGAAGGACTACTGATCGTCATTGAGCCACTGCTTCCCCGGGGCAATTGAGAAGGCAGTGAGCTGGTGAGACTGGTTGTACCATTGGCCAGACTGTTATAGCCGGCGCTGCGCAAAGCTTCTATCTCAGCTTCGACGTATGAATTTGCCAAATTTAAGTATCTGCCCCGCTGACTTACATGAAGATAAGTGGTTGTAACCTGACTGAGCGATATGACGACGACACCGGCCAAAGCGATGCAGACCAGCAGCTCAACTATAGTGAGCCCGCTCGCGTTGCTCAGGCCGACGCCTCGATAACTGGTTTTTGTGTGCCCACGCCGCCCTAAGCGGACTGTCGTTTTCATGCTTATGTTTAATTATAATATAAAGCCTCGGTTTCCACCTCTAATATAACCCTAAAACTGATGATTTAAAGATGTAATGTATAGGAAACGCTGGGTTGGATTGATCCGAAAGAGCTCGTCAGCGCTAACAACCGCTCAAAGATCTTTTAATTCGTCTCAAGCTAAAAGACAAGCAGTTAACTTGTGTTGACGAGATATATTAAAAGATCCCGCGTTCTACGGGATCTTTTAGAACTGGCTTACTAGATTTTAGTCTAAGTTGCTCAGTGAGTCGGTAGTGCTGCCGTTGACGGAGCCTTCATAAGTGGCTGTCAAAGTGTACTTCGCACAGTTGACGTCGTTGCCGGCGCCTTCACAGCTGTTACCGCTGCTGTCCGTGACTGCATAGGCGTAAGACTTAGCAGCTGCGGCACCAACCAGCGTCTTGCTCTGGGTTGGGTTTGACGGATCGATCAGCGCGTTCTGGTCGAGGCTCTTCATGTTAGAAGCCAGCCAAGATGAGCTGTTCAGGTCACCCAAGCTCGGGTAGTAGCCGTTCTGGCTAAAGAATGCTTCGAGCTGCGTCTGAATTGACTTGAGGTCTGATTGTCGCTTAGAGTTACGAGCCTTTGCCTGGATACCACTGTAAGTAGTGATAACGAGCAAGGCCAAGATGCCGATGACTACGATGACGATCAAAAGTTCGACAATCGTGAAGCCCTGGTTACGTTTTTTGAGAGAGATCATGAGAGCCCACCCTCCTGATTAATTTTTTACATTACTTTTTAATATGATCTTTGAACGCTAAGTGTATAACACTTTGTTTCAAGTATCTGGCTATGATTATAACCATAAGCGTTCCTAGGTCAAGTAGATTGTGGAAAACAGGGAAGAAACAGATTAGCTATTACCGATGTTTTTGGACAGATTGGCGATCGGACCCATCACCGAAGCGGCGATCAAACCCACCCCAGCACCCAAGAAGACAATCATAATTGGCTCGATAATGGCAGCCAGGCCATCAATCAGCACCGACACCTCTTCTTCATAGAAGTCAGCAATCTTAACCAGTACCGTATCAATTTGTCCCGTTTCTTCGCCAACCATCAGCATCTGTGAAACAATTGGTGGGAAATGTTTACTATGGCTGAGCGGTTCACTCAACTGCTTACCGTTTTTCACTTCCGCCGCCGCTGCTTTTAACTCAGCTTCGATTACTTTATTGCCTAGGGCGGCACCGGTAACGTCTAGTGCGTCGAGCACACTTACTCCGGAGCCCATCAATGAAGCAAAGGTACGCGAGAAGCGAGCGATAGCAATTTTTAGTACCACAACTTTTACAATCGGGAGCTTCAACAACAGCGCATGAAACTGGTATTTACCGGTGGACGTCCGAATGTAGCGCAGTAAATAAACAGTGGCTACCGCTAGAACTACAAGGATGAGTATCAGATTAGGAAACTTAGAAATAATCGGAATATGCGAGTGACCAAGGATGGTTGGTTTGGCGCAGAAGTTACTTACCTTAAGCAGGGCCTGTGTGTACACGGGTAATTTAGCATTTGGACCACCCAGACTTAGCAAAATGCCGCCCAGCTTTGGCACGATGAACAGCATGACACCGAAAAAGGCGATCACCGTAATGCAGAGAATTACTATCGGGTACATCATGGCACTCTTAATCTTTTTGCGAATACTGGCGTCCTGCTCAACCTGGGTCGCGAGACGCTTCAAAATGTCATCTAGAATACCACCTTCTTCGCCGGCCCGAACCATGTTGACATACACATCGGAAAAAACGGTCGGATACTTAGCAAAGGCATCACCGAGCGGCTGGCCACCTTCAACCTCTTTGGTAATACCAGCCAAGACCTCGCGCATATATGGGTTTTCGGCATCTCCTTGTAGCGCAGACAGCGAGCGGGCCAGAGGAACACCGGCGGAAATCATGGTTGAAAGCTGCCGCGTGAAGATAACTAGATCCTGAAGCTTAACTTTTTTCCTCTTACCAAATAAATTGCCGCCCTTTTTGCCCTTACCCTTAGCGAGTTCTATAAGCACTGGGTGCAGATTTTGCTTATGCAGCAGGCTAAGCAGGGCAGCTTTATTGGCAACGTCAGCACTACCGGTTACGGTTTTTCCGTCAGCATTGGTGGCTTTGTAAACAAACTGCATATATTACTCCTGCGCAGTTACCCTAAGGACTTCCTCAATTGTAGTCTGGCCACGTAAAGCTTTGACTAGACCGTCAAGTTGCATAGTCAGCATATGATCAGCAACTGCCGCCTGTTCGATTGTCTCGGAAGTAGTATTGCCCACGATAAGCTTTTGGATATTGGGAGAGTTAGTTAGCGTTTCGTAAATGCCGATGCGACCCTTGTAGCCACTGTGATTGCAGCTGTCGCAGCCCTCGTCGTGCGCCCTCCAAAGTCGCGTGATGCTGGTAGTTGAGGTGCTCAGCTGGTCGGCCGTTGTACCCCTGCCGCTAGTGGATTTGCCGATGCCACCTTCTAGAGCCTGCGTTTCTAACTCGTGAATACGCTTGATACCACCGTTTTCATCCAAGCGGAAAGACTTAGTGAGTTGCTTGATAGTTGCGGCATCCGGGGTAGCTGATTCCCGGCAGTCGACGCAGAGGCGCCGCACCAAACGCTGGGCAATGATCAGCCGCACCGTGCTGGCGATCAGAAATGGTTCAACTCCCATCTCTAAAAGGCGGGGTAGACAAGTGGCGGCGTTATTAGTGTGCAGCGTGCTGAAAACCAGGTGTCCAGTCAGAGAGGCCTGCACCGCCAGGTCGGCCGTTTCGCCGTCACGCACCTCGCCGACCATGATAATATTTGGGTCCTGCCGGAGGAGTGCCCGCAGACCGTTTACAAATGTCATGCCGGCCACCGGATTAACCTGGGTCTGGTTAGCGCCCACAATGTGGTATTCCACAGGGTCTTCAACGGTGGAGATGTTCACATTGGGCGTATTCAGCGAACTCAGCACGCTAAACAGTGTTGTCGACTTACCGGAACCAGTTGGACCAGTCACCAGCACCATGCCGTGCGGCTGGACAATGGCATGCTGAAGGTCCTTAAGTGCATCACCCCAAAAGCCGAGCTCTGTAAAGTCTGCCGGCTTGCTTGACTCGTTAAGTATACGCATAACAACCTTTTCGCCGTCTAGGATTGGGAGCGTGGAGACACGCAAAGCATATACTAGTCCGCTAACCTCAACCTTAAAACGGCCATCTTGTGGCGCCCGATGCTCGTCAATCTTCAAATTACTGAGGATTTTAATGCGGCTTACTAAAGCGCCGAGTAGCTTGCGCGGTAACTTATTAGCTTCGCGGAGGATGCCATCAATTCGGTAGCGCACCACCACAAAACCTTCCCGCGGCTCAATATGTATGTCGCTGGCCCCGGCCTTTACGCCATATTCAATAATAATGTTGACTGTTTGAGCCACCGGAGAATCTTCGGCCAAATCACTCTCGTCAATCTCCTCGCTCTCATCAACTTCGTCCTCAGACGCAATGACCTTCGTTAGCTCGCTGCTGATGTTGCCGCGGTACTGATCCAGCGCCGCCTGCAGCAAGCTGCTGGTCGTAATGTGGACTTTGATGTTATTACCGAGCTGCTTTTGCAGGAAGTTTAACGCCTGAATATCGTCCGGATCTTCCATGGCCACTAACTTAGTCTCACCATCAACGTCAAATACTACTGCGTTATACTGGCGTGCAATGCGCTCGGGCAGTAGTTTTAAGACCTCGTGCTTAATCTCCTTGGCATTGAGCTCGACGAATGGCATTTCGATCTCATCGGCATACAGCTTGGTGAGATCCTTCTCGCTCAAGAGGTTGTTCTTAATAACCAAATCCTGCAGCGGTTTTTTCTCGCTTTCCACCTGTTCATGCAAACTAGCCAACTGCTCTTTATTCAGCTGCTTGCTCTTGGTCAGTAGACTCTCGACTAGCGAATCAGCAATGCGCACGGCTCAGCTCCGGAAAAGATATGACTTTTTGTCTTCATAGGTACACCCATCCTGGCCCCCATTCTAACAGGGTACACCAAAAAGCAGAAGCTTTTTAAGGGCCTGCTTTACGCGAATTCTTAAATAATCATTAAAGATTGCCACAAAGTAAGCTGTAGCAATTTTCACCGGCAGCCAGGGGCATATATAGTGCTAAAATATTATTAAGTGTATTGTGCAATAGTTACAGGTTAAGACCAAGGAGGGTTCATGGCTACAGACAAAAAGACCAAAGCAAAAGCTGCTCCCACAGCAAGCGCATCAGAAGGTAAGGCCAAGGCATTGGGTCTGGCGCTGGAAACTATTGAGAAACAGTTTGGCAAAGGTTCGATCATGAAACTGGGCGAGGCTCATGCGACTGCCGTGGAAACAACGCCAACGGGAGCGCTAAGCCTTGATATCGCCCTCGGTGGCGGCATTCCGAGAGGACGAGTCGTCGAAATCTACGGGCCGGAAAGTTCAGGCAAGACGACGCTTACCCTGCATGCGATTGCCGAGGTTCAAAGATCCGGGGGCACAGCGGCCTTTATTGATGCTGAGCACGCTTTAGACCCGGCCTACGCCAAGCGAATCGGCGTTGATGTTGATAACCTCTTACTCAGCCAGCCTGACAACGGTGAGCAGGCGCTGGAAATTGCCGAAACGCTGGTTCGGTCTAATGCTGTTGACCTGATTGTTATCGACTCAGTTGCCGCTTTAGTGCCTCGTGCCGAAATCGAGGGTGAAATGGGTGATAGTTTACCTGGCCTGCAAGCCCGCCTAATGAGCCAGGCGCTGCGTAAATTAACGGCTGTTATTAACCGCTCTAAAGCCACAGTTATCTTCATTAACCAAATTCGCATGAAGATCGGTGTGATGTTTGGTAACCCCGAAACTACCACCGGTGGCAATGCTCTCAAATTCTATTCTTCAGTGCGCATGGACATCCGGCGCATCGGCCAAATTAAACAGGGCGAAAGCGTCATTGGTAATCGCACACGCGTCAAAGTTGTGAAAAACAAGATTGCGCCACCGTTCCGCGAAGCTGAGTTCGACATTATGTACAACCAGGGGATTAACAGGGCTGGCGACATTCTGGACCTGGCAGCCAATCGTGACATAGTCGAAAAGGCGGGCGCTTGGTACGGCTATAACGGTGAGCGTTGGCAGGGTAGGGAAGCAGCGGTTCAGTACGTTCGCGACAACCCTAAAGTAGCTGATGAGCTCATGGATAAGGTTCTCGAGGTAGAAGCTGCCAAAGAGTAGGCAATGAAAAAAGTAGTTATTCTCCACGGAACAGATGGTTCTCCGAACGAGAATTGGTTTCCCTGGCTGAGAAAAGAACTGGTAGCCCGGGGATATGATGTCTGGGTGCCACACTTGCCCGAAAACCATACGCCTAACCGAAAGCTATATAATGACTTTCTGTTTAATTCGGGTTGGGACTTCACCGATAATGTAATAGTCGGACACTCATCCGGGGCCGTTTCGATCTTAAATCTTCTGGAGGATGATCGTTGCCCACCCATCACAACCGGAGTTCTGGTTGGTTCGTGGTCTCATATGGACGACACTGATCTCGACAAAAAACAGTTTGCTCAATTATTCCCATCCCCAGGCTTTAACTTCGACCTGATCAAAAGAAAAGCCGCCAAGCTACTGTTCATTCACGGCGACAATGATCCGTACTGTCCGCTCGATCAAGCTGAATGGTTAGTCAAACAAACTGACAGTGAAATTGTTGTTATTCCTGGTGGCCAGCATTTTAGCATTTCTCTTGATGTCAGCTATTCAAAATTTCCAAAATTGATCGAGACACTTACAGCCCGGCACCTCCTGTGAAGATTACAGGTATCAAGCAACAACAAAAACTCACTAATCGCTACTCTATTTTCGTCGAGGGTAAGTATGCCTTCTCGCTGAGTGAGGGAGCGCTCCTGGATTCAAAACTAGTCGGCGGGCAGGAACTCAGCAAGGAGCAAATCGCTGAATATAAGAAGTTATCGGATGATGACAAGCTGTATAATCGTGCCTTGCAATACGTTGCCTTACGCCCGCGGACGCGCTGGGAAGTGCAAACGTACCTAGAACGCAAACAAGCCTCCCCTGCTCTGGTCGAAGCTATACTTAACAAGTTAAGTAACATTGATCTGATTAACGATGAAAAGGTGGCGCGGGCGCTGGTGGCTGACCGAAAACTACTCCGCCCCACCTCACGTCGCAAAATGTACACTGAACTTAAGAAAAAACATATTGATGGGGACATAATTGAAATGGCTCTTGGGCGAGAGACGGATGATGAACAAACTGCCCTACTTACCGTCATTGAGCGCAAACGCAAGCAAACCAAATATCAGGATGATTTAAAGCTGATGCAATACCTAGCCAGACAAGGATTCAGCTATAACGACATAAAGCAAGCGCTACAAAAAGACAGTGAAAATTGATAATGACAATCGCTGAAGACCAGATGGTACAGTAGTATGGTGCAATCGCTTATAGGCATAACAGTTGGTGAGATTACGAATGTTCGGGAAGTCTGGACTGACCCAAGCTACGGACAGCGTCGAACTTACATAGACGCCATAGTTGCGGCCGGCGGCACGCCGATCATGTTACCCTTGCTCGATAACGAAGCCACGCTCAGACAGCTGTACAAGCTGTGCGCTGGCATAGTGTTATCTGGCGGCAATGACGTTGACCCGGCACAATATGGTGAAGAGCTGGAGCCCGAAACGAAAGACATCTCCCCGAAGCGCGACGAACAAGAGCGGTTGCTTATCAAGTGGGCTCTGAAAGACAATAAACCCGTACTCGGTATTTGCCGGGGCATGCAGCTGCTTAACGTTGCGCTCGGCGGCAGCCTTTATCAGGATATTGCCCGTGAATTGCCCGCCGCCGATAATCATACCGCTTCAGTTGAACATAAAGATTTTGCATACCTGGCCCATACATTAAGTATTAAACCTGATTCGCAACTAGCAAAAATACTTGGCACCGAAAAAATCGAAACCAATGCCCTGCACCACCAAGCTATTCGGGAACTGAGCGATCAGTTAACGGCGACGGCCTGGACACACGATGACATCATCGAAGCTGTAGAATTACCGACCAACCGCTTTGTGGTAGCGGTCCAGTCACACCCGGAATCACTGACGAGTGTTGATCCCCGCTGGCAGAAACTCTTTACGGCCTTTGTAGAGAACACGCGGTAATCTGTTGACAAACCGCCAGGCGCTTCTATAATCATAAGCAGTTACATCCGTAATATAAGGCTGTCTAAAATGAAAACTAAAAAACTAAACGCCCGAGGCTTTTCTCACGAAGTTTTGATTCTGCTTTTTGTAATTGTATTTGCAGTGGCTGGCGCAGCTTATCTGGTTGCCACGCATGCCCAGACACCAACCGCTTCCACTGCTTCATATAAGTGTAATCGGCACACTTGGGCTAAAGGTTCGCGTGGTCACTGTGTCAAAGATATTCAGTACGCCGTGGCATTTGCTGCACCAGGAGGCAAGCTGACTCTGGATAGTACCTTTGGTTCGCAAACACAGGGCGCTGTGAAGAAATTCCAGAAGCTGTACCGTATAAATCCTAATGGCGTTGTAGCTTCGCAAACATGGGCGCACATCTGTGGTAATCTGCAGCAAGGCAAGTCTCGAGGTAGCGTAACAGCCGCCCGCTACGGGCACGATGCCGGCTGCTTTTAATCCGTAAAAAGTTAAGCAGCCGTAGCCGGGGCCGTAGCCGGAGAGTTCTTAAGTAGTTCGTTGATAATGATTCGATTTGGCGTAATTTCGTTAATCTGTGTCCGGTCGATGCTGAGGGAGCCGCCGGTGAAGCTTTTGAGAATTGACTGTGAGACGTAGATTTTTTGGATGAACATGGTTTCCATTTCGGTGGCGTAATCACTTACCTTACCAACCTTTTGCTTGCTCACGGTCTCGACTTGTTTGCCTATAAGCTCGAAGTTTAAATCAAGTATGTCCTTTAGCCTGACGAGCTCGCTAGCCTCGACCAGCATGTCATGATCATTGACCACATAGCCCTTGGGCATCATATCCCGAATATCCTGATATAAGAGGATCAGCTCCTTTTTGTTGTAGCGATCCTGGCAATAAAAGCCTTCGACTTTCAGGTTATTAGGATTGATTATGGGGCCCGTAATAGTTGCGATGGGGGTGCCAGTCCGGAGCGACAAAACGGATTTATTATTCAGAGCAACACTGAGTTGAAGCATATTCTAAGTATAACCTGTTTAGGGAACTTTCGTCGCCAGCTAATTATGATGTCGGTAAGGAGTTTGCGGTGCCAGAATCTTAAATTATTTAAGATTTGCAGCACTTTTAAAACGCTGGTGCTTGTGAGTTATTACGAGGGTTTTTACAATCATGTTCACTATGCGGCGGATCAAAAAGATATTCCAAGCAGGTACAGTGGCAATCCTGATTGCAGGCTCCTTTGTAATCGGGCCATCGGCTCGCTCTCAGGCCGATTCGACTAATGTCCCCTCCCTCGTCATTAGTCAATTTAAGATTTCTAGTAGCAGTGGTCAATTCTTTACACTCTACAACTCCACAAATACCACGCTCGACATGAGCAAGTACCAATTGGAATATTTCAACAGCTACGATCTGACAAAAGCAACCAGTAGCAAGCTGATTGCACTTCAAGGTATGCTGCCGCCGCATGGGTACTTTATGATCAATGATGGTGGTTTGCTGCTGTGCTATCAATTAACAGTTGATTCCGTTTCTTTAGGGCTCTCCAGTACTGCCGGCATGGTTGAGGTGCTGATGAATAATCAGTCAAATCCTGGCAATTCTGTGACACCGGTTCTAGAAGACTATGTGGCGTGGTCTAAGACCAGTGTGGCCGGAGCTCAAACACTGCCTACCAACACCAATGCTTTTCTGCAACGCCTACCGGCTAATGTGGCAAATAATCCCGTAATTAATACCCCTGGTAGCGGTACCTGGCAGGCAGTTCAGCCAGATAGCGGCACCGGCTGCGGCCTCGTGGCAGTCGGCACCAATACACCGGTACAGACTGGCTTTAATCTGCTTTTGCCCGGCGCCGAACCGGACGCAAGTATAGTTTCACTTGCGGATGGGACGATAGCTGCTGACGCACCTACCTTGCCTGACACTGACATCGGTCTTATGGCGCCGCTCATAACGGAGATTTTACCTAATCCGCTGGGAATCGGAAATGACGCTACAGATGAATTCATTGAGCTATATAATCCAAACACAATCAGCTTTGATCTCAGTGATTTCAGCCTTCAAGCTGGTACCACCACACTCCATTCGTACGTTTTTCCGGATGGCACAGCGCTTCAACCCCAGTCCTATACAGTCTATTACGCGAATACTACCAAGCTAAGCTTGAGCAACAGCGGCGGACAGGTTAAATTGCTAGATCCTCTCGGCAATGCCATTTATGCCACTGCTATTTATGATTCAGCTGCCGATGGGCAAACTTGGGCTTTAGCGAATGGTGGCTGGTACTGGACGACCAAACCGACGCCTGGAGCAGCTAATGTTATCGTGCAACCACCGGCTAAAAAGTCAGCTACCGGTACCACGAGCTCTAAGGCCAAAACATCATCCACTAAGGCTAAAACCACCAAAACCAAAACAGCTAAAAAATCGAAGCAGAAAAAGCTGAAGACCAAGAAAGCGAGTACTGCTCTAGCAAGTGCGACTACGGATGCACCAACAACGCCGATTCATTCCTCAATTCTTGCTCTGGCTGCCGGGCTCGCGTTACTATACGGAGCATATGAGTACCGAGCAGATATCCAAAATAAATTCTGGCAGCTCAAGCGCTACATTAGAACTCGCCAAGCAAATCGGTAGTAAATTACAGGGTGGCGAAGTCATTGAGCTTGTCAGCGATCTAGGCGGTGGGAAAACAACTTTCGTACGTGGTTTGGCAGAGGGCATGGGTAGTCATGACGTGGTACATAGTCCCAGTTTCACCTTGAGCAATCAGTATCAGTCTAGTGATCTAACACTGTATCATTTTGATTTCTATCGTCTGCAGGAGCCGGGCATTATGCGGGAGGAAATCATTGAATGTTTACAGGATCCAAATGCAGTTGTGGCGGTGGAATGGGCTGACATTGTAGAAGATGTTTTGCCCCCTCACCGCTTAGTTGTGCGTTTTCAAACCATGGGCGAGGAGGATCGGCAAATTACCTTTGAATATCCGCCAGAGCTCGCTTACCTGCTGAAGAATAATACTTAACAAGTTAAGAAATGATTATACTTACTTTACGGACAGACAAACCCGAAGCAGAAGTTGGCTTATTTGATGATACTAATCAGTTGCAGTACATTACCTGGCCTGCTCATCGTCAACTGGCCGAAAGTCTTCACGCGCAAATCGATACTATGCTAAAAGTAGCTGACAAAAAATTATCACAGGTACAGGGAATTGTGGCGTATCAAGGCCCGGGAAGCTTTACGGGTTTAAGGATCGGCCTCAGCGTGGCTAATGCCCTGGCGGACAGTCTCGGCCTTGCCATTATTGCTGAAACTGGAAACGACTGGATCAGACAAGGGATAACTAAGCTTCAACAAGGTGCCAACCAAAAAAATGTAGTACCTGAATACGGCTCTCCACCGCATATTACAAAACCGAAGCATTGATATAAGAATGCTCGGTAACATGTGTATGAAGATGACTTGCCAGCTTCACTGGAGCAGACTTCATGCCTTCTGAGAAACGGCATGACTGGTAGACACGAGCGTAGCGTCGTTGTATATTATGTAATT
This sequence comes from uncultured Candidatus Saccharibacteria bacterium, assembly GCA_964533425.1. Lineage (GTDB taxonomy): Bacteria > Patescibacteriota > Saccharimonadia > Saccharimonadales > UBA4665 > CAZHJG01. The sequence goes on along the minus strand of CAZHJG010000006.1, from coordinate 7,300 downwards.
AGGAATTGTCACGTACTTCGTTTGAGAGCGGTGCGTTTCCTCCAAAGAGTTTAACTAATTCGATTTTCAGAACAGTTTAGGGACTAGTGAAGTGATAGCGATTGTCCTTACCGAGCTGTTCTTAAGTGAATAGAAAGGACAGATATGTTAGAAGCAGTGCTCGCTATAGTTGGGCTGGCTGTTGGTTTTGGCGCGAATACAGTTATTACGAAACAGCGCAGGGGTTCCGCCGAGGAGAAAGCCCAAAAGGAATTGCAAAAGGCTAGGAAAGAAGCAGAAAAGCTCGTCGATCAGGCTCGTGAGGAGGCTAATAAGGCAGTTGACGAGACCCGCAAGGAAGAGCAGACTCGTCGCAAAGAGTTGAAAGACCTTGAGCAGCGCTTGGTAACGCGTGAAGAAGCACTCGACAAAAAACTCGATGAACTTGATAAGCGCAATGAAGCTTTGCGCAAAAGTGAAGACGAAGTTGATCAGCTAAAGAACGAAATTCGGGATATCCGTACAAAACAGCAGGATAAGTTAGAGAAAATTGCCAAACTGAGCAAGGCTGACGCCGCCGACAAGCTCATGCAAATGACTGAGCGGGACATTAAAAATGATCTCTTGGGCTTGGTCACCAAGTTACAAAACGAAGCCCGAGACAACGCCGAGGAACAAGCAGCCCTCATCATTACGGAAGCTATGGAACGGATGGCCAGCGAAGTCACGGCCGAACGGACCGTTACCAGTATCAAGCTGGAAGACGAAGAAATGAAGGGCCGCATCATTGGTAAAGAAGGCCGCAACATCCAAGCGCTGCAGCGAGCAACTGGCGTTGACATTATGGTCGACGATACGCCTGGCTATGTCGTACTCAGCAGCTTCGATCCGGTACGTCGTGAAGTAGCTCGCCAGGCTATGGAAATGCTCATGAAGGACGGACGGATTCATCCCGGCCGGATTGAAGAAGTAGTAGACAAAGCGCAAAAGAACGTTGAAAAAGATGTCATACGGGCTGGCGAGGACGCTGCCCGAGAAGTTGGCATTATTGGGATTCCTAAAGAAATCTTGCACTTGCTTGGTGAGCTGAAGTATCGAACTAGCTACGGCCAAAACGTACTTAAGCATAGCACCGAAATGGCGCATATTGCCGGCATCATTGCCGAGGAGATTGGTGCCGACGTTAAAACGGCTAAGTATTCCGCGTTGGTGCATGACATCGGCAAGGCGCTGACCCACAAGATGGAGGGCAAGCACCATCACATCTCCGGTGAAATATTGCGTAAATATGGTGCACCCGAAGAAGTGGCTTTGGCCGCTGAACAGCACCATGATGACGTGGAAGCCACCAGTGTCGTTGCGCTGATTGTCCGTACGGTCGACGCCATCAGCGCCTCCCGCCCTGGTGCCCGCAACATTAGCGCCGAAAACTTTGCCGAACGCATGAAGGACCTAGAGAATGTCGCCAATAGTTTTCCCGGTATCGACAAATCATACGCCATCAGCGCCGGCCGCGAAGTCCGGGTGTTTGTGAAGCCCGAATCAATCGACGACCTAAGTGCCATTAAATTAGCGCGGGACATTGCTACCAAGATTGAATCGACCATGCAATATCCTGGCACCATCAAGGTCAACGTCATCCGCGAAACGCGCGCTGTTGAATTCGCCAAATAAATCGTGAGTTTTTCTAAACAGGCAAAATTACCGCCAATTGGTCCAAAGACCAAATTGCTTAGTTTTGATCTGGAGACTAACGGCTTGCACGGCAATGCCTTTGCTGTCGGAGCCGTGGTCATGGGTGTCAACGGCAAGGTCCACACTGAATTTAGCGGTCGTTGCCCTATCAAAGAAGCTGTTGATTCGTGGGTTGCAGCAAACGTTTTGCCAGCCATTACCGATATGCAAATCAAATTTGGTTCCTACAGAGAATTGCGTGAAGCTTTTTGGGAATGGTATCTGAAGGCTGAGCTGCAAGCCGACTATGTGCTAGTGAGTAATGGCTACCCTGTCGAGTATCGTTTTCTGATCCAATGCCAAGAGGAAAACTTGAGCGAAAGGTATTGGCAACACCCTTTTCCCATACTTGATCTAACGTCGCTGTTACTTGGCGCTGGTCGAGACGCGTCCGAGAAAAGCCATCTCATAGCACGCATCATTCGGGAAGGCGGGTTTTCCCGCCATCATCCCCTTCATGACGCCAAAGCAACTGCCTTAGCTGCTTTCACGGCACTCGGGCAAGAAGACAAATAAGCGGCTAGCCACGGATCTATTTTTACCGTATAATCTACCTCTGTTGTGGGCATCGGTATTCTGGCTTAGTTTCACTAATGACGCTTCGCTGGTCCCAACCGAAATGCCCACAGGACTAAATAACTTAATAATGAATCTGGGGTAGTTTTACTGGATGACGCTTCGCTCGTGTCTACAAAAACTGCCGCAGGCAGTTTTCGGGGTGTGGCGCAGTTGGCTAGCGCGCCGCGTTTGGGACGCGGAGGTCGGAGGTTCAAGTCCTCTCACCCCGACCATGCTTCGCCTGAAGCGAAGCCATTAGCAGTTAACAATGAACCATTTACTATGATGGCCAGCCTCACGGCTGAAATATTAAATAACTCAAAAGCCTAAAAAGGCTTTTGGCCATCATTGATACTTGCCCATTGCTAACCGACAATTGCTTTTGCTTCGCAAAAGCTCGGGGTGTAGCGCAGCTTGGTAGCGCGCAGCGTTCGGGACGCTGAGGTCGCTGGTTCAAATCCAGTCACCCCGACCAATTATAAGGAAGCTGAGATTGATTGCGACGCATTCAGCTAAAATTAAGCATACTAAGCGATGAATAAAGACGTGAAAAGCAAACCTCAACCAAAGACGCTTGAAACCGTCTTGCCGTATTTAATGATTATTCTCAGTATCATTGGCTTTATCTGCGCCGCAATTATTCTGTACGACAAGTTTAAACTCATGGAGAATCCCAACTATCGGCCCTCCTGCAGTATTAATCCGATAATAAGTTGCGGTAGTGTTATGCAGTCAAAACAAAGTCATCTCTTTGGCTTTGCTAACCCCTACGTTGGGCTGGTGGCCTTCCCGATGGTCTGGACGATGGGCGGGCTGATTTTGGCTGGAGCCACGAAACTAAAGCGTTGGGTCTGGCTGACACTGCAGAGCGGCACGCTATTCGCGGTGCTATTTATCCATTGGCTACTTTTTGAATCGGTCTACAGAATCCACGCACTTTGCCCCTACTGCATGGTAGTGTGGGCTGTTTCTATAGCGCTCTTCTGGTACGTTTTGCTGTACAACTTACGAACCGGTAACATAAAGGCGCCGGCCAAGCTCAAAAAAGCCATGCTGTTCGTGCAACGTCACCATGCCGACATCCTCATTACCTGGTATCTGATCATTATTGTTTTAATCCTGAATCACTTCTGGTACTACTGGAAAACATTGCTGTAGTGATCGACGGTAAACTCACTTCAGAATATTGACTCAACGTACAAATTATGTCATTATTCCATGATGGAAATTAGCCCAAAAGAGGAAGACCCAGGAGTTTTTATCCTAACTCTTGTTGATACCGATGAAATGGAAGTCATGCGCGCTGCCCATCGTGAGAAAATCGGCGCCCTGATACAAGATGAAGACATAACAGAGCTGGATGATGTCGATGAGTTAGATTTAAGGCTTGCTACTTTCTGGGAAAACCATGCTGAAATCAGACAGAGCGAACTGCCTCGAGTCTTTCAGGCAGTGAAAAACTTCAAAGACAACACAATCGTCGCAGTAAAAGAAGCTATGCGAAAAAGTCCTTACGCTGATTATTACAACGACCAGATTGGTCAGCGTATTCACTGGGGCAAAGTAGCAGGTAATTTAGCTACAAGGCTAAAGGTTGAAGTAGATGCGCAAGCGATATCACTAACTGAGTTTTACGATATCCCCACTTCTGAGCCACAAAGAACGATTAGTATAAACAGTGACGGGGCGCCTGAGACGAGTACTTAGCTAGTCTTCGTCCGATTCCTCCGGCTTAGGCTGTGCTGCTTTCCAGCGCTTGAAGCGGCGGATAATTTCTTCGTCGAATTTTTTGTCATCATCTAACCTATCATGCAGCATGACAACTCCTTGATTACTCAATCACGTGACTACAAGAGAATATTTATACTTAACTAAGCATAGTACGTAATCTGTTATCGTTCAGTCGTAAATCTAACTGTGTGCAATAAGAGCTTCCCTTTGGCGTACAATACTCAGCATGACGCTTATTATCACTGTGCTGCTGGTTTTCGGCGTGCTGGTGCTAAGCGAGATCTGGTGGCGCAAGCAACAGCTGCATGGAGAGTTCAGTCGCAAGTTCGTACACATTACCGTTGGCAGCTTTGTGGCGTTCTGGCCTTACTTCTTGACGCCAACGGAAATCAAGCTACTAAGTTTGGGATTTTTAGTTGTTTCCGCTTTGTCAAAATACTTTAATATTTTCCTGGCGATTCATAGTGTGCAGCGCCCGACTTGGGGTGAATTCTGGTTCGCGCTGGTCGTCGGATTGATGGCGTTTAACCTTGATCATCCGCATATCTACACGGTAGCGCTCCTGGAAATGAGCCTGGCAGATGGTCTGGCGGCCGTAATCGGTACGTATTATGGTAACCGGCACCGATATACTGTCTTCGGGTCTGCTAAAAGCATTCTGGGCACGCTGACTTTCTTTGTCACTTCCGTCTGCATATTGAGCGTATTCTACATAGTCACGCCGGGTGTTAGCGCTCCCTTACTTTTGATAACGGCTATTAGCGTGGTAGCAACCATCCTGGAGAACGTAGCCGTGCGCGGATTCGACAATTTGGTGATACCGCTATTTGTCGCTGCGGCGCTTTCACTTTTCGGCTAGCGTTTAGTTACTTTCAATAGGCCTGGGCGTAATCATATGAGCCCGCAAGGCGTTGAAAATAACAAATACATCAACAACTTCCTGAACGATAGCTCCAGCCAACGGCGAAAATTTACCGGTCGCGAAAATCAGCATCAGCATTATGCTGAGTGCAATGCCGACTAGGATACTCTGACGAGCAATCTTGAAAGTTTTTTTGGCGATGTCGAGTGCCAGCGCCACTCGGTGAAGCTCGTTGAGCATAATCACCATATCAGCTGACTCACTCGCTGCAGTAGAGCCGCGAGCTCCAATAGCAATACCAACATCAGCCGCCGTCAAGGCGGGTGCGTCATTCACCCCATCACCAACAAACACCAGCGGACGATCCGTAACTTCATCCAGAACGTGCAGCTTGGTGGCCGGTAAGGTTTCGGCGTGCACGTGATCGATACCCAACGTTTTCGCCACGGCTCGGGCCGTGGCTTCATTGTCGCCGGTAATCATAAGTGTGTGGCGAATCCCCAGGTCATGCAATCGTTCGAGCGTAATCTTGGCGTCTGGCCGGAGTTCGTCTTTGAAACTGATCATGCCCACCAGAGCTTCGTTAACAGCCACATAGACAGCAGTTTGCTGAACCGTTCCCAACTGCGACTTGACTGGCAGCTTCACGCCATGCTCTTCCATAAGAGACAACCGGCCAACCAGGATTTCTTTGCCTTGCAGATTAGCTTTCAGACCCTGTCCAGATATCTCTTGAACGTGCCGCGACCGCTTAAGTTTTATACCCTTATCCGCGGCGCCATTTACTATAGCTCGGGCAACGACATGGTTGGAATTCTGCTCCAAACTGGCTGCTAAACCAAGGATCTCGGCATCGCTTAACTTGTCAAAATGCACTATGTTATCAATGACTAACTCGCCTTTGGTAAGCGTGCCGGTCTTATCAAATGCCACAGTTTCGGCCTCGGCGTATCGTTCTAGCGCAGCGCCAGTTTTTACAATGATGCCGTAACGGCTGGCCCGGGCCATGCCACTGATCAAAGCAATGGGTGCCGCCAAAATAAGCGGGCAAGGTGTAGCTACCACAATAACTTCTAGGAAACGGATAGCATGACCGCTAACGGCCCAAGCTGCTCCAGCAATGGCGTAGGCCGTGACAGTAAAGGGCAGGCTATAGCGATCGGCTAACCGCACGAACGGAGCCTGGCTGGCTGCCGCTCCTCGCACTAGTTTTATGATTTGTTGATACTGGCTATCGGCGGCAAGCGCCGTGACCTTGCCCGTGACGGCACCATCTAGATTGACGGAACCACTAAGCAGCGTGTCCTGGACTTGCTTAAGCTGCGGCAAACTCTCGCCAGTAAGTGAAGCTTCGTCAAAACTGGCGCTGCCGTCAATGATGACCGCATCGACTGGTACTATTTCACCAGCTTTCACCAGTATTTTTTCGCCTACACGTAGATCATCGACCTTGACTTCCAGGGTTTTGCCCTTACGAATAACGTGTGCTTTGGCAGGTGAACGCTCCAATAAGGCATCAAGCTCGGTCTGGGCTCGTCGATGCGCGTAATCCTCAAGCGCTTCGCCGCCAGTGAGCATTAACACAATCACCATACCTGCCCAGTATTGCCCAAGCAGCACAGAAGTAATGATGGCTGTGGCCGCCAGAATGTCGACGCCATAAATGCCTGATCGGATGTCATTCCACATATCCCACAACAGTGGAAAAACTTCCAAAACAGCCACCGTACCGAGCACCCAATTCGCTGCTGTATGCATGTTGCCAAGCTGAAGGCCTAAGCTAACGATAAGTGCTACAAAGGCCAGACTAAATAACTTGTACTCGCGCCAAAAGCGCCACACGCTTCGCATACTTTAGCTCCACTAGTTTTCGATATCTATCAGTATAGCAATTTATACTGATTGTATGGATGGAAGTAAGACAACTCGGTTGGCCGTACAAGCCACGCTGCATTGCTTGAGCGGCTGCGCCATCGGTGAAATTGCCGGTACAGTTATTGGCGCAGGCTTGAATTGGAGTAATTGGGCCACCGAGGCTTTGACGATTCCTCTGGCATTTTTCTTCGGCTACAACCTGACCATACAACCACTCTTACGACACGGCCTACAACTACGATCTGCTGGACGTATTGCCCTGGCTTCGGACACGTTGTCGATAACCACCATGGAGCTGGTAGACACTGCTATCATTTTGCTCATACCGGGTGCGTTGGCGGCAGGGCCAACGACCTTTCTCTTTTGGAGCAGCCTGCTTGCTTCATTGGCCATAGCTTTTCTAGCGGCTGTGCCCGTAAACCGTTACTTGATAACACGCGGCAAAGGACACGCTGCTGTGCACAAGTATCATCAAGATCATTGACAGGCAATAACCATAACTATATTATGTATAGTATTTAATAAGGAGGGCTTTCTCGATGAAAGCGGCACAAATCAATG
>CAZHJG010000005.1:0-40299 GCA_964533425.1 uncultured Candidatus Saccharibacteria bacterium | reverse complement strand
GTAATCCTACACCAGCCCCAACACCAAATCCTACCCCATCTCCTACTCCGGTACCAACTCCGGTGCCAACCCCGACCCCTACGCCTACCCCAACTCCTACGCCGACCCCTACACCTACTCCGTCGGCCCAAGTTGAGGTAACGCCTACGGCTCTGCCGAACACGGGTCCTGGTAGCGTCCTCGCCATCTTCGGTGTCATCACCGTTGCCGGTACGGTCGCCCACCGCATGGTGAGCAAGAAGTTCGCCAAGGCCTAAATAAAAAAACCCACCAACGAAACACCCCTCCACGCGAGGGGTGTTTTTTTATGCTCGTGAAACGCCCAAAGGGATACAAAAAAAGATTTTGGGCGACTGTCATATTTATTACAAACGAGCAGTAGCAGTTGGGGTAAAACTAAAGGCACTAATATAAGTTAAGAGGGGGTACCAAGGTGAGAAAGTTACTACCAATCATATCCGCACTTGTTGTCAGTACTGGCATGACCATCGGCGTCGCGGCAGCCGACAGCAATTGCTCAATTTCCGGACCGACCGGCCCGCAATCAACAAACAGTTGTACCTCAAATAGTTCAAATACCTTAAACGAAAACTGCGATAACAATATAATTATCGACAACAACAACTCGCAAAACGCCAATTCGGGAAATGCCAATGTCAGCGACAATACCAGCGGTGGTAGTGCTTCATCCGGCAATTCCAGCAATAGCAATAGCACGAGTAATCAGGTAAGCACCAACTGCGGTGCTCAGGCGGCCAGCTCGTCGACACCAGCAGCACCGGCAGCGCCGAGTGGTGGTCAGGGTGGCGGCAGCAGTAGCGCAGCGCCTGTAGTGGCAGCGACTTCACCGGGCCGTGGTTCGGCTCAACAGGTTGCTAGCTTGCCCGAAACCGGCGGTACTGGCGCCCAAACGGCAGCCATTGCCGGCGTAGCGATACTCGGCGGTCTGCTGGCAGTCAGCCAGGTTGGGGTCTCGGCCTATCGTCAAAAACTTCTTAAATAAGTAAAGGTGGTCGCGGGGATGAGCGGCACGAAATCGTTACCGAAACGAATACGTTTTTACGGCATCGTGGCGGGCGTGTATTTGATAACAGCTTTCGTTATCTGGTACGTGGTGAAGCCGTCGGGCATCGTCAGTCGCACGAGCGCGCTGGTGCTGCCTCAGGCTGCCCAGCAGCCATTCATCCCCCGGGCCGCTCATGGGCATCTGGTGCTCGGCCGGCCGGTACGCATCGTGCTGCCGGATTCGGCAGTTGACCTGCCAGTAGATCCGGGTTACTACGATAGTAAGACCGGTGATTGGACGCTCAGCGGGTACCATGCGCAGTTTGCCATGGTTAGCACGCTAGCCAACAATATTACTGGGGATACGTTCGTTTACGGGCACAACAATAATTACGTGTTCGGCGCCTTGCGCCACAATACGCCCACTACGGGCGCGCCAGCGTTGGTGTACACCGACAACGGCCACATCTTCGCCTACGCATTTCAGACGTCCCGCAGCCTGGCACCAGATGACACGTCGGTTTTCAAGTATGGCGGGCCGCCAATTCTGACCATCCAAACCTGTACCGGCAGCTTGAATGAGTGGCGCACTATGTATCAATACAACTTCGTGAGGGTGGTGCAATGACCGATGTACTGAATATGATGCTGTTAATCACGGCATTTGTGGGGGCAGTGTTGCTGTTGCTGGCGATGATTGGCGCCAATATTTATGACTTTAAACAGGCCGAGCAGCGGCGTGATTATCTGTTACATCCGCGGGCTCGCCGCTATCGTCAACGACCGTGGATTTCGGCCGTGGTTCATACCCAAAACCAGGCGGAGTTACTGGAGCAGACGGTTGCTAGCCTGGCGATCAGTTCGTACCGGAAGCTGGAGATAATCATTGTCGACAACGCCTCGCAGGATGGCATGAAACAGGTGGTCAAGACACTTGCCGCAGCGTATCCGAAGCGCAACATTAAGCTGTTATCCAAGCGGGCGGAGGCTAATCGTCAGCAAGCTATGGCGCAGGCCTACCGCGCTTATGGCAGGGGTGATCTGGTGCTGCAATGCGAAGCTGGTCAAACACTGGCGAAGCAGGCGGTCACGACTGCCTTGAGACACCATCAGCTTAACGCTGAGAGCGGCGAAACCGTCGTCATCTTGAATCAGCTCGTTGCTACCAGACTGAGCGTGATCGGCCTGTTGCAAAAATACGAGCATCTACTCCGGTATCGGGTGAAAAAAACCAGGAGCTTGCTAGGCTTGGAAGCGGGGGTTGATCCACGGGAGGTCACGCTGTCCCATAGCAAGGCTTTCTTAAACAGCGCCGCAAAGCGCCAACCGGTCATAGCGCCGAGCTTTCGGTACGCCGCCGACGCGCTGACATACGCCACACCCGCCGCATCGCTCGATGATCTGTTACAAGGTCGCTATCAGCTGCAGTTGGCGCGCTGGCGGAGCTTAGCTGGTTCGCGCCAGCAGCTGTCTGTCACTCGTCAGGCCCAATGGTTTCGACTGTCGATTTCGGTTTTGATCGGTAGCCTGGCTTTGCTGCTGCCCTTGCTGTTTGGTTACTTCGTCTATCTGGCGGTCAGCTTGCAACAGCCATTATTTTTCGTATTGAGCCTGATTGTGCTAACCGGTGTTATGGTGCTGGTTATTTGGGGCGATGAACACTTGATGCTCCGGGACAAAATATCGTACACCATGGGCATCCCCCTAACCTACGGGTTGTTTTGTTTGTTGAGTCTGATCCAGCCCTTGGTGCTGCTGCGGGCGATGCTGGATGGGCAACGCCAGGGTCAGGCGACAGCTTTGCGATAGACCCGGGTGGCCCAAACCAGTGTCACGACTGTCAGCGGTGTGATCACGGCGAAGGCCAGACGTACGACGTGGGTGGCAATGTGGCCGCTGGTTTGTAGAACAATATCCGCCATAGCCAAAGACCTAATGGATAATATCCGCTACATGTAACATCCAGAGGAAGAAGCCGACGCTGGTAAACAACAGCCCCAACCCGATGCCCAAACCGAGCGGGGAACCCCAGCCATACCATTTCATTGATTCCATGCCGTACATGTCGTCACGGATTTGTCTGGCTAGTGAGTGATCGTCGCTTTTTGCCATATAATTCTCCTTGTAATTATTAGTTGTTTACGCTAAAATAGCTTTACACTAAAGTATCTTAATAGCTAAGATAAATTATGTCAAGTAAGAATTCTCAAAAGTCCAATAACGACGCTGATCATCGCCAAAGTTTGCGCGACGAGTTGCAATTTCTTGGCCAAATGGCCAGCACCGAAACAGCGCTGTTCCATCAAAAGGCAGCCGAGCATTACGGGTTGGGTATAACTGAAATGAAAGCCATGTCCACGCTCATCCAGGAGGGCGACATGACCGCCGGCCAGCTGGCTAGCCGGCTTAAATTGACAACGGGAGCGGTCACGAATCTGCTTGACCGGTTGGAGCGGCGTGGCGTGTTGAAGCGTCAGGCTGATCCCCATGATCGGCGCAAAGTCATCATTTCGGCAAGCGTAAAAGCCATGCACGGCCAGGACAACATTTATGAGTCAATTGGCGAAACGTTCGATAAGCTGGCCCGCAGTTACAGCACCAGGGAGCTGGAATTTCTGGTAGAGTTTTATAAGCAGTCTATCGAACTGACCAAGCAGGAAATTGCCAAGCTAAGGCCTAAAAAGTAGCGGATCGCATATAACACATGGAAGCAGCTGTCGCGCGCGTCAAAGTTTTCAACGATCGTTTTCCATATGTCGGGCCGATCTTCTGGGCCTTGAGCATTCAGTATTACCTCGTGCAGCTGATCGTGGCCGCGGCCTGGCAGCCGCCATACAGCTGGTTACAGAACGCCATTAGTGATCTGGGCAATACGGCTTGCGGGCCGTATGGCGACCGTTTCGTTTGCTCGCCACTGCATCCACTCATGAATGTCTCATTTCTGGTGCTCGGCATCACCATGATTATTGGGTCTATGCTGATTTACCACGAATTTCGCCGCAGTCCGCAGTCCGCCATCGGCTTCAGCTTCATGGCGCTGGCCGGTTTCGGCACGGCGTTGGTCGGCCTATTTCCGGAAAATACGGTCAGTAGCCTGCACATACTAGGCGCAGCTCTGCCGTTTTTGACAGGTAATATTGCCTTACTGATTTTCGGTGGCGTACTCAATATGCCCCAGCCACTGCGATTCTACACCATCCTCTCCGGGGTAGTTGCGCTGGTGGCGCTCAGCCTATTCTTGACCCACACGTACCTTGGCCTTGGTCAAGGCGGTATGGAGCGCGTGTTGGCTTATCCGCAGACTATCTGGCTGATCGTGTTCGGGTTGTATATGTCGCGTGACCGTTATCGGCGGCGAAGTAATTAGACAGCACCTGTCAGCAGTATCCGTCAGAATGGATAGACTTGGTGGCCGTTTTCGGCCCAGTCCAATGTAAGCGGTCGGGTTGGGGCCTGCACTTCGCCGGTGGCCAGCATGCCGGTGGCGCGTTCAGCCCAATCTTCAACTAACGCCGCAGTGGCGCGCAGCTCGTGATTTCGCGGGCGTATCGAGGCTTCACTAATAGCAGGCGACACGCTGTTGAACGGGTAGCGCAGCTCAGCTACTGAGCCGCCCAAATTATTCATTTCACCCATAACTCGGAAGCCGTCCGACTGCTGGTTCTGACGGTTCCAATTGCCCATGGCTATTGAAAACTCACTGACCTTATTTAGGTCAAAGAAGCTTTTACGTGAGTACGCAGCGGTAAAATCAACGAGGTAATTACCACCATGGTCGCTGCCGGTGCTGGTCGGCGCTCGCTCTGACAGGTGCACCTGTACTATTCGGCCCTCGTGCAGCGTACTTAACGACCACTGGCCTAAGCGCAGCACGTAGTCACGATAGGCGCTGCGCGCCAGAGTATTCATATCGCCCTGCAGCAAATCGCTGTTGTGTTCGGCTACCGTTATCGGTGCCCGGTCGGGCTTGGGAGTGGTGCTTTTGCGTGCGGCATCAGGCCGGGGAGTGGCCAGGGCTTTATCGCTGTGCGCTACAATTGCCAGCGTGGCAATAGCAGGTGTTAGGTAGTAGGGTAGGCGGCGTAAGGATCGACTTCTTTCACGGCGGGCAGGCATACGCGCAACTCCTTTAGTCTATATTATTATATCGTAATTAATCAGTATTTACAATGTACGAATTCTTACTTGACACCAGCAAAATAAAGCGTATCATTCAACCATATGGTTGAATATGCAGTAAGTCTCGATTCGGTTTTCAGCTCCTTGGCTGACCCAACGCGGCGTGACATTTTACAGCGCGTGTCTCAGCAAGAACTGAGCGTCAGCGAGGTGGCAGCGGCGTATGATCTGACATTCGCGGCAATTTCCAAGCATCTGAAGGTGCTGGAGCGAGCTTGTTTAATTATGAAACGGCGTAAGGGCAAGGAACAGCTGGTGCGCATCGCGCCAAAGTCCCTGGAACCCGCCGCCGATTATCTGGAAGCCTATCGGCAAATGTGGGAAGAGCGCTTTGACGCGCTGGATGAATTATTAAAGCGAGAGGAGTAATAGCATGGCAGAGGTGAAACCACTTATCATTGAACGGACGATTGACGCGCCGGTTGCCCGGGTTTGGAAGGCGCTGACCGACAGTAACGATCTCAAGCAGTGGCTGCCGTTCTTTCCGGACTTTAAGGCGAAAGTGGGTTTCCGTACCGAGTTCGAGCTGGGGCCGAGCAACGGTGAACAGTATCATCATGTCGTTGAAGTGCTGGAAGTCGTTGAGGGGCAGAAGCTCAGCTACAGCTGGGATTATGGTGGCATGAGCGATGGTTCCAGCGTCACCTTTGAATTGGCGGCTGACGGTGACAAGACTCACCTGGTGCTGACCGGTCACTTCGCCGCCATACCGACCGACATACCGGACTTCACCGAGAACGCGGTGAAAGGCTGGAACTACACGGCTGACGGTCTGAAACAGTTTGCAGAAGCAAGTAAGTAAAGAAAGGAGTGCTACTATGCCAACGTTAACCCCATTTCTATGGTTCGACAAGGAGGCCGAAGACGCGGCTAAATACTACGCGTCGATATTCCCGAACTCAAAAATCTTTAATGTCACGCGTTACAGCGAGGCCGGACAGGAAGTGCACGGCCAGGCTCCGGGCACGGCTATGACGGTGGACTTCGAGCTGGACGGCACGCGTTTTAATGCGCTGAATGGCGGCCCAGCCTTCAAATTTAACGAATCAGTATCGTTTGTTATCAGCTGCAAGGATCAGGCGGAAATTGATTATTATTGGGACAAGCTGACGGCCGGCGGCGACCCGTCGTCACAACAATGCGGCTGGCTCAAGGATAAGTTCGGTTTAAGCTGGCAAGTCGTGCCGAGCAAGATGGGTGAAATCATGCAAGGTCCTCACGCCGACAAGGCCATGGAAGCCTTGCTGAAGATGAAGAAACTAGATATCGCGGCCCTGGAAGCGGCCGGGAAAGGAGCATAGCATGGCTGGCAAAACCGAAGTTACTGCTACTCCAGGTGGGCGCGAGGTGATCGTGACCCGCGAGTTTGACGCGCCACGCGAGAAGGTCTGGCGGGCATATACCGAACCGGAACTCTTCATCCAGTGGGCTGGACCACATCGGTTGAAGGGCCGAATTGATAGCTGGGATTTCAAGCCCGGTGGCTCGTATCGCTTTATGCATATTGAGGAGGACGGCACGGAGTACGGTTTTCACGGGGTATTTCACGGCATGGAAGCACCGAGCAAAGCCGTGCAAACCTTTGAGTTCGAAGGGCTGCCGGAAGCCAACCATGTCTCACTCGATACGCTGATCCTTGAAGACATTGGCGGTGGTCGCACCAAAGTGACGTCGATCTCTGTATTTCAGACGCCGGAGGACCGGGACGGCATGGTGCAGAGCGGCATGGAAAAGGGCTTGACTGAAGGGCACGAACGGCTGGATGAGCTGCTGCCGAAAATGTCATAGGCTTCGTAACTGATGTGATGGTATACAATAGGAATTTGTTCGGGAGGTTAGTTATATGAAAAAAATGGACAGAAAATGGCTGGCGCTGCTGGTGCTGACGGGTGGCAGCTTTATGATTGTGATCGACGCCACCATCGTGAACGTGGCGCTACCGTCGATCCGGGCGAGCCTGGGCTTTAGCCAGTCGTCGCTGGCTTGGGTGGTAAATGCCTACCTACTGACGTTCGGCGGCTTTTTGCTGCTTGGCGGGCGTTTGGGTGACTTGTATGGCCATCGTCGCCTTTTCCTGATTGGACTGGTGCTGTTTACCTTGGCCTCTCTGGCCTGCGGCTTATCGTCTTCGCAAACGTCGCTGATTATTGCCAGAGCCATTCAAGGTCTTGGCGGCGCGCTGGTGTCGGCTATCGGTTTGTCGCTGACCATGGACTTGTTTACTAAACCTGCCGAGCGGGCGAAAGCGATGGGCATTTTTGGCTTCGTGTCGGCTGGCGGCGGCAGTGTGGGCGTGCTACTTGGCGGTGTTTTGACCGGGTTGCTCAATTGGCACTGGATCTTTCTGGTCAACGTACCGGTGGGTGCTTTGGTGTACTTCTTCTCGCTGCGCTTGCTGCCGGGCGGTAAGAAGGCAGGAGCCGCTCAGCAGCTTGATGTGGCTGGCGCCGTGACCATTACGGCCAGCTTGCTGCTGGCAGTCTACGCCATCGTCAATGGCAACCAGGTGGGCTGGTTGACAGCCCAGACGCTTGGACTTCTAGGAACGTCGGCGCTGCTCATGATTGGCTTCCTGGTCACAGAGTCGCGCGTTAAGGCACCACTCATGCCGCTGGCCCTGCTCAAGATCAGGAATGTGGCCACGGCCAATGTCGTTGGCGTGCTGTGGGCGGCGGCCATGTTCGCCTTCTTCTTCATTAGTGCTTTGTATCTGCAACTGGTGCTGCACTACACCCCACTTAAAGTTGGGCTGGCCTTCCTGCCGTCCAACCTGATCATGAGTGTCTTTTCGATCGGTCTCTCGGCCAAGCTGGTCATGAAGTATGGCATCAAGAAACCGCTGGTGATAGGTCTGTTGTTGGCCGCCGCCGGGCTGCTACTGTTTGCGCGCTTGCCGGTTAATGGACGCTTTTTGGTTGACGTGCTGCCGAGCATGATATTGCTCGGGATTGGCGCCGGCATGGCCTTTAACCCGGTGCTCTTAGCAGCTATGAATGATGTCAAGCCGCAGGATTCCGGATTGGCTTCCGGGATCGTCAACACGTCGTTTATGATGGGCGGCGCGCTTGGTCTCGCCATTTTGGCCAGCTTGGCCGCAGCTCGTACTAGTAACTTGCTGGCAGCTTCACATGACCCCATGACTGCGCTGACTGGTGGATACCACCTGGCGTTTTTGGCTGGCGCGATCGCAGCTATTTTGGCGGCAGTCATTGGTGGAACGCTATTGCGTCAGACAGCACCAATCACGGAGCATGCCGAAGAGTCGACTGCCGTCGAAGCAGCGGAGATTATGGCCGAAGAAGCTATTTAGCTGCGGCCTCGGCGGCAATCATCAAGTCGTAAAGTTTGCGCACGGTGCCAAGGCTGCGAATGGTCATTTGTTTGTACAGTGGTGTGCCAACGATTTGCGTCATGCGACTTTTGGTAACCTTAGCGCGTTCGATGCGCCACAGAACGGCACCGGGGCTGTACAAGACCTCGTCCACATCAGGTTTCAAGGGTAGTTGCTCAAGCACGCTGGGGCTGTCGAATGTGCTCCACAAGAACAGCGCATAGCAGCGAATCCTAGTCTCGTCTGTCCAGTCGATCGGCAGAATCTTAAGCAGTTGCCCGATGTTGTGCAGATCACGGAGCAGCACGTTGATGGGGAATCCAAAGGCTTGCTCAAGCGCGGCTTCGATGCGATTGGCCAAGGCGGCGTTGTCCGCTTCGTCCGTGACAAAAACTACATTCCCAGATGCAATATACGTTTTAACATGGGCCAGGCCGAGGCTTTCAAAGGCTTGCCGGAGCCGGTTCATTTCGACCTTGTTTTTGCCGCCGACGTTCACGCCGCGCAGCAGGGCAACGTATGTCATACTGAAATTGTAAAGGAAGGAGGGTGCAATGGGAAAAGTTGTGGTAACTGAGTTCGTGAGCCTGGACGGCGTGTTTGAAGACCCGGGTGGGGCCGAGGGTTTTAAGTACGGCGGTTGGAGTTTTAAATTTCAGCGGGGGCCGGAAGGGGACAAGTTTAAGCTTGATGAGCTTAAGGCTGCTGGCGCGCACCTGCTGGGTCGCATAACCTATGAAGACTTTGCTAAGGCCTGGCCGACGATAAAAGATGAAGCAGGTTTTGCCGATATGATGAATAACCTACCCAAATACGTGGTTTCCTCATCGCTCAACGAAGGGGCGCTGACTTGGAAGAATTCGCATGTGATTAAGGCTGACCTGGCGAGCGAGGTTACCAAACTGAAGCAGGAGATCAAAGGCGACCTGCTGGTTGCCGGCAGTGGTCAACTGGTGCGTGGGCTGCTGGGCGCAGGCTTGGTTGACGAGATTCATCTGATGACCTATCCGGTTATCCTCGGCGAGGGCAAACGCTTATTTGATGGCGCCGCCAAAACCGACCTGCAGCTGGTTGGTCAAAAAACGCTTGATAACGGCGTAACCGTCCTAAGCTATGCGCCAGTCAAAGTTTAAGAAATATTACTGTTGACGATATATCGTTAATTGATATATATTGCTAGTATGAGCCGAAAAACAGCGAATTTATTGCCGCAAGTCGCATTTAGTATTCTTTTTGCTCTGAGTTTGAAACCCCGGCATGGTTATGAGCTGATGCAACAGATCGAGCATGATTCGGCTGGCAGGGTGAAGATTGGCCCCGGCGCTCTGTACGGAACGATCAAACAGTTACGCGATGAAGGCCTGATAGAAGAAGTGCCGGAATTTCACGAGCGCCGGCGGTATTATCGATTGACAAAGCGGGGTTTCGACCGTTTGAGTGCCGAGCTAAGCTATTTTGAAAACACCGTGAAGCTGGCCCAAGAGCGCAAGTTGCTTACAAACGAAAGGGGCGTTTCATGGACAATCTAGCTAAGCGCTTTCCCCTTTATAGCCGCCTCATCAGGCTGTATCCACGTGCCTATCGCCGAGAGTATGGCGAACAGATGCTGCAGACACTGGCCGACATGTTGGATAATGCCGAAAACGGCCGCGACCGGGTAGTCATCTGGCTACGGGCTATTATTGATTTGCCGCTCAGCATCACCCAACAACAGGTAATAACCGCTGGAGGAATTATGACTCACGAGACACCACGCTACAGTAAGCAGGGCAGCCTGGCTGGGGCCGTATTGCTGTTACCATTTTTTTCAGCCTTGGCAGCCAACGGTTTAAATAAAGTTTTCTACAACCATGATTTGTTTCACAGCTGGCTATGGAGCGACCCTATCTTGTTGGTATGGGTGATCTTGCTGCCATCACTTGCCCTTATCGTGAGCGGGGTGACTTTTCTTCGCTGGTCCACCGACCGACGGAAGCATGGACGAACTAGCTCTTGGAAGCTTCTGACCGACTGGCGGCACAACTGGCCGATGCTCACCGTCTTGTTAGTCAGCTTGGGTATCTTGAGTATGGTCTTCTTCCATGACAGCGTACACTGTGTCACGGGCAACCCCATCCGCGAAGTCCGGAATCTGCATGACACATTGATGTGTATTAGCAACAGATAACCGCTGCTCGGTGCGCTGAATGATAATTCTTATTTCCTCTACTGATGGGTTTGTGGCAGAATAGATGCATCTAAATTTTAACTACGGAGGGCGCAATGAGTGATATAAGTCTAGAAGTTTACCTGTACTTCCACGGCAATGCTAAGGAAGCCATGGAATTTTATAAAAGCGTGTTTGGTGGCGACCTCACGGCCAGCACCTATGGTGAAGTGCCAGAGGGAACGTTCCCAACCCCTATTAGCGACGATATGAAAGACTGGTACATGCATGCCAGCTTGGAGGGCGGCGATATCAAGCTGATGGCCAGTGACACCGAAAAAGCCAGCGACGAAGCCAAGAAAGTTGATCTATCTCTAGGGGGTACGGACGAAACGCGCCTGCGTGAGATCTTTGCGAAACTGAGCGAAGGCGGTACGGTTAACCAAGGACTGACACCTATGTACTGGGGCGATCTATTCGGTTCCCTGACCGACAAATACCATATCAACTGGATGATGAATATTGGTAAGCCGGGAGCAGAAAATGCTTAAAGACGTGCCCCTAATGGTTAGTTTTACGGTTGATGATCTCGACAAAGCCAAGGAGTTTTACGCTGAGGTGCTCGGTCTGACGGTGGTGCAAGAGATGGGCGTCTTACAGATAAAGCCGAAAGATGGCAAAATGATCATGATCTACCCCAAGCCAAATCACAAACCGGCAACGTATACGCTTTTGAACTTCACGGTTGACGATCTTGCCCAAACTATGTCGGAAATGAAAGCCAAAGGCGTGGTTTTCGAGCAGTACGATCTGCCGGAACAGAATTTAAAGACCGACGTGAACGGCGTGGCCGACTACGGCATGATGAAGATTGCTTTCTTCAATGACCCAGCCGGCAATAATCACGCGGTGCTGCAGATGACTGCGAAGAACTAGCACGTTTGCTCGGCAGGCCTACAAGCATGATGGTGCGCTTTTCTTTAGTGGAAAGGTCGCGGCTCCGACTGGTTGATTTTGGCATGTCTCCCTGTAACTATCAGTTCTCGCTCGTGAGGTAAGTCTATAAATTTAATCATTCATAGACCACGGCGGAAGTCGAAATTCTAGGCGCTCGAGGGTTTGGATTCGGTCTGCTGCAACTTGTGATGCCCGAACGGATGCGTGAGTGTCAAAAAGCGGGTAATGGCGTAGGCGGCCAAGGTGTAAATGGCCACTTTTTGCTTCACGCCGGTGCTCAATTGCCTGAGTGCCACTGGTTCTGGTGCCGGCTCTGCCTCCAGGTTGGGTTGTAGGGCCTCGAGGGCTAACGCGATACTGGTGCCTAGGAATGACAAGCCATCGAGTATTTGCAAGTGGTTATCATACGTGCCGTACAGCGCCCAGCTTCCCAGCCCGACCGCAAAAATGCCGAGCAACCAGTGTAAGTGATGGTCAAATAGTGAGCCACTAATGAGCAAGGTGGCAATAAGCGTAATCAGTACGATGCGCAGCAGCGTCAAATTCGACGTCACCGTCGCTAGCCACATAAAGCTGCTCTCCGGAAACAGTACGGAACCTATAAATATAGTCACTATGCTCAACAGGGCCAGAATCTCGATCAGTTTTCCCATGGTCAGCCTCCCCGGTATTCATTAATGCGGATACTCCGTTTATTGCATACTTATTTAATATCGAGCACCACGGCGGCGGCTGTAAATAAACTTACAAACACAATAGAATGAGCCTCAAAGCAAATTTGACAACAATGTCAGAGGCGTTAGGCGTCGTTGGGCACGTATTCCCGCCAGTGTTGAGGCTGGATGTCGTGTAGTTCGGGGTTGGCCAAGCAGCTCAGCATCAGGCGGCCGGTTTCGGCATTGGTGAACAGGGGAATGTGGTGATCGATAGCCAGGCGTCGGATTTGATAGCCGTCATTGCCCGGCTCCAGAGCATCGGGCACGCTTACCATCAGATCAAGCTGCCGCTTTTCGACGGCGCTGTGCACGCTCGGTTCTTTACGGTCGCTGATTTTATGCAAGCGGGTAGAACGGATGCCGTGCTTTTTGAAGTATTGATGAGTGCCAGCCGTCGTGTACAGTTTCCAGCCTTGGTCGGCCAGCGCGGCGGCTTCTTCTACGAATTTATGCTTCTGTTCGTCAGGTATGCTAATAAAGATGCTCTTGCCGCGGACCTGCTGCTCGGTGGCCAGCCAGGAAGTGTAGAAAGCTTCTTCGACGTCCCTACCAAAGCAAGCGACTTCGCCGGTGGAAGCCATCTCCACGCCCGCCACCGGGTCGGCGCCTTTCAGTCGGTTGTACGAGAACTGCGGGCTTTTGATGCCGACGTGATCGAGCTCCAACGTCTGATAGATAGTTTTATTATTCAGACCCAGCATGGCCTCCGTGGCGATGGCGATGAAGTTGTGGCCGGACACTTTGGATACGAACGGGAAGGAGCGCGAGGCCCGCACATTGCACTCAATAACCTTCAGCTCGTTATCCTTGGCGATAAACTGGATGTTAAACGGGCCGCTGATCTCCAGGCTTTTGACAACCTGGCGGGCAATTTGCTTAGCCCGCCGGACTGTCTCCAGATACAAGCGCTGCGCCGGGTAGACCACGGTAGCGTCACCGGAGTGCACGCCGGCATTTTCGATGTGCTCGGAAATGGCGTAAATGACCAGCTTGCCATCCTTGGCCACGCCGTCGATCTCCAGCTCTTTGGCGTTCAGGATAAATTGCGAAATGACCGTCGGGTGATCTGGCGACAATCTGGTGGCCTCGCCAAGGTACTGCTCCATTTCCTCTTCGTTGCGCACCACGTTCATGGCGCCGCCAGAGAGGACGTACGACGGACGGATCAGCACCGGGTAGCCGACCTTGGCGGCGAAGCGCTTGGCAGTTTTCAGATCGCTCACTTGATCCCAGGCCGGTTGGTCGATGCCGTGTTGGGCTAGCATGGACGAGAATTTTTGCCGGTCTTCGGCGTTGTCGATACGCTCGGGCGCGGTGCCCAGTATGGGGTAGTGGCGTTTAGCAAGTGGTAATGACAGATTGTTGGCAATCTGACCGCCCACGGATACCACAATGCCTTTGGGCCGTTCAAAATCGGCGATGTCCTGCACCCGCTCCAGCGTTAGCTCATCAAAATACAGCCGGTCGGAGCGGTCGAAGTCAGTCGAAACGGTTTCGGGATTGGAATTGATGATGATGGTTTGGTGGCCGTAAGCCTGCAGCGCTTTCACGGTATTAACCGCGCACCAGTCAAACTCCACCGAGGAGCCAATGGCGTAGGGACCGGAACCGAGCACCGTCACGGCTTTTTTGCCGAGCGGCTTCACGTCGTGGCTGTCGCCATGATAAGTCACGTACAGGTAATTGGTCTCGGCATCGAACTCACCGGCCAAGGTGTCGATTTGCTTGATGACGGGCAGAATGCGGTGCTGTTGGCGGCTGGCGCGAACCTTGTCTTCGCTACTTTTGGCCAGAGAGGCCAGCGTTTTGTCGGCAAAACCCATACGCTTGGCGGTGAGCAGCAGTTCCGGGCTCAACGTTTTGCCGATTACTTGTTGCTCGACGCTTAAAATCGCGGCCAGGTGATCCAGGAACCAACGGTCGATTTTCGACAGATCGTGAAGTTCGGCAGGACTGTGGCCACGCTTCAGGGCTTCATAGACGGCGAACAGGCGGCGGTCGGTGGGATGCTCCACTTCATCCAGCGGATCGGCAAACTCATACGGGTGCACACTGAGTCCCTGGGCGCCAATGTTCAGCATGCGGATGGCCTTTTGCAGGGCTTCGGGGAAGGAGCGGCCCAGCGCCATGACCTCGCCGACGCTCTTCATTTCAGAGCCGATGTGGTGGTCGCTGGACTTAAGTTTGGCCAGGTCCCAGCGCGGCATCTTGACCGCTAGATAGTCCAGCGCTGGTTCGTAGAAGGCCGAGGTTTTACCAGTAACCGCGTTTCTTAACTCGTTAAGTTTGTAGCCTAACATCAGTTTCGAGGCCACGAACGCCAGTGGATAGCCGGTGGCTTTGGAGGCCAAGGCGCTGCTGCGCGACAAGCGGGCGTTCACTTCGATGACCCGGTAGTCACCATTGGCCGGATTGAGCGCGTACTGAATGTTGCACTCGCCGATTATGCCAAGATGGTTGATGGTCCGGATGGCGACTTCGCGCAGGTAGTGATATTCGTGATTGGTCAGTGTTTGTGACGGCGCTACCACGATGCTTTCGCCGGTGTGAATGCCCATCGGGTCCAGATTTTCCATGTTGCAGACGGTGATGGTGTTGCCGGCCTGGTCGCGGACGACCTCGTACTCCACCTCTTTCCAGCCGGCCAGGTATTCTTCGATCAGTACCTGTGGCACGGCCTTCAGTACTTCGCTGACCCGCTGTTTGAGTTCAGCATCGTTGTTGATCCGCCCGGAGCCCAGCCCGCCTAAAGAGAAGCCGGATCGGAGCATGATGGGGTAGCCGATTTTGCGGGCGGCGGCCAGCGCTTCCTTGAGGTTGTAGGCAATGAGGCTGCGGGCAGTCAGGGTGCCGATTTCTTTCAGGGATTTCTTGAAGAGGTCACGATCTTCGGTGATTTTGATGGCCGATACCGGCGTGCCAAGCACCCGGATGCCGAGCTTTTTAAACACGCCGCTGTCGTTGAGCTCCAGCCCCAGGTTCAGGGCCGTTTGGCCGCCGAAACTGAGCATCACGGCATCCGGCTTTTCGCGCTGCAAAATAGCCGTGACTTTTTGGGCGTTCAAGGGCTGAAAGTACACCCGGTCGGCCATGTCATCGTCGGTTTGTACTGTGGCAATGTTGGGGTTGATGAGTACGGTATAAATGCCTTCTTCTTTGAGCGCTTTGATAGCCTGCGAGCCGGAATAGTCGAACTCGCCAGCCTGTCCGATGCGCAAACCTCCGGAACCCAAAACCACCACTTTCTTCAAAGGCGAAGGAGTAGTCATGCGTGTGACTCCGAGGGAGGTAAGGAGGTATACGGTATACGGTATAGGGTATAGGGTTGGCGTACCGTATACCGTATACCGTATACCGTTAACCGTCTACTCATAGCGATTTATGGAACCTTTCAAATAGCCAGCCGGTATCAGTCGGGCCGGGGCAGGCTTCGGGGTGAAATTGCACCGAGAAAAACGGCTTGGTTTTATGCTCGATACCCTCGACTGAGTTGTCATTCAGGTTGCGGAACGAAACGCGCCAGCCGGAGGGCAAGCTGCGTTCGTCGATGGCATAGCCGTGGTTCTGGCTGGTAATGTAACAGCGTCCGTCGTTCTCTAGGCAGGGCTGGTTGTGCCCCCGGTGGCCGAACTTGAGCCGATAGGTTTTGGCGCCAGCGGCCAGGCCCATAATTTGGCTGCCCAGGCAGATGCCGAACACCGGCTGGCCTTTTTGGAGCGCTTTTGCGGCAATCTTCACCGCGGCGGCGTAGTCAGTGGGGTCGCCAGGACCATTCGACAGCAGTACGCCGTCATAAGCCTCTTGAGTGTAGTCGTAATCGTGCGGTACCCGCTTGACCTGTACCGGCAGAGCCAGCAGCGAGCGCAGAATGTTCTCTTTGGCGCCGCAGTCCACTAGAATGACTTTCTTTTTGTGGGTTGGATTGTAGGTGATGGGCTTGTCGATAGACACGAATGAGGGCTTCAGGCGGATATCGGCCGGCTTGACGCGTTTGTCGGCCATCGCTCCAGCCATGGTCCCACGGGTGCGCAGGTGCTTGGTCAGCGCCCGGGTGTCGGCCTCCAGCAGGACTGGAACGCTCTGAGATTTCAGCCAGTCCAGGAACGACCGCTCGGCGCCGCTATGGCTGTAGGTCAGGGCTGCTTCGGACACCACCACGCCACTGGCCTGAATGCGCGGTGACTCGCCAGAGCTGACCCGCACGCCGTAATTGCCGATGAGCGGATAGGTAAACACCAAGATCTGTCCGGAGTACGAAGGGTCGGTTAACGATTCCACGTAACCGGTCATGCCGGTATTGAAGACCACCTCTCCGACCTGAACCCCCTGCTGCCAATCCGGTATCCGACCACGGAAGGTAGTGCCGTCGCTGAGGCTCAGCACGCCGCGCCGGCGCTTAAAAAAATCGCCCCCGGAGGAGCGATTCGCCGATTGCTGATTCTTTTTTGTGTCAGGCCCGGTCTGCATACTTCCATAGAATCTAACAGACGCTTGTGTAAAGCGCAAGTATATTAGTGAAAATTTATACAGGCCGCCGCTGTCGCCGGGGCGTATAACAGAATTATTGAAGCTTGACAGGACGACAGCCATGGCGAGACAGGAAGATAATCATTACCTCACGTTAGTCGAACCAGACGTGCAACACGTGCCGCCCGAAGACGATCCGGCGGTACAGTTTTGGTATTCACCGGAAAGCGAACCGTTAACCGTGCCGCAATCCGTTGCGATTGACCGAGCTATTTACGCCACCGCTAATAATTTTCGCGGTGAAGGGCTTGAAGTGTCGGACGTGCTTGATCCGACGACTTCACAGGCCAAGGCGGCGCACTATCTGTTATTGACAGTACTAAATGATACGAGCATCGAGCAGTCAGTTTTGGCCCCACACCTCGGGTATGCCAGGAGCGACTCGGCCTGGCACGCCATGCACGACGCGGTGGAGGCCGTTAGGGCCTTCCCGGACTTGAGTAACCGTTATGACATTATCCGCGGCCGTTACAAGCAGGCGCTCAACAAGTATTTAGGCGAGCAAGCAGTGGCTGAGCGCACGCAGGAGCTGGACGTCAAGCGCTATGTCCGTGAAATCAAGCGGTTTGAGCGAGCGCAAGAGCAAAAACCGCGGCGGCGAATGCCGCCAGATCCACAAGCTGACATGATAGTGGAGCGCGCTGTGGCGCACATGGAAGCCAGTTTTGAGGGCGTCACGCCAGTCACTCGACTACTCCGGCGTGTCCGAGCTCACAAACGCGAACGGATACGGGAACGGCTGCGTCGGTCGTATCCCAAGCTACTCCAGAAGCATCTCCACGCTTCCAGGCTTATGTATAACCAGGGGCTGAAAGCGTTTGAGGCTATGCAGTTACCAAATGGCCAACTGGCCGAGTTCGTGGCCGAAACACTTCAGGACGCCGCGCGGCTGGAAATTAACAAAGTACTTGCTAGGCAACTCGAAACAACTGACTAGAACGGTGTAGCTCGCGCTGGCGGTGGGGGCGGGCCAGTCGGCTGCCCCTGCGAGGGAGTTTGGCTCTGGCCTTGACTCTGCCCACCGCCTGATGGTGTGGTCTGGGAGGGTATGGCCCGGAAGCAGCTGACGGAGTAGGGAAAGTCCTGTGTCATGACGTAATGGTAGGTGGTAACTTGCTTGTTATTGAGGCTGACGGCGCTGACAATGCCGTGGCACTCGTCGAGGTCGGAGGTAGTCAGGATGTTATTGGGGCCGACTTTGGGCCCGGTGATGGGGAAGCCATCTAGCGCGTAGCCGATGACTGTCGACACCGAGGTGTCGGTGATGCAGCTGCTCAGGGTGTGGTAGTGGTAGATGCCGTCAGACTGAGGGTGGCCACTACACTGGTCCTGCACTTCCCAGGCCCCGGCGTCGCGGCCTCCGGCGTCAAAGGCGTTGAACAGAGCGACCCCGGTCAGCATGACCCCGGCTTCGCCGCCCATACACTGCGGTGAGCCGTAGGTCGGGTTAGCAGTGAGCGTGTAGGTCAGGGTCTGGCCCTTGATGGAGTTCGGGTTGCGATCGTAGGCGTAGGCAGGGTCGGTGCTGGCGATGGGAAAAATACCGGTGGGATGCGTCGGCAGGTCGTTGGTGGTAATCACGCGTTTGCCGCCGTTGAGCGACATGTTGAAGCTGCTTTGCCACATGACGTTGCCGTTGACCTGCACTTTTTTGTTGACGTCATACTCCGTATTGTTGTTGGTGAACCACGGGCCGCGGGTACTGGCGCCACCCTGGCTGGAACTGAGGTTTTGGGCGTAGGTGCTGCAGGCGTAGACGTAGCCGGCCTTGGCGGCAGTTTTTGAATACTTGCCGTCGCCGACGGGCAGTATGCCGTTAGCGTACTTGTTGCCGTAGTTTTTCTTGGTGTCGAGCTGCAGGCCCTGGACTTTGGCGGCCGCCTTGGTGGCGGTTTGTGCCTGCTTGACCGTTGCTGGGGCGGTTTTGTGATGCTTATGAACGAACCAGAAGGCAACGCCAGCGGCCACTAGGAGCACCAGTAGGCCGAGCAGCAACCACTTCTTCTTTGACTTGCCTTTGGAGACCACGATTTTAGGTGCGGCCGAAATCTTTACCGTTGGCGCCGTCGGGGCAGACGGGGATGAACCGGGTTTAACTTCGGTTGGCGGCGTAGTCTCTGCCTCCTCGACCGGCGGGGTATCTTGGGATTCCTGCCGCGGAGTTGCCTCAGAGTTTGCGTCAACTGGCTGGCTCGCGACTGCTTCGTTATGAGCCGGCCCGTCCTGAGGCAGGTTTTCCTCTGACTCGGGCGAAACTGGCTTATCTTCCATGCTGTAGTTATAGCATAAACATAATAATCTGTCGTCAAAAGTAAAACACCCGGCGACTGTCAATCTATAAAAGATGACCGTCGCCGGGCGCACGTTGCTTAAACGGGTTGGGCGTTCAGATGAGATCTCCGAGTCAAGTCCTTGAGGTTGCGGAGCAGTTCAGCGAAGTCCTCTTCACGCGGAATAAAAGGCATGTAGTTGATGTCATTGTCCTTTTGATCTCGCGTTTCCACACTCACGGTCCCGTAGCCTAGCATATTGCCAGGGAAGGGCGCGCTGGAAGAAACATTGTCGAAAATATAGACGGGCCAAGGCGCGTCGCTTTGCGGCATGAATGGCAAAAACGTCGGCGGGTCCCTGAGCAGGACCAGGTTACTCTGCGTAACCACGAAGATTCGCTGCCACCAGAGAACGAACAGCCAGGCGGCCACCAACAGTGTCGCGAGACTCGCGATTAACAACACGAGGTCAAGTGGTATGGTGATGCTGCTTGGCAGCCGTGGTGAAGCTCCTGAGGCTTGTCGGTGATGTTTTTGTCCCTTTTTCGGGGGCGTAGGGCCCAGTGACGGTATTTCTGGTGAGAGTTGCGGAAACTGCGAAGACTGCCCTGAGCTCGCCGCCCGAAGGTGGATCGGGCTGGCAAACAGGCTGCCGACGTACAGCAGGACCGCTACGAAAAGCGCCATGGCCACAGGGGTCAACGCGAACCAATGTCGACGTGTCTTGTGGCGTATATTCTCACGTTTGAGACGCTGCCATAACTTGTGGTGCACGATCTCTCGTCGCTCTACGGCTTTCCCGTAGATCAGGCCGAAGAGAACAACGATCAACCCAACGATTGCTTTGTACAGCAAATCCCATGGAACCCATGAAGCGGCCACGATAGCCAGCCCGACGAAAATAAGGTGAATAGTAACTTTCCTCGAGAGAGGCATAATACTCCTTAGACAAAGATGGATGCTAACCCGCTTGAAGTAAACGTGCGGTCTCAACGGACATGCCGGAGACATAGGCCTGACTATATAACGTTTGCAGAGGCCCGGCAACGAACCAGATTATCACTCACCCCCGTTAGAGGAGGTAATGTATACGAAACAACAACATTGATTTTGTGTAACACAGGTTGTATCATGATGCTAAATGTACAAGAGGGGCGTGAAGCGTACACAGGTGGATTAACATACCAGCCAACAGATTGTCTTTCGGTCTAGGCGCTGGGACGGCTTCTCGCTGGCAAGCGCTCAGACCGGAAGAAAATCCGGCCTGCAGCCCCGCTTCAGGAAAGTTGTAGCTTAACAACTTGGCCAAACAAATTAATCAAAATATACAAATCACAGTACCTCTAGATTAAGGAGGAGGTGGCCCTCGTGGCCTATGACAACAATTCACCGCCGATTGGGGGCGTACCGCAACCCAGACGGCACCGTCCGCGTCAAGGTGAAGGACCACCTAACGGAACTACAGAACATGCCGAGCCGCCGGAGGTACCCGAAATCGTGGAGGAAACTTCTTCCGCGGTAGAAGAAGCGCCGCAAGAGGCGTCACCACCGGAGGCAAAGCCAGCGCGCAAGAAGCCGCAGCCCCGACTCAGGCCGAAGCTCCCTCAGAAGTACAGAAGTCCTCAGAAGGAGCTGTTGGTCAAGATCGGGCTCGTCGCAGCAGTGTTGGTCTGCCTGGCAGTGGCCGTCGTCGCGCTTAAGGGCGTCGTGATGATCCTTGTCGTGCTTATCCTGCTGCTGGCGCTTCCATTCGCGTTCGACCGAAAAATCCTCGACCGTTTCCTGCCGGTTCGTTACGAACCTGAGGAGCCGGTCCCGGGGCGCGGTCTACGTGGCATCTTCTGGAAGCTCATAGGCGAGCGTATGTATGTTCGCTTGGGTTGGCAATGGATTGCTACACCTTCGTGGGCGGAGCGTGATGCTCTGGCGGACGAGAAGCTCTGGGAGTTTCGGGATGTACAAAAGATCATCGCGTTCGCCAACTCGAAGGGTGGCAGCGCCAAAACCGCTCTGGCAGTCTGGCTCATCGCGTTCTACGCGCATGTGATCAAGCGCCTCATGACGGCCTTCGATGTCAATGAAAGCCCGGGCAGTACGTCTGACCGGCTGGGCATCGACGAAGGTCACACGATTCAGCTTCGGGCTTATCTTAAAAAGTTCGAGGCAGGTGGTCTGGGCTCGCTGGCCAGCTTCTTTGAGGAAGCTGACTCGCATCGCCAGACCGGCGTTATGGTCATTGCCAGTGACCCGGTGCTTAACGAGCAGATCGCCCTTTACAAATTCCGGGAAGCGCTCAAAAACGTTAAGTTGCAGGCCCACACGGTCGTCTGCGATCTCGGTAACGAGATCAAGGGTCCGACCAATCGTGGATCTGTTGAAATGGCGCAAACCCTGGTTTTCGCCGGGAACGTCCATATGGCGAACTCGGAAAAAGACCTGGGCAAGACCATGCAACGGTACTCCAACCTTGGCGTGCCGGTGAAGGTTCGCAATAGCGTCATCATAGTTGTCGGTGATAAAGTCCGCACTAATAAGCAGATTTACCGTCAACGCATGGTGTACGCCCAACGTTACACGGAAGTAATGCATGAGCCAAACAAGGAGAACGGTGGTGAGCCTTATGCGCCGTTGGATTTCGAGTTTCCTCTTGCTCGTGTGCACGTAATCCCCTTCAACCAGTACATGGCAAAAGGCAAGGTTGTCGACGTCAACAAAATTCCACGGAAGATCAAAGTGCTCTTGAAGGAGGCACTCATCGCCGTCGTCAGGGCAGAAGTTGTCCCGGAAGAAACCCATAATGGGTCGATCGCTGATTCCGAAAGATCGGTGACCGCCTCGCCAACAACGGAGTAATACGCAACCTAAGGAGCAATCAGTGCTGTCATTGCACAACATGATAGTGACGGTGGCGGCTCAGAGTTTGCCGCACATCAGTCCCAACACCAACAGCCCCATCTCGGGGCCGCTGACCAAGCTGGCCGATTTCGCCTTGGGCGTGATGGCGCTGGTCCTGGTCGTGGCCTTCTTCTATGGTTTCTTCCTGGCGGCAACGTCGTTTGCCAGCAAGAGGCAGGATGGCGGCATCGCTCGAGGCGTTTTTCTAAGCGCAGCTTGTGTGATCGTTCTCGCGCTCATATACGCCGGCGCTTCAGGCCTCAACAAGTGGACGTCGTTCTTGGGTCTCTGAGCCGGAACATGTCCGTGTCCGTCCAAACGTAGGAGTGGTCGCTCAGTTAGGGCCACTCCTCCAACATGTAAAGTGAACTATGCGAAAGCTCGCAATCAGCGTTCTCGGGCTGCTTTTGGTGTTAGGGGCCTTGTTGATTGTCATTAGTGGTGTGCAAAAGGGGAAAGGCCTAGCAGCCAATGCCCAGACAACCACACCGCAGACCGTCACCACGGTGCCAGCCCCAACTGTTAGCACAGCGCCGACAGTTACCACGACCACGACACCTCAAGCTGCCATACAGCAGCCGCCGGCGAGTGGGCAAACGGGCCAGCCCCCGAAGCTAAAGCCAGACGAGCAAGAAGCAGTATCCGCCGCGATTACGGCGTCGACCAACATTTCAGCGGCGGTATTTTTACCGGCCAACGAAATGCGATCCGTAGTCCGGCAGCTTGTTGTACCCAGTCAGCAGTCACAGGTCGCGCAGTCGCTTGCCCAAGAAGGGCCAGCGCTGGCCACGGACTTTGGCTACGACAGCGTGCAGCAGGCGCAGGTCAACAACAATGCCAACTACTACGTCAGCGTGCTACTGTACCGCGTCATGCGGTTCACCGATACGCAGGCAACGGTCAATCTGTACAGCATTACCAACTACGTCACTGCTAAGAACCTGCAGTATATGGTTCCTGGCATTTCGGTCATTAAGCTGGAGAAGCATGGCAACAAGTGGCTGTACGTCGAAACCGACGATCCGCCAGCCAGCCAAGCTCCCAGCCCTATTAACGGGCTGAGCCTCCAGGCAACCGAGAAACGATTCCAGCCATACCTGAAGGGATACAAAACCTATGTTGAGACTGACCGGTAGGTGGAGGTGGCTGCCGGCGGTAGTGCCCATCCTTGCGATGTGCGTTACGCTCGGTGCGTCACTCGCCACGCCAAATGCAGCTCGTGCGGCACCCAGTACCATCCACGTCAACTGTAATACGCTCACCGATCCGGCGGCGCGGGCGTCGTGCAAGAAGCACGGCGGCGTGGCGCATTCGGTCGGGGGCGTTGGCGTGGGGCTTCCCAATCCTGTCACGACCGTGACCGGCATTGCGGGCTCCGTGGCCGATTCGGCCGTCAGAGCGGTTGTCCATCCGATCCTGCAAGGGGTCGCTGGGGCCGAAGCTGACGCTGTTTCATCGGTGCTCAGTGATGAAATCAAATTCATCAATAACAGCGGTTCACCCACCATCACGGCCGGCTGGTTCGTCAGGGAATATGCCCTGGTTCTGGGCGGAGTGTTGATCGTGGGGCTTGTCGGATTCTTCTTCCGGCTAACCAGGGGCACCGTCACATTGAACGTCCGGGAGGCCGGAGCAGCGATCATTTCTTTGCCTGTGTTTTTGTGGGCGATACCGATCCTGCCGGCTTTGACGGGCGTAGTCACGGCGGTGTGCGACAAACAAGTGTCTGCGGGGTTGTTGAACGCGTTCGGAAAGAACACCTCTACGACTCTGCATCATCTGACCGTGGGACTCGGCAATGGTTCTCTGATAGGTAGCTTTGCGGCTATCTTGCTGCCGGTCATTTTCCTCTTTATCGGGGTGATGGGCGGCATCTTGACGGAAATCATGTTGGTCCTCCGCAACGGCATCCTAGAGGCTGCAGTAGTGGCAACCCTGGTTTCGTTTGGGTTGTTCATGTTCGGCGGCTGGGCAGAAGGCTTCTTTAAGCGAAGCCTGTTGACCTTGATTGCCACAATCCTGGTCAAGCCAATGATGGCACTATCGCTGGTGATCTCGATCGGACTCATTGGCTCTAGTGGTGGTGCACAACCATTCATTCAAGGAGCCGCTGGTCTGATTCTGACACCAGTCCTCGTTTTCATGGGATGGAAAGCCATCTCAGGGATGAACTTTAGTGTCGGAAACGCAGTACAGAATGCGCGCGGGCTGCTCCGCACGTAGTTTTCGTCAACAATGGTGTTCAAAGGCAAGGAGCCTGCGATGCCTACGTCTACTTAGAAAGGAGCCTTCGTGGCTAATGTTGAGCAGGTTCGCCGAGTCATTCTGAAGCAAGTACCGCTTCAGTTCGGCCCCGTCAAGCTCAATTTCAAACTGGCCTGGGCCGCTTTGGTGGTCCTGGTGGGCTTCATGTTCATCGTCGCTGGCACAGCCGCCGGTGCAGCTGTCGTCGGTGTGGGGATGGCCGTATTGCTTGTCGTGCTGTACCTCGTGGGCTTCGCAGTTCAGCCGTTTGACAACATGCAGACGACTGCGGTGGCTAAGGCCTATCGCGTAGCTAACCACAAGCTCAGCCAGGGAACCTTCACTGCGGATGACATGGTGGAGGGCGAAATCTTTGGGATCGACGACAAGAATGTCCGAAGGCCGAAGCCAATCAGGCAAATTGGGCGGATGGACTTCATCGCTCACCAGCCGCAAAATGTTCAGGTCGAAGAAGGCCAACCACCGCCCGCTCCTTTGGGGGTGGTGCGTGACCGGCGCTACGATACCTACACCAGTTTGCTCTGGTGGCGGGGCTCGTCGCTCCTTAGTGCGAATGATTCGAGCCGCGAAGGGCTGCTCAATCATTTCGCTAGGCTGCTGGACGACATGGCACCCGGTGACAGTCCACTGCATCGGTTTGCTTGGCGTTTCCAGACCATCCTGAACGAACAGCAGTACCCCGAAAAAACGCTCAGCGAGCTACGGAAAGCCGCCAACCTCAGCCGAACCTCGGCACCGAATGAGCAGCATCTCATCGATTGGTTTGATGAGATGGGCGGCGAATCATTGGAGCATCGCACCACGATGTCGCTGACGATCCGAGGCTCACAAGTTAAACGAGAAGCCAAGTCGATGGGCAGCGTTGAAGAAGTATTGCTGCGCTACGGCTGGGACTTCTATAACGCTCTCATGGGCGTTGGCCTGGGCTTTAGCCCCGTTGGGGTGAAGGCCGCCCGGTTGATGTCGTACAACGAGCTGGTCATCGAAAACAGACTTTCACTCGATCCTGTTTTCGGCCAGCCGCTATGGGAGCAATGGCAAGGGCCGCAAGACGACTACGACTTGCTCAGTGAGCATGTCGCCTGGCCTAAGTACGCCAATTTTACCCAAGATGACTATTGTCAGCTTGGGTTGACGTACCACAAGGGGTTCTACATTGCTGAGTTTCCGCGATCAGGGATGTTCTCGGACCAGTTCTGGAATCTCTTGCGAGTCCCGATTCCCAAAACGGTGACTGCCGTCTTCAACATGATCGATCCCAAGCATGCTCAAAGGCGGGCCGAATTTGCGTCCGCAGGGGCAACGGGAAGGATTGTTGACCGGCAGGAGGCACGCAAGCTGGTCACTCAAGCGCAGCAAGTCAGCGTGGAGTTGACCACTGGGCATGAAGGAGAAGTTGCCCGCAACATCGGACAGGTCGGACAGGTAACGGTGTACATTGATGTCACCGGTGCCAGTCTGGAGGAGGTCAACAGCAATGCTGACCGACTGCGCAGTGCTTGGTCGGGCTCAAGATTCCTGGTCGAGCCGCTCAAGGGCATGCAAGCAAAAGGCATTGAAGCGCTTTTGCCGGCTGGCCGAGGTCTTCGTGACTACGAGCCGCCCAGCTGGATTTAGGAGGTAGGACAAGCTGACTCCAAATCCCGATACGCAGGAGGAACCTCAAACGAAAACAGAAAGGAACAACCATGCCGGGCACAGTCAAAGACTGGACGGAGGCCGCGTTGGGTGCTCGGTTGCCTGTACATATGGCAACATCGAGGCATCTCAGCGCGGTCCACCCATTCTTTACCGAAAGCGGACTCATTCATCCACTGACGGGCGAGAAGATACCGGGACTTCCATACGGCCGTTGCGGTCGTGACGGTTCCGGTGGCATCCATACCTTCGACGAGTACATGTTGTACCAGGCGAAACTCCTGAATAACGCCAACGTTAAGGTCTTGGGCGACATCAACTATCGCAAGTCGATGACGGTGAAGTTCATGATCTACTGCGGCGTGATTGTCGGGTTTAATCACCTGGTGATTGACCCCAAAGGGGAATACACCGCTCTGGTTGACCAGATCAACGAAGAGGCCCCCGGGTATGCACGGATTGTACGAGTGGGCAAGGAAGCTCAAACGTTCATTAATCCGCTGGATGAGGCCGTTATGGACCTTGGTGTTCAGCGCGACCTAGTTGCATCACTGGCTTGCACCGCCATCAATGACGATACGGTGCAGCTCGGCATCGTGGAGCGAGAACTACTGTGGACGGCCATTACGGATGCCCACAACCACTACGGCGTTGGGACGCGGCGCATGCCAACTCTCCCTGCTGTCGTGGAA
This sequence comes from uncultured Candidatus Saccharibacteria bacterium, assembly GCA_964533425.1. Classification (GTDB taxonomy): domain Bacteria; phylum Patescibacteriota; class Saccharimonadia; order Saccharimonadales; family UBA4665; genus CAZHJG01. Next base: position 13,678 of record CAZHJG010000005.1, on the reverse strand, counting down.
AAGTTGTTCAACCCCTCGGAGAGCATGGCCATCGACATGAGGAAGTCGAAAGACGAACTCGTGACGATCGGCTACAAGATGGCTCTCGGTCTGCAACGGCTGACTAGAGGTGATCTGGTGGGCATGTACCACCAGGAAACATCGCCGGGGCTCTTCGACGAGACGCCGCTTCTGGTCATGAACGTTGCAGGGCTACAAGGCGAAGCCGCCTTAATGATGATCATCTTGATCAACATGTTTTCCCAAAGCCTGTGGGCGCGCCGAAATCCAATGAAGCGCTTCCACAAAGTCATTAACGACGAGGCCTGGGACTTGGCGGCCTACCCGGAGTTCGTGCTCTCACTCCAACGAGCCTTCAAGCTTGGAGGAACGTGGGGTGTCTCGAACTGGATCGTCACGCACCGGCTGACCGACCTTGACAGGTCAGGCAGCATTGAGGCGATCAAGGGTCTGAAGGAGGACTCGGAGGTCACCATCTGTTTCCGCCAGCCGGAAGGGGAGATGAAGGTCAGCGCAGAAGCGCTGAATTTCACCGAAGCCGAAGCCGAAAGAGTAACGCAGCTACCGCCAGGCTGGGCCCTCCATAAAGTGGGGAACCAACCTGCCATTGAGGTTGAGCACGTCATCCCACGCCGGCTTCGGCCAGTCATGGAGACGCGTCATCTCATGCACGGACAGACGGATCTGCCCCGAGCAGCATAAAAAACAAAAACAACACCGGAGGAAGGGGGTGACCACATCGCCTCTGAACAGCCTGAAAGGAAAAGGAAAAGTAAGATCCGTGTAGTCACCTCCCATGTAAAGAGAAGGATTCTCTTGTGGCTGGGAGCCTTGCTGTGGCCGTTCGCGGTTCCCGTGCTGGCAGTACTAGCGATTGCTTTCGTGATCGCCGGTATTCAGGCACAGCAGCAGGCGCTTTGCTCGTCAGGAGGCGTAGTAGCCGGTACTGGAAGCGGAGGCGCGCCAACGGCCGCCGCAATTTCCCAGATACCAAACAAACCGTACCCGCTGATCCAGATCTACATGGCCGCTTCCCAGCGTTACCCGGGCGTTCCCTGGAACGTCCTGGCGGGAATCAACTATGTGGAGACGGATTTCGGGCGCAACCTCAGTACCAGTTCGGCCGGTGCAATCGGCTGGATGCAGTTCCTACCATCGTCATGGACGATTTACGGCGTGGATGGCAACGGTGACGGGACGAAAGACCCGTACAATCCGTGGGACGCCATCTTTGCGGCCGCCAACCTGCTGAAACAAAGCGGGGCAGCGACCAATCTCAGAGGGGCGATCTTCGCCTACAATCATTCCACGGCTTACGTGGATGATGTCATGAGTCACGCCCAAATGTACGCCCAAGGAGGGGCGACCACTGGAACGGCAGTACCCGTGGCTAACACCACACCAGCACCTACTGTTCCGGCTGGCGGACAACGGGTGGTGGCCAGCATCGATAACGACCCCAACGGTGCCTATGGAGATCTGGCTTCGCAACCGGCATCTTTTGCTGAGCTGAGCAACAATCCATCCGGGCCGTTGGACTTTTCGGCGCTGGGACACCTTGCGCCCCATACCTTGTTACGGGTATCCAATCCGTACACTGGTGTGACGCTGGTGCTGGAAAAGCTGGACATCGGTGGCGGTGGTCCTTTCCACCCTAAAATCGATATCTGGCAAACCGCCGCCAGCGTGTTGAAAGTTGGCACGCCTCCCGATTCGTATGGACCGGGTGGTTACGTCAATATTGCACCGGCTCAACCGGGTGACGTCCCGTCGCTCACGCCCATTTCGGGCGCGGCGGCTTCGGTATCTCTCACCGGTCTGCCCGGCGGGTGTACCAGCGCAGTAAGCGCTCAGGGGATCGTTCAGGAAGCGCTTAAGTTGGCCTGGCCAGAACCACCTGGGTCAGTCAATCCGCCAAGAAACCCATTACAACCGACCCCGGCGTACGCCGCGGCCGTCAAGCAGTACAATCCTGGAGCACCGGTCGGTGGAGCCGATTGTGGCGCTTTCGTAGGCATTGTTATGCATGCTTCCGGAGCGGACACGAACTATCCACCCAGTGGGACTTCGTTACAACTGCAATACGTGGAGGGCTCAAGCCTATACACCACATATAAAAACATAACCAGCGTTAACCAGCTTCAACCTGGTGACATCCTGATCGTTAATGCCGGCGGCGGCGTCAGCGAAGGTCATACCATGATCTACGTCGGACCGCAGCCCGGTGGCTACAATGCCGCCAGCGCCTCGAATCCGGACAGGATGCCGAATCTCACGACAGTGCCGCCGAATCTCGACGATCCGTTGGGACGGGGACACTACGTGGTGGCAAGGTTGAAGAACGCCAGCCTGAATGTGGGCTTCATTGGAGCGAACGGCTACATCAGCCCGTTCACTAACCCAGTGACGCCGACCAGGATGGACCAAGGGATTGACTACTCCATGGCGCCGGGTTCACCGATCCGTGTGATTGGTGCTGCCCACATCATGGGAGTTCTCCCAGACTGGTACGCCGGCCAACCGTACATCTGGTACAAGTTGCTTTCGGGCAGCCTGGCCGGCAAGTATGTCTACGTAGCTGAACAGATCACGGGCACGCCCGGGATCCCCAGCGACGCTGGACAAGCGACGGCTTCACTGCAAGCCGAAGTCGGCAAGGACGTGCCAGCTGGTACGCCGATCGCCTACTACGCGACCTCCGGATCGGCTATCGAAACAGGCTTCGCCACATCTAGTGGAGGAACTTTGGCTCGAGCCACAGGCGGTTACGTAGAAAACGATTCAACCGCTGCCGCAGTGAGCTTCAACAAGCTAATGGTATCGTTGCACGTACCGGACGGCTCGTCGCTCACCTATCCGACAGTTCTCGGATCTTCAAGCGCGCTTCAAGCGCAAGGCTATCCATAAATAAAAAGGAGTAAACCAACAAAACCATAACAATCAAAAACACAGGTTGAGCCCAACCAGGTTCCCTGTCATAGGGCTTCGAGGAACGTGAGAGTTCTTCGCCCACGCGGTTGCCGGACCGTTTGTTCTCTCCTTTCAGGAGATCGAGCATAAATCCGGCATTAACCCAAGTCTTCAAAGCTGTTTGAGGCCTTGGGTTTTTTTATTTGGCATAACAAGCGCCGGTGGCCGGAAGTAGACGCCGCCAGCCAACTGTATTACTATGAGGGTACTATGGCTGACACTGACGAAGCTGATCAATATGGCTCGTGGGCGAAGATCGTCATCGTCGAAGATGACGCGGCCCTGGCCGACATCTATAAAACCCGTCTCGAAGCGCTTGGCTACATCTGTTTCGTGGCGCATGAAGGTATCGAGGCCCTGGCCATTATCGAGCGCGAGCGGCCTAGCTTGGTATTGCTCGACATCATGTTGCCCAAGCTGGCCGGCGATCAAATTCTGCAAGTGATGCGCGCTAGTGAGTGGGGCAAAAGCATAAAGGTACTGGTCGTCTCCAACCTGAACGAAGCCGACGCCCCTTCCGGCATCCGCGCCAACGGTATCGAGGGCTACGCCGTCAAAGCCAACTTATCCAACGATCAGCTCGACCAGATGGTCGACAACATCCTGAAGCCATCCGGCCAGCAAGAAGACGTGTCCATCGAAACTCCCTCGCCACCGCCGCAGTAATTGCGCTTCGGCCGCCTGTCGCCTGAGGCGGCGAAGCGCCCGTTTCGTGCTACACTACCAGTAGTATTCAGAGAACTGGGAAATAAAGATCATGGCGGCAGCCTCTCTCGACATCATCACGTGGACCCCTCAGACGGGCGAAGCTATGCTGTCTCATCCCGGCATCCTGGTTAACCCAGATATAGTTGAGGGTGAATCAAGTGCTCACGCGGGTCGGTTCGCCACTCACCTACATGGCTTTAAAGACAAGCTCGTAGATGTGCGCGAGGCTATCGGAGACGACGTCGAGAGCAGCGAACGGCCGCACCGGACCATTTGGGTTGGCCGGGCAGTAGTAGCTAACCAGATATTCGGTATGACTAAACTTCCTTCGGCCGTTATTACCCCCATGATAACGATGCAGGTATTAGCCAGTAGCGGCAGCCCCGAACTGACTGGCTTGAGTGGTGCCGCGGTCAGCGGGGCCCTTACGTATATTGGTGCTCGGACGCTCGCCAGCGGCGTTGACCACTACCCACAGGCGATGTCAGCTGTTGCTAGCAACTTTCCCGTTATCCAGACGGAGATTACTAAAATGCTACCCGGCTTAGAAGCGCCCCAGCCAACAGAGCAAACTCGTGGCCAACTGTTTGAACGATTCAAAAAAGTGATGCGGTTCATGGGCCGTAACCTGTGTCGAGGTGTCACAGGCTACAACGTCGGTACCAGCCCCTACATTTTGGCCTCCGCCGCCATGGGTAAACCGCCTGAAGACCAACGTCGCCTAAGCGGCGTGTTGGGTTGGAATAACGCGGCTGTTATCGGGCTTGCTTCCTCCGGTGTGGCTGAACTCGTTACTTTAATCGGTCAAAACGAGCCGACCGCGCAGTTTATTCAGCGCGGTGCCGGCAATCCACTCACTTGGTACGCCATGGCCATACTTGCCGTTGGCGGTAAACGTATGCAAAGTTGGCGCCAAGAGCGAAAACAGGCTCAGCAGGCAGAGGGTGCCGCCGAGATATCGCTGGTTGACTAGCAAAATCCCCAATAATATTCGCTGTGCAAAAAAGTAGAAATTACAATTTCCATAAGCACAAGCGTGGCGTATGATTGTAGTAGCAAACGGGAGGGTGTGAAGACAACGTATGTATGCGCCGGCGGACAACATGGCGAACTTCACGGGTGTGCTTGTCAGAAGGCAGTATAAACCCGGACAAAAGTATATTCAGCTGGTCTTTGAAACAGCTGGAGGCTTGCAGCTTTCCCTGAGTCGCAACCTCAAGTTGGTGCGCTCGCTGAGCGTCGGTAACACCTATCGGATTGAGGGGCCAGAGTATGCGCTGGGCGACAAAACGTATGTGCACGAACCTACAGCCCTGCCCGTTAATGTCACCCCCAAGTCGGCGCGCCGCCTCAACCCGCTGCTGGTGGTGCTGATGGCTTTGGTGGCCGTCGGGCTGGCTGGTGCGTTCTTCTTTATGACAAACAATACCGGAGCGCATAAATCAATTGCTGAAAAATCCGGCGCTAGCAAACAGCCAGAGATTAAGTCCGTAACTGCCACCAAGCAGACACCGGCTGCCGCGACAACCACCCCGACCACAACACAGCCAACCGTGCAAACCGCGGTGGCCTACAAAAAGACAACGCCCAAATCATCCACCACATCGACCAGCACAACCTCAACCACCTCGACTCCTCCGGCGACCGACACGTCAGGCACTCAGGATCAGAGCCCGCCGCCGGCTCAGGCGACTGATCCGAACCCACCGACAACGCCAGACCCAACCCAGACCGATCCCACGCAACCGACCGATCCAGGCCAGACAACCGATCCGAATCAGCCGACAACGCCCTAGCGATCAGCTTGCAATATCATTCCAGGCAATCTCCCACAAATGCCCGTCGGGATCCTTGAAGTAGCCAGAATAGACGCCAAATGGTCGCCGGTGAGCCGGCGCCGTGAGGGTGGCTCCGGCTTTTTCGGCAGTCGCCAGCAAGCGGTCAACTTCCGCCTTCGAGCCCGCCAGGTAGCCCAGGCTGAACTCCGTGGCGCTTGGTGTGTCGGCTGGTATTTGGGCGTCTTTTGAGAAGTTGTCGCGCTCGTATAGTCCGAGTAGCACGCCATTCTGTAGCTTAAAGAAAGCAATGGTGCCGTCGGCGCCGGTCCGCTCGTCGTGATACTGTTGCCCGGTGATGCCTTCCGTTGGCCAACCGAGCCCATCTCGATAAAAGGCCAGGGTCTTTTCCAGATCGCGCACGGCCAAGGTGATATAACCAAACGTTGGCTTCATGACTTAAGAATATACCATAGCTAGCACGACGGTCGCCATAAGCGTCTCTACCATACCAAGCCGGCTGGTCCGTATTGAGTAAAAATTCATTCTCATAGGGCGCTCCCTTCGGTCGCTTGGGCTGAAAGTCCAAAGTCATTAAAGCTTAAAGCCGCTGCAGGGGCTGCGACTGCTTTTGACGTTCGGCTTTTGGCTTTTGACTGATGCGTAGTGAAACGGAGCATTATTTTTCATTTGACGTAGCAAGCTGGGAGCGTATACTTAACCTATAGGTTAACTTTATGGATAACAGCTTGGACGCTATCTTCGAGGCTTTCAGTCACGCCAAACGGCGTGGCGTTATTGATACGCTGGCGTACCGGCCGGCTACTGTCAGTCAATTGGCAGAAGAGTATCAGCTCAGCCTGCCGGCCATGCATAAGCATATGAGAATCCTAGAAAAGGCGCAGTTGATCCGACGCAAAAAGGTCGGCCGCACCAATTTTGTTGCCTTTAACCACCCCGCTATGAAGCAAGCCCAGGACTGGTTACTGCAGTATCAGACCGCCTGGGGCAGTGATAACCAAACGCTGGAGAATTACATCGCCAGCCTGAAGCATCGGACATGAGCCGTGACGACGCGGATTATGTTACCAACTAATGAAGAAAGGGGAGCGGTATGAAGAACTATGTCTTAACTTATTACAATAACGGGGTACGCGAGGGCGTTTCGCCGGAGGATTCCCAAGCCGAGTGGGGCAAGTGGTTCGCTGACCTCGGCGACAAGCTGGTTGACGCCGGCAATCCGTTCAATCAAGGCGGCCAGGTGGTCAAAAAGGATGGTGTCAGCGCCATTTCGAAGTGGCCGTCCACCGGTTACTCGATTGTCAAAGCCAGCAGCATGGACGAAGCCGTCGGCATGGCTAAAGGCTGCCCGGTGCTCAACGAGCCCGATGGCGCCCTGCGCGTCTACGAAACCATGCCGATGTAATCGGCTGAACGGCTGGTGTAATTATCTGGCTAATGCTCATGTCACGTGCGTAGAGCTCTCGCTAGCGATCGCATTGACTGCCCGGGGCTTTGAAATTTGAGGGTGCGACCCTCTACATCAATACTCGGCTCTACGCACGGAACACGCGCCTTAGCCAACCGCTCAAAACTCCACGCTCACGTCGACATTCTCGCCGGAAATTTTCTATTTCTGTTGGTTTTAAATGTCTTAGTCATAATATCATATATGGTTAAGAAACCGCCAACTATATTACGTCATATTTCCACAGCCAATTTGTCAAATTTTGCGTCAAAATCTCAAAAAAATACATTGTATAATATAGTATTTGTAATGATCGCCTCTGTAATATGACTTAGACGAAGTCTTACGCGGAAAGAAGAATCCAACTGCCTGCTTACGCGATTCGACGTACAATGAATGTAACGTTATGAGTAGAAAATCGTTACCCTCTAAGGCCATGGATGATGCATCGGAAGACTTTGAGAATATGTATCGGGCGAATCAGCCTCGGATATATCGCTTCATGTTTTGGCGAACCAAAGATGAGATGCTGGCCCAGGATCTGACCAGCAATGTCTTTGAAAAAGCCTGGCGTACCCGCAACAGTTTTACCGGTGGCTCATCCAAGGCGTGGCTCTATCGGATTGCTCGTACGACACTCATTGACTACTGGCGCAAGCGGAAGGACGTCCTGGATGACGGCACTATAACGTCCCAGGCAGTCAGCGATAGTCCCGAGATGAGTGAGGTGCTGGACCAAGCTTTGGCGCTGGCAGAACTGCACCAAGCACTCATGAAACTGCCGGCGGAAATGTACGAAGTAGTGCGATTGCGCTTCATTGAGGGTCAATCCGCCAACGAAACAGCGACCAAATTACACATCAGCGAAGGCAATGTGCGGGTTATACAGTATCGAGCGCTCCAGAAACTGAGGAAGTATTTATCATGAAAGATTACATGAAAGACCAGGCGCTAAAGCAATTGAAGCAGGAGCTGCGTCAAGCGGGGGCCAGGACGGCAGAGATTTCCGAGCTGTCGAATATAGCTGCTGAGCTGCCGCGCTTGAAGCATTACGAGCCAGCTCAGGCTGAGAGCATGAGCGTTGAGCAGCGTCTCCATGGCTTGCTAAAACCCTTAACTGGCGGCCTGGCGGGACTGGCGCTAGGGGTGTTATTAATACTCATAGCCCAGCCAGTACTACCGACGAGTAAGCTGTACGCCGTCCAGAAATTTTCCGACAGCGTAGCGGTTGACGTGCATCCGCAATACCGGGCAACGGTCATGATGAAGCGCGCCCAGCAAGTCAACGCGCTGGTGGCCAGTCATGCCAGTTCAGATAAAATTCTGGCCACGCTGGCCGACTATACCAATCAAGCTAAGATCTATCAGGATTTGCCGCACGCCAACTACGCGGCCTTCGAGTTTTGTAAGACCAATTTGCAACAAGCAGCGGCGAACGCTCCGCAACCGGTGAAAAGCGCAATAGCCAATAGCTTGCAATCTCTTGAAACGACATAAAACGACATAATTTGTAACGTCCGGGCGTCTTAGCCGTTATCTACTGAGTACTAGCAAAAGTAAGGGGATAGTATGGGCGAAAAATCTGCGACACAAGCATCAAAAGGTTCGGGAAAAGGTTATGGTAAGCACTCCAAAAAATATTGGTTGGGCGTTTATGTGGTAGTGGCCATCGTGGTGTACGGGCTCATTTACCTGCTGTTTATTCATAAGGGAAGTTCCGCTGGTGGCGGGTATTAACAGCTCAATAAGTAATTTTTAGAAAGGATACTCATGAAACAAGCAATTATAGCAATCGTAGTAGCAGTCATAGTTATCGGGGGAGGCTTTCTCATCTTCCATAAATCATCCAAACCAGCAGCGAAGGCTAGCAGTTCCACGGCGGCGACCACCAACGCGCCAGCCGTCAACAACGCGGTACTAATCACCAAAACCGACCCCAGTGTTGGCCAGTATCTGGCCGACCCCAGTGGCAAGCCTCTCTATACCTACAGTGGCGATACCTCAGGTGTTAGCAACTGCACAGGTACTTGTTTAACCGAGTGGCCGGCTTATGTTGCTACGGGCTCGACGGCAAATTTGCCAGCTGGTGTCGGCACCATTAAGCGCGCCGACAACGGCGCAATGCAGTATACCTACAATGGTATGCCGCTCTACTACTTCGTAGATGACAGCGCCGGAAAGGTTACGGGTAACGGCCAGGATAAGTTTAAGGTGGCTACTCCATCGTCCACCACTTCATCGCAGAGCAGTTCCACACCGACAACTTCTTCAGGCAGTTCGTCTTCCTCGTCAAGCAACAGTTCAGCTCCAGCCAATCCGTACTAAGCCGGGCTGACTAGTTCCAAAGCCTGGCCGACAAGCTTCTATTTAGGTGCTTGCCTAAGGCCCACCACGTTACCGTCGAGCTCGACTTGCGCGACCTGCAAGCCGCCGCCGACGTCAGTGGCGTCCTTCACGACTTTTGCCCCGACGCCCTGCAGCGTTTTCAAGCTGGCCTCGATGTCGTCAGTATTGATGTAGCTGATGACAGCCGTGCCGTTCGGGTCCAAGCCAACTTCGATGTCACCGACCTTGTAGCCCACGTACCATTCACCGTCGACATAGGGTTCAGTTCCCAAGTACGTATTAAAGAATTTTTTGGTAGCCTCGACATTTTTTGCCGGGTATACAATGAGTTGCACATTATTGGCCATAGAGCCCTCCTTGAATGTATGGTTATTAAACTGTATAATCAAGATACTCTAATATCGAGATACTGTCAAAGGATTTTTATGCCCCTTGAGGATAACAGCGAACGTAAGCGCCAGGTAGTGATTGATAGTCGCGAAAACGGCATCAGTTACACCCTGTTCCGCAACGCCATTGGCAAGAAGCTTGGCTTGAACACAACCGATTTTGAAGGTTTAGACCTGATATTTTACAGGGGTGCAGCCACGCCTTCCGAGCTATCCCAATACACCGGACTTAGCTCCGGCTCAACGACGGCTATGATCGACCGGCTGGAGAAGAGCGGCCTCGTCAAACGACAGCAAAACCCAGACGACAGGCGCGGCACGCTGGTCATGATCGATAAGGAGGCCGCGCTCAAATTCAGACCGCTGTTTACTTCAGCCAGGGTGGCCCAAAACAAACTGCTGGATAGCTATACTCATGAGGAACTCGAGATTCTCTCGGACTACTTTAAGCGATCGGCAGCTATGTTCGAAGCCGAACGCCAGAACGTGCTCGCCTCAACCAAGCCACGTAAAAAGTCCACGTAAAAAGTTTTAGACAGCTGAGGCAGAGCAGTCTGTTTTCAGCTAAAATTAAGGAGCAGGCTTATATACTTGTCAGGTAAATAATAAGCTGGAGGGCTGATGCTGCAAACGTACGAGCAAAGATCGAAGGTAAAACTGATAACGACCGTCGTTACCGTCTTGGCAATCGCTGCGGTAGTGGTGTTCGCCGACCATCTTAAATCGCAGTCATCGAAACGCACGGCTACTTCACTGGCGCCGGCTACTACCACTTCCGCCTCGAATGGCAGCAGTAATACGACCAGTCCGACAACGAATGGCACATCTTCGACCAGCTCGACCAGCTTTAAAGATGGCACCTACACCGCCACCAGCGATTACCTGGTGCCCCATGGAGGGCAGGAAGAGATCCAGGTCAGTCTAACTTTGCAAAGCGGTACAGTGACCGATGTCTCCATCAAAAATAGTGAAAGCGATGTCGACTCGGCCCAGTATCAGGAAAGTTTTGCGGGCGTTTACAAGAATTATGTGGTTGGTAAAAAGATAGCTGGCTTACAGCTGGGCGCCATTGCTGGCGCCTCTGATACGGCCCAAGGCTTTAATGATGCCGTCGGCCAAATCGAAACCCAGGCAAAAGCCTGATGCCGGACGCCAAGCTGACTTTTGAAGCCATTGGCACGCGTTGGAACATACAGATGCTGGGCACAATCAGTCCTGAGCTGGCGGAGCGTATCCAGAAAAGAATTAGGGAGTTCGATAAGGCGTATTCACGCTTTCGCCCTGATTCGCTGGTGACACGCATGGCGCAAACGCCCGGCGCGTATGAATTGCCCGAAGACGGCTTTGTCATGCTGCGATTTTATGAGCAGCTCTACCGGGCGACAAACGGTCTGGTAACGCCGCTCATCGGGCAAGCCCTGAGCAATGCCGGCTATGACGCAGGGTATTCGTTCCGGCAAAGACCCATGGAAAAGCCACCGGCTTGGGACGATGTCATTTCATACGACCGGCACTATGTAACGGTCGCCCAGCCGGCGCTGCTCGATTTTGGCGCCGCGGGTAAGGGCTACTTGGTGGACATTGTCGGCGCTTTGCTGCGGCGGGCGGGTCTTGACTCGTTTATTATTAACGCCAGTGGTGACATGTTGCACCGCTCCGAAAACAGGCGGCCTATCGAAGTTGGACTGGAAAACCCAGTTGATGATACGGAAGTGATCGGTGTCGCCAGACTGGGAAACCAGAGCCTGTGCGCTTCGTCCGGTAGCAAGCGCCAGTGGGGCAATTTTCACCATATAGTGAACCCCGCTACGCTGCAGCCGGCCGCAGACATACTGGCCACCTGGGTCATCGCCGACGACACCATGACGGCCGACGGGCTGGCGACTGCGCTGTTTTTCACGGCTCCCCAAAAATTGCTCTCTGAGTTTACGTTTGCTTACGCCATACTTGATAAGAGCATGGGTTTGTCATATTCGAAAAATTTTCCGGTTCGGACTTTTGAGGCTGAACCGTGAACAGCCTCGACCGCCTGCTGAATAACGTAGCTATGTATCGTCTGGTCGTGTACGGCTTGGGCTTGTATGCTGGCTTAAGCGTTGTCTTCGCCTTTATGGGACGGTTGCCGTCAACGCCTACGGAGCTGGTTATTTCTATGAGCTTGCTGATCGCTACTACCTATGTAGTTGATCGGGCCTTCGGCCGGTTATTCAAGACCCCGGTCAATATGGAGTCGTCGCTCATAACCGCGCTGATTCTGTTCCTCATCGTGCAGCCGGCTCATTCCCTGGCCAGTGGTATGTTTTTAGTCCTAGCCGGCGCTGTGGCGAGCGCGTCCAAATTTTTACTGGCCTATAACGGCAAGCACATGTTTAACCCCGCCGCCTTTGCCGCCGCGCTGCTCAGCCTGACCAGCCTCCAGGCAGTGACGTGGTGGATCGGAAATTCGCTTTTCTGGCCGTTCAGCTTGCTGTTTGGCCTGGCAATAGTCAGGAAAGTTCGCCGCTTCCCATTGTTCACCGTGTTCGTGGTGGTGAGTACCGTGCTGCAGCTATTCGTCATTGCCCACGCGCACCAACCGCTGGCAAGTAACATGAAGCAGTCGCTGATCGCTTCGCCCCTCATCTTCCTGTCAACCATTATGCTGACCGAACCGGCCACCATGCCATCCCGGCGCAACCAGCAGCTGGTATTCGGTGGACTGGTAGCCGTACTCTACGTTATGGCCTGGAAGGTCGGGCCGCTGACGATCTATCCTGAAGTCGCGCTGCTGCTCGGCAACCTGTTCGCGTTTTTGGTATCGCCAAAGTTCCGGGTGCGCCTACAGCTCCAAGAAGTGCATAAGGTATCCGACCAGGTCTACGACTACATTTTCAAACCGGACCGTCCGTTTAGCTTTTTGCCGGGTCAGTACATGGAATGGACGCTGGCCGGCGTGCCGTACGACAGCCGGGGCAACCGCCGGACCTTCACCATCGCTTCGTCGCCAACCGAGCCGGAGGTGCATCTCGGGCTGAAGTATTACGAACCGGCCAGCATGTACAAAGCGACCTTCGAAAAGCTGAAACCGGGCGACGCTGTCTACGCCAGCCAATTAGCCGGCAATTTCACGCTGAACGGCAACGAGCATAAGCAGCTGGCCTTCATTGCCGGCGGCATCGGTATCACGCCCTTCCGCAGCATGATCAAGTACATTACCGACAAGAACCTGGCCGCTGACATAGTCTTACTCTATGTGGTCAGCAAACCCGACGAATTCGCCTATGTGAAACAGCTGAAGGCGGCCAACCAAGCCGGCGTTAAAACCATCCCCATAGTTACACAGGCTGGCTACCGCAAACCAGGAATCATCTGCGCCAAACTAAGCCCCAAAGTTATCGCCGACCACGTGCCCGACTACAGTGACCGCATTTTCTACGTCTCCGGCCCCGAAGCTATGGTCGACGCCACCAAACTATTCTTGCGCGACCTGGGCGTATCTCGCAGCCATATAAAAACCGACCACTTTTCCGGATACTAGCAAGCATTGCTTCGATCGCGGCCGTAGGCTTAAGGGCTGGGCCGGTAGATAGAGTTTCCGCTAATGAACCAGATTAGAACTGGCATGCTATATTTAGATAAATGGTAGATAAACGTTATCGAAGATATGTCCAGAGCTTTTTACTCGTTCTGCCAATGACCGGGCTCGTGTGTGCGATTAATACGGTGGTGGCCAAAAGTTTGGCCGCGGTGTTTACTGCCGCGTTTCTTAAAAGATGGGGCATTAGCCTGGCGATTGCCTTCCCGGCCGTATTATTTATGCAACCGCTAGCTATAAAATTGACAAATTACCTTATCAAAGAGAATTAAAACTTGCCCTTGGTCTTGCCTGATTTTTTGGCTGGGGATGAGGGATTCGAACCCCCGATCCTGGGACCAGAACCAGTTGCCTTACCACTTGGCCAATTCCCATTACGGCAGTAAATTATAGCCCAAGACGAACCAAGAAACTAGGCCGCGGGAGGCGCATTATGCTAGATGCGTTT
>CAZHJG010000004.1:0-41097 GCA_964533425.1 uncultured Candidatus Saccharibacteria bacterium | reverse complement strand
TGTATAACGGCGACCGGGCGCGCAAAGAAGTGCTGGTGGAGCACGGTTTCCGCCTGCCCAGCGCGCTCGATAACCGGCCGCTGACTTTCACAGAGTTTGAGAGGCACGTTAACCAGGCGATGTACGTCTCCGCCACACCCGCCGAATATGAGCTGAGTCGCAGTCAGGAGCCGGCGCAGCAGGTCATCCGCCCGACCGGCTTACTAGATCCACCAATTGAAGTGCGATCGATTGACGGGCAAATCGACGACCTGATCGCTGAAATTCGCGCTACTGTCGACAAACGCCAGCGGGTGTTGGTGACGACGCTGACCAAGCGCATGTCCGAAGACCTGGCCGAGTATTTGCAGGAGATTAACATCAAAGTGGCGTACTTGCACAGCGACATCGACACTCTGGAGCGCACCGATATCCTCCGGGATCTGAGACTGGGCGTTTACGACGTGCTGGTCGGCATCAATCTCTTGCGCGAAGGTCTCGATTTGCCAGAAGTGTCGCTGGTAGCCATCCTCGATGCCGACAAAGAAGGTTTCCTGCGCAGCGAGCAAGCCCTGATCCAGACTGTCGGCCGCGCAGCTCGTCACGAGCAAGGTCACGTCATCATGTACGCCGACCACATTACGAAAAGCATGCAGCGGACCCTGGATGAAACGTCACGCCGTCGCCAGATCCAGGAGGCCTACAACCAAGAGCACGGCATTACGCCTACAGGGATCACCCGCGCCGTCGAAAAAGGCCTGCGCCCCGATCTGCCCGAAGAAGCCAAGCGCGCCAAGCTCGATCTTAAGAAAATTCCCAAAGACGAGTACGGCTCACTCATCAAAGATCTGACCTCTCAGATGGAGCTGGCGGCCGCCAACCTGCAGTTCGAAATCGCTGCCGAGCTGCGCGACCTCATTGATGATGTGAAAAAGAAACTCTAACGTCTTGAACGGGTTGCGTCGCCATGCAGCTCACGAACCCTGGCCCAGCCATTGTCGTAGTTGTTCGGGTCAAGGTGCATTTTGTACAGTAACTCCCCGGTGAAATCTTCATCCCGGCCGGTTGATGCCGCCGGCCCCCAGTCGCAGTCCTTGGCAATCGCCTGATGCTTCCCGATGGTGACCAGAAACTTGTGACCGAGCTTGGAGTCGTCGCGAATGGCAAAGCAGGGCCGGTTATCAAGCCCGCCATCAGCAGTGTGCCCGAGCGGATCGGTGGGTGGTCCAAAAGTTGATGAGTAACCCGAGACTTCATAACCAGTGAAGCTCATTCTATGTCGCGGTACCTTTTTCAGTGGCCGATCCAGATGCTTCGGGCCAACCATTTGCCAGGTCACTGGGCCTGGCACCGAGTTGCTCGAAGGATTGCTGGTATCGGCAGCTGCATAGCTACGTTTGATGGTTCGCTTGATGGGATCAGCCGCCGTCTCCGCTGCCAGCGCGGGCACCGCCACGCTGCCGGCGGCCACAATGGCCACGGCCCTTCTCATCCAGTGAGGCTTCCTGTTATTGGTTGCTAATTCTTCCATTGGCTACCCTCCTTTAGAAGATTAGATTTGATAAACCAAAAGAACGCTCCGGCGCTGCCGGGAAATAAATTTTGATTGTGGCTAACAGAACCGGTTATAAAATGAGTCGCGCTGAAAGCGGTATAAGCGTCTTAATATAATGATCTTGCCGCTGCCAGACTGTAAGAAAATCCACAGAGTTGGTATTGGCTGACAGCTAGAGCGTATCGAGCAAGCACGAAATGCGTACCAGGTCAGCCGCCACCCGCCTCGGACGGAGTTGGGGCGCCAGATGGTTCAAAGGGAGCGCGATTTCGATGTGGTCCACGAGGTGATGGGCCGCGGCGGCATTAGAGTACGCCGGAATAAGCTCGTCACCCTCCGGCAGATACAGAGCGGTTCGCACGCCCAGCTCACCCAGAGCCGCTAAGTGTGGGCGTCGATCAGCTTCCATGCAACTCTTCATCTCGCCGATAGTGCGCACTAGATTCACGCCGTAATAGCGTAACGCTCGCTTAGCCATAACGGCGCCGCCGATCAGCCCGCCAAATTGTCCGTGGCCAGCCGCGGGCAGAAATTCATTTTTAGCCGAACGCCACAACCGGGGCACAAAACCCAGCTGTACAGCGCCTTCTGTGCCGACGATGGCTACTCCCAGTAGTTGATCAACGTTTTCTGGGTGGCGAACAGCATATTCAGTTGCCGGTATGCCACCCATGGAGTGAGCGAGAAGGATTATCTGGTTCATATCGATTGGCCGACCGTCGAGCGCTTGCTCCAGTCTGCTATTCTCAGCCAGATCATCAATAATAGCGGCCACCGCGTCATAATGAACCTTTTGTGCATCCAGCAGGTCGTTTCTAGTGCCGCCATATCGCGGCGGATCGTAGCTAACACCTACGACGTGCTGATCGGCCGCTAGGGCGCTCCGGACTTTGCGCGAGGAGCGCTTAAAGCCGCCAAAGCCGGGGATGAATAAACGGATTCTCGGGTCAAGCAGAAGATCTGGGACGCTGGCCGTGTACTGTATGGGCTCGGGTGAGCCGGGGACTTCCACGGCACCGTGGACCAGATCGTACGATGCCTTCATCGCTGTAGCGCGCCTGGTATCCGGGTCGGGATTGGGTAAGGGGCTGATTGTGAATGCCCGCTCGGCTGCTGAACCTCCATCAGGGAGTTCGTGGTATTCGAGTGGGTAAGCGGCTTCCATAGAGTTGTATATGTTAGATGCCTGTAGGCTTAATCGTAGTCCTAATGCTTATGCTTTGTAAAGACCAAAATCCAGTACTTGACAAGAAGAGTATTATATAATGACTGTCAAGCTATGTAAAGTATGGCATCGGATGCCCTGATCTTTTATACTACGTACAAATGGCCAAACTTACACGGGATGATGTTTTAAAATTGGCTCGGCTCGCGCGTCTCAAGCTGACGGACGATGAAATTGAGGAGTTCAGCCAGGAGCTAACGGAGATTTTGCAGTACGTTGAGCAGCTGCAGAATGTGGATGTCAGCGGCCTCCAGCCCACCAATCAGGTGACAGGACTGACTAATGTGACGAGGCCCGACGAAGTCCATGACTACGGTTATGCCGCCGCCAAATTGCTAGAAAACCTGCCGGATCAGCAGGACGACCAGATTAAAGTGCGAAGGATGATTGGATGAGGAATTGCACGAGTCGCGGAATCCGAGTGGCGGAATCCGGGGAACTCTCGACTCGCGACTCTCGACTCGCGACTCGAGTTAGGGAGCGTAAGCTATGAGCCAGTGGCTGCCGATTGCCGACCTTGCGGCCAAAATACAGGCTGGGGAGCTCAAAGCCGCCGACCTGGTGGAGCAGGCGCTGCAAACGATTGACGCCAAAAAAGAATACGACGCTATTATTGCCACTACGGCGGAACGCGCCCGGCAGCGGGCGAAAGATATTGACGCGCGCGTGGCCAAAGGTGAGCAAGTTGGCCGTCTGGCCGGTGTGCCGTACATCGCTAAGGATAATTTCCTGGTGTTCGGGGCTGAGACCACGGCCGCCAGCAACATTTTGCGCGGTTTCACCGCACCGTACCAGGCTACAGCCATTGAGCGGTTGGAGGCCGAGGGGGCCATTTGCGTGGCCAAAGCCAATCTTGATGCCTTTGCCCACGGCTCCAGCACCGAAAACAGCGACTTTTTCACGACCAAGAATGCCCACGACAAAACGCGGGTGCCGGGCGGCAGCTCGGGTGGCTCGACTACGGCCGTAGTGCTCGATATGGCGCCGTTCGCCCTCGGCACCGACACCGGCGGCTCCATTCGCCAACCAGCCAGTTTTTCGGGGTGTGTGGGCTACAAGCCGACCTATGGGCTAGTGTCACGCAGTGGCGTGGTGGCCATGGCCAGCAGCACCGATGTTATTGGACCATTAACGCGCATGGTCGAAGACACGGCGTTAGTGCTTGACGTTATGGCCGGACGCGACGAGCTGGACAGCACGACGATCGAGCGTGATGCTGATAGCTATGTGCCGGGCACAGATGGCAAGCCAGTCGCCAAGCCCAAAGTGGGCGTCATCAAAGAATACATGGCAGAAGGTCTGAGCCCTGAAGTTCGTGAGGTGGTTGAGGCGGCCATCGAAAAGTTGCGAGCTTCCGGCGCTGAAATTGTCGAGGTCAGTCTGCCGTCGCTGCCCATGGCCCTGGCTGTTTACTACATCATCTGTCCGGCCGAAGTCAGCAGTAATCTAGGTCGCTACGACGGTCAGCGCTACGGTTTTAGCGACAAAGATGCCACTGATCTGGACGACAGCTACATGACTTCGCGCGGTAAAGGTTTTGGCAAAGAAGCCAAGCGGCGCATCATGATCGGTACCTACGTTCTGAGCAGCGGCTACTACGACGCTTATTATAAAAAAGCCCAAACGGTGCGAACCAAGCTTATCAACGAATTTAACGAAGCGTTTAAGCAGGTCGATTTTCTGCTGGGGCCGGTCACGCCGACCACAGCCTTCAAGATTGGCGAGAACTCCGGCGATCCCTTGCAGCTGTATCTGAGCGATATAATGACGGTCGCGGTTAATCTGTCGGGCGTGCCGGGGATCAGCGTGCCAGCCGGCTTGAGCAATGGCCTGCCAGTTGGCCTGCAGTTAATGGCGCAGCAAGGTGGCGATCGTGAGCTATTGGCCTTCGCGAAAAACACGGAGGCGTTACTGGCATGAAATTATTCAGACGCAAGCGCAAACTCAAGCAGCAGCAGTTTAAAGAGCATTGGATCGCCTTGCAGAAGTTCTGTGGCACGCGCAAGACCTGGCCTCAGGCGATCGTTGCCGCCGACGACCTGCTGGACGAGGCGCTGAAGCGCCGCGGCTACAAGGGGAAAACCACTGGCGAGCGGCTGGTGGCAGCCCAGCGCGATCTGACCAATAATGAATCGGTCTGGTTTGGCCACAAGCTCCGCAAGCAAATGGCTGATGTTGACGTCCGCAAGCTGCGCAAGCAGGATGTTTTGGAAGCGCTGCATGGCTTCCGACAGGCGCTGCGCGACATCGGCGCGCTGGAGGTGCCCGAAGATGATTAAGGAGTACGAGTTCCGAGTCACGAGTCGCGAGTTGCGGGCTTCGGGCAGCGAGCTATCCGGATTCCGCGACTCGGATTCCGCGACTCGCCTGCCTCCCAGAGGAGGAGTTGCATGATTTCCCCAGAAGTTCGCTCCAAGTACACAGTCACAATTGGCATCGAATGCCACGTGCAGCTCAAGACCAAGACCAAGTTATTTTCGGCTGTCGGCAATGACGCCCGTGAAGCGCCGCCCAACACGCTGGTCAGCCACATCGATTTTGGCCTGCCCGGCGCGCTGCCAGTGCTTAATGGCGAAGCTGTGCACTTGGCGGTGCGCGCTGCTTTCGCGCTGGGCACCGAGCCAGCCCGCTTTAGCAAGTTTGACCGCAAGCATTACTTTTATCCGGATTTGCCGAAGGGCTACCAGATTAGTCAGTACGACGAGCCGATTATCGGCAAAGGCTCGATTACCATCGAAGTCGATGGCGAAGAAAAGACCATCGGCATTACCCGTGCCCACATGGAGGAAGACGCCGGCAAGAGCGTCCACCCGGCCGGCGCTGACTACAGTCTGGTTGACTTAAACCGCGCCGGCACGCCGCTGCTGGAGATCGTCAGTGAACCCGATATGCACACCTCTGCCGAGGCCAAAGCCTACGCCCACGAGCTGTACCTGCGTATGCGCTACGCCGACGTTTCGGACGCCAACTTGTACTACGGCAATATGCGCTTCGACGTCAATGTCAGCGTTAGCAAAACGGACGAACTCGGCACGCGCAGCGAGACCAAGAACCTCAACAGTTTCCGCTCAGTCGAGAAAGCCATCGAGTATGAGATCGATCGCCAGATCGAGCTGCTGGAAAAAGGCGAAAAGGTCGTTCAGGAAACCCGCGGCTGGGATGATGACAAGCTGAAGACGTTCAGTCAACGCAGCAAAGAAGACGCCCAGGATTACCGTTACATGCCCGACCCGGATCTGCCGCCGATTGTGCTCAGCGACGAATATGTTGCCAAAATCAAAGCCGAAATGCCCGATTTACCAGATGACTATCGCAAGAAATTCAGGCAGCTCGACATTGAGCTTCCTGTTGTCGAAGACATGATTTCGCAACCAAATATTGCCCAGCCTGTTGCGCGTCTTATGCAGCAGGCAAGTAACGAAGACGTCCGCCGTTTAGCTTTTTTGATGTTGCAGGTGGCCCCACCGGGCGATAATGTAGACGCAGCGAAGATCCTGATCGAGGATGAAAAGCTCATCAAGCTTTCACAGATGATAGGATCCAATAAACTGAGTTCAACTGCCGGCAAAGAAGTTTTTATCGAAATGCTTAAGACCAACGAAGACCCTGAAGCAATCGCCGAAGCGAAGAACCTAATGCAGGTATCGGACGAGGGTGAGATTGCCAAGATTGTTGAACGGGTATTGAGCGAGAATCCCAAAGCGGCCGAGGATGTGAAGAACGGCGAGATGAAAGCCATCGGCTTCTTGGTGGGCCAGGTTATGAAGCTCAGTCAGGGCAAGGCCAATCCGCAACTAGCGCAAGCGCTTCTTAAGAAGCAGCTTGGCCTTTAGAGTTTAGCGCGGATTCATGATCCGGACCGTGTTAAAATTTAAGGGATGAAGCAACAAAAAGTTCGTAAAGCCGTCATCGCGGCGGCCGGTTATGGCACGCGCTTTTTACCGCAGACCAAGGCCATGCCCAAGGAGATGTTACCGCTCGTCGACAAGCCGATTATTCAGTATATCGTTGAGGATTTGGTGGCAGCCGGCATCACCGACATCATCATCGTTACTGGTTACAGCAAGCGCAATATCGAAGATCACTTCGATACTCCGAACGAAGACCTGCTCAACAATCTGCGTGCCGGCGGGGCCAAAAAAGCCCGCTACATTGACGAGATAAACTCCATCGCCGACATGGCCAACTTTGCCTACGTCCGCCAGAAGGGCCCATATGGCACGGCCACGCCAATTATGAATTCGGCTCATTTGATAGGCGACGAGCCGTTTATCTACGCGTTCGCCGACGACCTTACCGTAGCCAAGCCCAATCTTTTTCAACAGATGATTACGCTCTACGAGGACACTGGCGGTAATATTTTGAACTGTGTTCGCGTCAGTCGTGACGAAGACTACGAGCGCTACGGCATGGTGGGCGTGGACGAGTCTGGCGGCAAGCTGAAGATCACGAGTATTGTCGAAAAGCCGGGCCGAGCCGCTGCACCGTCAAACTTGGCCAGCGTGGGTGGTCACCTACTGACCCCGGATATTTTCAATTACCTTGAAAAGGGCAAGCAGGGGCTGAAGGGAAGCCAGGAATTTTACCTGACGGACGCAGTTTTACAGCCAATGCTCAAATATGGTAGGGCCTTCTATGGCTGTGAAATTAAGCACAGCGCCCGTTATGATACTGGCAACCCGCTGGATTATCTGAAAACCGTCGTTGACTTCGCGCTGGAGCGCCCCGATATCGGCCCGGCGTTGGCAGACCATTTGCGAAAAAAATTGCAATAGTTATATACTGAAGCTATGACTACAACCGACCAAGTACTGGTAATTATTCTCACCGTGCTGCTCAGTATCTTTTTCATCATGTGCATTGTTGCTGTAGTGGCCGCTGTTAAATTACTGAACGCCGCGCGCGAAGTTGTTGCTAAAGTCGACGAAGTCGCCGACTCGGTAGCCGACGCCGCTGAGTCATTCCGTGACGCCCAAGGCAAGCTTGCCGTTTTTAAGCTCATACGTAACATCGTGAAGCTTGCCCAGAAAAGAGGCCGGAAATGAGGGGTCGGAGCAAGAAGCGCGATACGCTGAAGCGGGCGGCCATTGCCGGTGCAGTCGCCGCGGCAGCTGGCTACGTAGCCGGTGTGCTCACGGCGCCCAAGAGCGGCAAAGAAACCCGCAAAGATATCAAGGATGTGGCCGACAAAAGCTGGGCCGAAGCCGAGAAAGACTTGAAGAAATTGAACGCCGAACTCGGTAAAGCCATTGATGAGGCCAAGGCGCGCGGCGGCAAGCTGAGCAAGCAAGCCAAAGGCGAACGCGACGAGCTAGTGGCTCGCGCCAAGGATACCAAAGAAAAAGTCCGCGAAATGATCAGCGCCGTCCGCGAAGGCGATGCCAAGGACAAAGATCTCGCCCGCGCCATCAAAGACGCCAACACGGCCATTAAACACCTCCGCGATTATTTGAAGAGGTAGGCCTTAGATCTCCGTTCTTAGACCTTAGGATAAGAATCCGCCGTTTAGGCGGATGCCATGGTTGCCAGGCTGAAGGCAAACTGATTAGGCTGGCGGTGGTTGTCGACCGAGCGCGGAGGACTTGTTTGGGGAGCGATAAGCGACGAGTCCCGCACAAGCCCGGCTCGACAGGCACAGCTAGACTAGTCAGGTTTTCCGTGTGTCTGGCGAGCTTTGTTACTTTGGCGGGCCAAAGTAAGGGAGAAGGAAAGAGCTGGTGGAGTATGAGAGTAAAACGTATGTCCTCCAGCGAGCTGCTGATTGTTCGTGTGGATCCTGAAATGAATTCAGGATGACAAGAGAGTGGAGGTCGAGGGTAGGGTGGACGAGGTCCCTCGCGGGGCTCGGGATGCCGGATGGTGGAGGAGGAGTGCTATAATTAAGAGATAGCACTAGGAGTTATCGAGGGATGTTTTGGCAACCAAAAACCAGCTAAAGGCCAGTGATTTTGTGCATCTGCACAACCATACACAGTACAGCCTACTCGACGGCCTGACCAAAGTGCCAGACCTTATCAACTACGTCAAGAAAAGCGGCATGGACGCTGTCGCCATGACTGACCACGGTACACTCAGCGGCACCATCGAGTTTTATAAAGAAGCGAAAGCCGCTGGCGTAAAGCCGATCATCGGCATTGAGACCTATGTAGCGGCTCGCAGTCTTTACGATAAGGACCCAGGCAAGGACAAGCCGAACTTCCACTTGATTCTGCTGGCCATGAACCAGGCCGGCTATCAGAACTTAATGGCTATCAGCACCATTGCCAACCTCGAAGGCTTTTATTACAAGCCGCGTATCGATCGCGAGCTATTGGCCAGCCACAACGAAGGCCTTATTTGCCTGAGCGGCTGCATTAACGGCGAAGTTGGCGACGCCCTCCGGCAAGGCCAGTACCAGCTGGCCAAAGAAACCGCGGCCTGGTACAAAGAGGTTTTTGGTGATCGCTACTATCTGGAGATTCAAGACCACGGTCACCCGGCTCACACCAGTAAATGGGCCGAGCAGGAGGCCGTCAATGAGCAACTACTGAAGCTAGCCCAAGACCTCGACATCCCCTGTGTGGTAACCTGTGACGCCCACTATCTGAACCACAAGGACCAGGACGCCCACGAGATCTTGCTCTGCGTGCAGACTGGCTCTTTCCTAAGCGACGAAAAGCGCATGAGTCTGAAGGATTTCGAGCTGCACGTTACCAAGCCCGAGGAAGTGATCGAGCGCTGGGGTGACGAGCACCCAGAATTAATTTCGAACACCAAACAAATTGCTGAGCGTTGTGACGTGCAGATTGAACTGGGCAGTATTCTCATCCCTAAGTTTCCGGTGCCAGCGGGCGAAACGGAAAAATCGTTGCTGCACAAACTGGTTTGGCAGGGTTTGGCGTGGCGCTACGGTGATGTGCCTCTGGCCGAGAGCGTTGCGCTGACCGAAGCGAAAGCTAAAAAACTACTCAACCAAGAGATTATTGAGCGGGCCGAATACGAACTCGACATCATCGACTCCATGGGCTTTAATGGCTACTTTCTGATCGTGCAGGATTTCATCAAATGGGGCAAGGACCAAGGCATTATCTTTGGGCCAGGGCGCGGTTCAGCCGCCGGATCAATTGTTTCGTACGCTGTCCGAATCACCGAGATCGAACCGCTGAAGTACAGCTTGATGTTTGAACGCTTCCTCAATCCCGGACGGATCAGCATGCCCGACATTGACATCGACATTCAAGATACGCGCCGCGATGAAGTGATCCAGTACTGTGTTGAAAAATATGGCAAGGAGCGCGTTGCCAATA
Organism: uncultured Candidatus Saccharibacteria bacterium; assembly: GCA_964533425.1. Classification (GTDB taxonomy): domain Bacteria; phylum Patescibacteriota; class Saccharimonadia; order Saccharimonadales; family UBA4665; genus CAZHJG01. The sequence goes on along the minus strand of CAZHJG010000004.1, from coordinate 31,052 downwards.
TCGTTACTTTCGGTCGGATGGCTGCTCGAAATGCCGTGCGAGATGTCTCCCGCGTACTCCAAGTTCCCTATGCTGAAGCCGATCGTCTTGCCAAAATGATTCCGCCGCCGGTGCAAGGCCGTCACATTCCGCTGGCCACGTCGCTTGAAAAAGATCACGACTTAAAGCACGAATATGTAACAAGTGAGACCGCAAAACAAGTCTTTGATCTGGCGGTTCAGCTGGAAGGCACCATTCGCTCGCACGGTGTACATGCCGCTGGCGTGGTGATTGCGCCCGAGGACATTGTCTACTACACACCGCTGGAAATGGCCCAAAAGGGCGTGATCGCTACCCAGTATTCAATGGGTCCGATTGAAGAGCTTGGCTTGCTTAAAATGGATTTTCTTGGCCTGTCAAACCTCACGATTCTGAACAACGCGCTGCGCATCATTCGCCGGGTGTACAAAAACGATATTGCTTTGAACGACATTCCAAATGATGACCCCAAGACGTTCGAACTATTTAAGCAAGGCGATACCACAGGCGTTTTTCAATTTGAATCGGCCGGCATGAAACGGTATTTGAAGGAGTTAAAGCCGACCTTGTTTGAAGACCTAATCGCTATGAACGCGCTGTATCGTCCCGGGCCGATGGCGGAGATTCCCCGCTTCATTGAGGCTAAAAACAGCGCCGGACCGATACGCTATTTCCATGATTCGCTCGAACCGGTTCTAAAAGATACCTATGGCGTGATGGTCTACCAGGAGAACATTATTCAGCTGCTACAGTTGGTGGCTGGCTACAGCGCTGGCGAGGCGGATCTGGTGCGCAAAGCGATCGGTAAAAAGAAGCGCGATATTATGCAGGCCGAGGAGCCCAAATTTATTGCCGGTTGCGTCAAGCAAGGGTTGACAGAGGCGCAGGCCCACCAGCTGTGGAAGCAAATCCAGCCCTTCGCCGACTATTCGTTCAATAAAGCGCACGCCACTTGTTATGCGCAGATCGCCTACTGGACGGCCTATCTCAAAGCCAACTACCCGCCGGCGTTCATGGCGGCCTTGATGACTAGCGACTTTGACGACACCGACCGGTTGGCCATCGAGATCACCGAGTGCAAGCACATGGGCATTACGGTGTTGCCGCCGGACGTCAACGAATCGTTTGTCGAATTTGCGGTGGTGCCAGAAACCGATCAAATCCGCTTTGGCATGGCAGCGATTAAGAATGTCGGCACCGGCGCGGTTGAAGAAATCCTGCGGGCCCGGCAGGAGGGAGCTTTCGCCAGTCTCGAAGATTACTTGAGCCGCGTAAACTGCCGCATCGTCAACCGCAAAGCCATGGAAAGCCTGATCAAGGCCGGTGCCTTTGACCGTTTTGGCGAGCGCAGCCTGCTGCTGCACAACCTGGATTTGATGCTGGCTTTCGCGGCACGCTTGCAAAAACAGGCCAGCAGCGGTCAAACTGACATCTTCGGTACCCTGGTCGAGGATGTTGTCATCGACCAGCCAAAGTTGGAATTAGTCGCGCCCACTACAGTGACCGATAGTCGGGAGCAGCTACTCTGGGAGCGTGAGCTGCTGGGGTTGTATCTCAGTCAGCATCCTTTGGAGTTGTTCGAGACGTTTTTAAGCGAAAAAACGGTGCCACTCAACAGCTTGAGCGTTGAGCACGATAAAAAATCAGTCAACATCGGCGGCGCTATAACTGATGTGCGAGAAATCACGACGCGCAATGGTCAACGCATGGCATTTGTGAAAATAGAAGACCGCTACGCCGAAATCGAAGTTGTGCTGTTCCCGGGCAGTTACCAGCAAACCGTGGGGCTTTGGGAACGCGACCGCGTAGTGCTTATTAAAGGCAAGGTCAACGGCCGCGACAAGGAAGGTAATCAAGCCGCCGAAGTGAAGGTGATGGTTGATGACGCGCGGGAAATTACTGCCGAGCAGGCCTCCGCCTACCAGGGCACAGGCAAAAAAGTGAAACCGCCGCAAAAGCGTGCCTCTAGTGTCGTTAAGAAGACTGTCAATCCAGAAGCCGTCGAACACCCAACGCCGAGCGTCGAACTGGCCGCTCCACGCGTCTACATCCGTCTGCACAGCACCAACGACGAGCAAACACTGCTGACGCTCAAAGAGACGATTGATTCCCACCATGGCAACACCGAAGTTGTTCTGGTGCTCGGCGAAGCAGCCAAAAAGCAGGCCATCAAATTGCCCGGCGGCATCGATAGCGACAGCGACGGCCTCGACAAGCTCAAAGCGCTCGTGGGCTCGGATAACCTCGTCGTCAAGTAACGACTAAGTGTTCCGAATAAATCACTAGCGGATCAAACCACTGGTGCGGGTGAGGATGAAGCCAAGTGTGAAGATGAGTGTGGCGCCGATGTCGAGCCAGGGGTGGTGGACGATGAAAAGCTCGCTGCGGCTGATGAAGCGTTTGAAGTGGAACCAGTGGCGGACGATGAAGAGGGCTAGCGCCGCGCCAGCTATTGCCGAAACGGTCAGTGAGGCCCAAGCGGCGTTACCACCGGTCAGCAGTTGAATGCGGGAGACCGGCCGGCTGGCGATTTCCTTGCCGGCGCCGTTAAGACTGGTGTCTTGCGCGCCAGCTGTACCGGTCGTAGGATTCGGAACGGTGAAGGTGACGGTGGTGGCAGCCGCCACCGGTCGGCCATATTCGGCAACCACAACGGTTTTCGGCCCCTTGCCCTGATAGTCCGGTGAGCTGGCGACCCCGAAGCCCACATTTTGATACGCAGCATTCAGGATATTGGCACGGTGTTCGGGGCTGTTCATCCAGCCGGTAACGGTGTCGGTCGCATCGGGGAAGCCATAGGCTAGGTTTTCGCCGGCTTCCTGGTACTGATAACCGGCGGCCGTAATGAAAGTCCAGGGTGTTTTGCCGTCCGGCGTGTTGTGAGCCCAGTAATTGCGCTTGACCATGTCGTTGGCCTTGGCTTGGGCGGCGGCGGTCAGTAAGGGGTCGATGGTCAGATCGGTTTCATTGTCCAGCTCTCGCGCCTGGTTGGTGCTGCCCAGGAGGTCGCCGCTGCTGTAGTTGCTGCTGGTGCCCAGCACACCGCCGGCGCTCCACAAGGCGTTCACGGCAATGCCGATGCCCACGATGAGCAACATTGGTAAATACGGCCAGTAGGTCTTCAGGTACGTCTTGCTGTGCCGGTGGTGCCGGCCACTGCGTTTTTTATAATGGGATGTAGTACGTTTTGATCTGGTGGCAATAGCCATATTTTTTGCTAGTTTTTGTTTTGGTGGTTTACAAGAGGTATTATACCAGATTTAGCCAAAAGCAAACCCTTCTGTGCTTTATGGATGGTACCGGCAGTGGAAGAGGGCCATGGCCGCGGCCTGCACGACGTTAAACGACTCTTTCTTGCCAAGCATGGGAATTTCCAGCGCCAGATCGCAGAGCGCCAGGATTTCTGGCTCCAAGCCCTCAACTTCTCGTCCGACGATGAGAGCCAGCTTAGTAGGCGGTTTGAAGTCCGGCAAGGCTGTCGCCCCGGCCGCCTGCTCCAGAGCGGCCAACAGATAGCCTTGCTGCTTCAAAGTCGTCAGAACTTCTTGTACGTCAACCACATGCCGCCACGACACTGTCTTTTCGGCGCCCAGAGCGGTTTTGACTATCTGAGCATCCACTTTACGGGCAATGTGCGGCAGCCGCTCGTCTGTTGACGAGGTGGGATATGGCGTGTAGCCAGTCAGATACACTGTTTGCACGCCCAACCCGTCGGCGGTTCGAAGCAGAGAGCCGACATTGTGCACGCTGCGCAGATTGTGGACGATCAGTATGAGTTGGCGCATGATGATAGTGTAGTCAACAGCAAGTGACAATCAAAGCGCTTGAGGTTATACTAAGAAGCATATGAGTCAGGACGCTCGCCTCGATGAAGAGCAGGCCACGCAGCGCCGTGCCCGGGTGCTCGGTCTGGATTATTTTGACACTTCGCAGCTCCAGAATAAGGTGTTGTACAAGGAAATACTGAGCATACCCGAGCTCAAGGAGCAACGAGTGGTGCCGATCCGGGCCGATCAGAGCAACATCCTCTTTGGTATCACCACGACCACCTCACAGCAAGCGATTGTCGGTCTGCGGCAACGGTTCCAAGATCAGCGCGTCAACTTTGCCATCATTTCGGACACCGGCTACCGAGATTACATGCAGCTGTACGATCCGCCGCAGCAGGTGGTGTACCAGGATATTGTGATCAACCAGACTGGCAATGAAGAGCTGATCAGCCAGGTTTCGGCCATGCTTGAGCAGGTTCGGGCCGACGACATGCTGGCCTATCTGGTGGCCCAGGCCCACCGGCTGAATGCCTCGGATATTCACATCGAAACCCAGCCCGACTATGTCAGAATCCGGTTTCGCATCGATGGCGTGCTGCATCCGATCGCCCGCCTGAACCAGGACAAATACCGGGTGCTCATCGGCGCCATCGCCAGCGCCGGTAATGTCTCCACCTCCTCCGATGAGGCCCAGCAAGGCCACATCGCCCAAAAGATCACCATGGCTGACGGCACGGACGTTGACATCAACGTGCGGCTGGAAACGGTGCCAACTATCAGCGGTATGGATGTCGTGATGCGGCTGTTCAATATGGACGCCGAAATGTACACCCTGGACCGTCTTGGATTATCTGAAGCCGAGCGAGCAGTGGTGGACGGGATTATCGCCAAGCCCAGCGGGCTAGTCATGATCGTCGGCCCGACGGGCTCGGGTAAAACGACCACGCTGTACTCCATGCTCAACACCCTGAATAGTGAAGAGCGCAAAATCATTACCATTGAAGACCCAGTGGAGTATCAATTTCCCGGCATCTCCCAGATTTCCGTCCGTTCCAAAGAAGGCGGTAACGACAACAGTTTCGCCGACAAGCTGCGCGCTGTGTTGCGCCTAGACCCGGACATCGTGATGGTTGGCGAGATTCGTGATATGGACACCGCCAAAACAGGGCTGCAGGCCGCCTTGACCGGACATCTCGTGCTGGCCACTTTCCACGCCGGCTCAGCCGCGGCGGCTCTGACCCGTATCGCCGACATTATCGGCCAAAACCCGCTGTTTATTTCCGCCATCCGACTGGTTATGGCGCAGCGCCTGATCCGTCGGCTGGATGACAAAACCAAGCAGCCATATGCACCGTCAGAGGCCGAGTGGAAACAGATCAACGAAGTCATGGCGACGCTGCCTGAAGGTATCGAAAAGCCGAACCTTGATGGCTTACAACTCTATAAGCCCGGCAGCTCCGAAGCCAATCCGTACGGCTACGAAGGCCAGCTGGCCATTCGGGAGCAGTTCACCATGAGCGAGCCGATTCGCGCGATTTTGGCAAATCCTTCAGTCTCGGTAACGACGCAAACCCTCGAAGAAGCTGCCCGCCAATCCGGCATGCGCACCATGCTGCAAGACGGCATGCTCAAAGTGATTGCCGGGCAGACGACGCTGGAAGAACTCTTCCGGGTTGTTGGCTAAGCGTCCTGGGTTGTATACCGGGAATGCATGGAGGCTTGAAAGTCATAGGGTGGCGTGCCATCCGAATTGACGACTTCAGGCTCGGCTACCTGAGATTCTAATTGAGGTAACGGATACTCATCACCTTCGCTAGGGCTCATACTCGAGATCTCTAGGCCGCTCGGGAATCGCTTGTTGGGGTCGAGTAGCTCAGCGAGTACCTTGCTCGTCATGGCTGCTACGTACTTGCTGATTTTAATGCTCCGTTCATCGGTGAGTGCAACACCTGTTTCATTGGTATGCAGAAGAGTCACTACAGTAGTGAGTAAATCGTTGGCCCGCACCGGCTTTTTTTCAAGGCGCGTCAGAGGAGCTGTTACGTTCCGATCAAATCGTTTACCGGTTGAAATCTGTCCCAGGCGCTGCTTGAGACGGTGTTTACGAGCAATATGTACTATGGTGTCGTCAGGATTTTGCAGACTCTCTGTAGTCATAGGAGTGCATTATAAACCATATGCTCGCTAAAGTGTAAATAGTAAGTCGGAATGCGGATCGTATCAGGTGCGGCAAACGCGCGATGTGTTGCATTAACAGAGGAAGTGGTGTAGAATAAAGTGTCTATGCAAAGTGTGATTCAGAAAATTAACGACCAGTATAAGAAGTCGGCCGTCGTCGATGTCCGGAGCGGCGATACCGTTCGTGTGCACCAGAAGATCCGTGAAGGCAACAAAGAGCGTATTCAGATTTTCCAGGGGCTTGTTATCCGCACCGACCTCAAGGGCAGCCATACCAGCCGCATCACCGTGCGACGTATCTCCAGCGGCATCGGTGTCGAAAAAAGCTTTTTACTCCACAGCCCGCTGGTCGTGAAAGTTGAAGTCACCAAGCGCAGCAAAGTCCGCCGCAACTACCTGAGCTACATGCGTCAACGCACCGGTAAATCAGCTCGCATGACCGGCGTGGAATTCGACCGTGACGCCGTCAATGCCGTGCACGACGCCGCTGCCGAAGCCGAAGAAGCCAAATTGCGCGAAGAAGTCGCCAAAGAAGCCGAAGCCAAGGCCGAAGAAAAGGCCCAAGAAGAAGCCAAGCTGGAAGCCAAAGCCGAAGCCGCGCTGGCCGCTCACGATCAATCCGCCGAAAAAGCTGAATAGACTCTGTCCGCAGCTGCGTTAAGCCGCCAGGCTCAGAGCTGCTTCCAGAGCATCAATGTTATTACTAATTATTAACTGACCATCGGGGTCGTTGTCGGTTATGGGGAAGCCGTCAATCAGGCAAAGATTGCTCTTTTGCCCGCCGGCAAGGTCGATAACGACATTGCCTTCGCCCTTGGTGTCGGGCCAGACCCGATCTTCCTGATAAGCCCGCCGGCTTCGGTCAACTAAGTCGATGAGCTGGGCGATACCGTCAGGGTAGTCTGCCTGAAATTGCTGCAAGTGGCTGTGAGATAACCACGGGCTGTCGGCTACGAACAGCTCGGGGTCGGCTATTTCGCGGTACGACTGCACGATTTGTACGGCTTGACGATTCGGGAAAAGCGGGTGAGCATCAATGTGTATTGTCTGAGGGACAATGAAGCTGCCAAGATGTGAGGCCAGCGTAAGGTGTTTTTCCTCAAGCTCTTTGGCCATGTCTTGCCTCCGGGAAGGGCTGATGAAGACACTGGCGTGCACTACCTTCACGACTTCCGCCTCGTTTTTACGAAACACCATAGCCGTCCAGCCGCTGCCGACATGGTCAATTTTGTCAGGTGATCGCTGGACTCCTATGGCCGCGGCGGTCAGATTTGGGGCATGTTTGGCGAGGTTGTGCAAAGCGATTAGGCCAAGGCGGCTGTGCGGTTTGGGCACAGTCTTCAGCTGGGCGCGACGGATGCGGTCGGCCTCATCAGATCCGGTGGTGCAGAGACTGTGAGCCAGTTCACGGCGTAATTTCGACATATTGTTAAATAGTAGCATAAAGCTTATGATTAGTCAAGTATAAGAACCAGTCTCTGCCTGTTAAACTTGAAGCATGAAGGTGGTTGGCATTGACGAAGTGGGGCGGGGCTGCTGGGCAGGACCGTTGGTGGCCGGAGCGGTGCTCCTGGAGCGGCCAATTGCCGGCTTGAAAGATTCCAAAAAGCTGAGTCCCAAAATGCGCCGGCGTTGGGCGGCCGAGATTCGCGTGCAAGCGGCGGCTATCGGCTTGGGCTGGGTTGACGCGGCAACTATTGACAAGGTGGGTATTACTGCTGCTGTCAAGCTGGCCATGCAGATGGCGCTGGAGGCGATAGATGTTGATTATGAACAGGTGATTATTGATGGTCACTATAATTTTCTGGCGGAAAACGCGCGAGCCTTGGCCGTGGTTAAAGCCGACGACAGCGTGCCGGCCGTGAGTGCTGCCAGCATTGTCGCCAAGGTGGCGCGGGACGAATACATGGCGCAGCGGGCCAGTGACTTTCCTGGGTATGGCTTTGACAAGCACGTCGGCTACGGCACGGCGCTGCACCTAGCAGGCTTAAAAGCACAGGGCATTTGCGAATTGCACCGCCGCAGCTTCAGGCCGATTGAGGATATGATCTAAACCACGGGTCGTCATGGACGGTATATGTAACATATACCTGCAGCTGACGCCTTAAGAGTTGCTACAATATAAAGCGTGAATTCTACATATACAGGGCGGAAAGCCGAAGCCGCGGCCAAGGTTTATCTGGAAATGCGCGGCTATAAGGTGCTTGAGCAGAATTGGCGCCGCCCACGGTGCGAAATCGACATCGTGGCCGAAAAAGACGGCGTGAAATACTTTGTCGAGGTGAAGTATCGTTACAATGACGAGCAGGGCGGCGGGCTGGAAGCCATAACCCCTACCAAGTTAAAGCATATGCGCAGAGCGGCGGATGCCTGGGTCGAGGAGAATAAATACCGCGGCGAGTACATGCTCTCGGCCATCGAAATCGGCGGCTCAAATTTCGCAGTGATGAGCTTTATCGATAACGCGTTCTAGGAAATATTACTTAACAAACTTCGGGAATAGTCCTGTCGGCAAGTGCGTGGCGTATTTCTTGAAGTACTGCATAAGTAGCGCACCGGCTCCCTGGCCGACACCTTGTTGATCGCAGGCAAAGTCGGGCTTCAGTACCGTGGGCGTTTCTAGCGCTTTCGGGTCTTTGGTGAAGTCCAAATAGTTCCCGTCATGAACCGTCTGCCCGTTAGGGTTGTTGACCAGCACCCCTTGCTGCAAAGACCAAGCGTCCACGCCAATTTTTAGTCTCTGCATAAATCGTAAATACGCTGGTACGGCTGAGTAAGCGTTGTCGTAGCATTCCCAAGGTCGATTGGTAGCTCCAAACAGCGTCCATTCGCCGTTAAAGAGCGCTAAACCGGCCTTGGCCGGCGCGGCAATTTGCTTTTTCCAGACCGAGCGCTGTTCCAGACTGAGTTTATGAAAGGCGTAGCCGATGTTCATGCCCTTAAGGCGGTGCCGTATTAGTCCGCTCACGTGGGTTGTCTCGTAAGGGCTTTCGGCCCAGATGACATTTTGCGCGCCGTCGCCCCGGATTTCGTTTACCAGCGCTTGCATGCCAACGTATTGGGTATTGCCGACTTTGCCGCCGAACTGCCACAAGCGCCAGATTTTTTGGTCGTTCATGAGGGCCGTGGAGCCGGGTGGATGCTTCAGGCGCGGCTCATTGAAGAGGTCGAAAATAACCGGCAGATGTTTATAAAAACGGCTCATGACATCCCAGAATCTGGCCGTTTGACGGGTGGGATTCGGTTGGTCGCCGGTGAACCAGGTGTTAACGTTGACCACTGGTATTTCATGGAGTTTGATTATTTTGCACAGGAGGTGATTTAAGGTCCCGGCAAACCGGCGATTGTAGCCCAAACCAGGCGTTGGATGCTGGAAAAGATTGGCCTGACTGACCTGGACGCGCACGGTGTTGGTATGCCAGGCCGCGACGCCGGCTTCGACTTGTGCTTCGGCAGCCGGCTCGGCTTTTTGGTATTGCTGCTCTTCTGGCCCGGCGACTAACGAAATGCCCTCGAGTAGCAGCGTGCGTCCGCGGGAATCTTGGAGACGGGCGCCGTTGATGCGCAAGCTATCCGTGGGTTGCCCGTTCGGCCGAATTTCACCACAGACCGATGGGGAAAGCGGCAGCGGGCGGGCCTTGAGGGCGGGAATTGTCGGTGGCAGATGGTAGTGCTCGTTTTTTACCCCGGCATCGGCGGGGGCGATAGCCGGCATAAGCGCGCTGGCTACTACGAGAGCAGCCACGTTCCGAAAGTGCTTACTGCGCAAGATGGCGTACTGCGTGTCTTGTTCAGCCTGACAGTGAGCTGTCGCTGCGTTGGATGTTGGCAGTTGTTCGGAATGTTCTGTCATAAGTCTGGATACTCTGTCACGTCTGGTTGCACAGAAAATCTGTTTTGCGGCCGACGTCTACTTATGGCATTGTATAGCAAAAGTTTGCTGGTGCCAACAGCGGCCGGCCATAGCTAACTGGTATAAATTACTGCTTTTTGAGCCAGGCTTTGACGTCGGCTTCGTTGCGCTGGCGCCAGGCGACGCGGCTCATGATTTCCTGTTGAGCGAGGGTGATGTCGCGGGTCATGGCCAGGATGGACTTCTTGGGTTCGAAAAAGTCGTTGAATTGGACCAGTTCAGCCGGTCGGCTGAAGATGCTGCCGGGATAGCGGGCGAAGAAGCTGTAGCTCTTATCGCTGGAAAACTCCTGCTCGACCCAGCTCCAATTGTCGAGCAACCACTGCCAAGTGCTGGTCCGGCTGTAGCGGTTTCTGAGTAGCCAGACGAACCAGTGCATGAGGTCCTGGCGCCGGATGTCATCTGTTTTTAGCATGTCAATCAGCTGTTTGTACCGCGCTGGTTCCTTGGCACCGGTCAGGCCACTGGCTAACTCGTCTTTTTCGTCGGCATTAGCGGCCTGCCGGTACAGCTCAAGTAATTTCTTGAAGTCGCTGGCTGTGCCATAACGGGCCGCCACATAATAAATGACGGTTCGAGTGCTGGCCGCCAGATCGCCGGGCGATTTGCAGCTGCGGAAGCGTTCCAGCGCCGCCTTTAGAACAGCAGCGTTTTTAGCACCAGCTGCAATCGAATGAGCCAGTCCACGCAGGCGCAGCGTTTGGGCGCTGTCCTTTGGCGAATCATCCCAGCCGAGTTGGGCAACCAACTTGGCAACCAGGCCATTTGCTAGCGTGTCGACCTGGCCTTCGGCCGCTTTATCACCTTCAATCAGTCGTCGGGCTTCGCCGATGGCGACGGCTATGGCGCCCCAGACGCTTTCACTTGCTTCGTGCTCATAGCCGCTCAGCAGATCCAGTAATTCAGTCGTAGAAGCCAGTCCGCCGCGCTGCAGCATGGTGTAGTTATCGAGCAGTAGCAGGCGGTCGATGGCGTCAACTTGATCTTGCTTAACGGCGTCTACGATGTGTGCCAGATGAGCCGGCACGGTGTAGCGGGGCAAAAAATAGCTGTTGCCGTCGTGGTTAAGAATAAACGGCGCTTTACTGGTGTTGCTGATTTGCGTGCTGGCCCTTGGCTTATCGAGTAGCGGTTTGGCAAGGGTTCGAGTAGCGGCCAAGGGCACATGCCACGGCTCAGTAGCGTCTGGTTTGGCTGTTGGGTCGCTCAGGAAGCGCTGCTGGGCTAGTTCAACCGTCTGGCTGCCGGGCTGCCAGTCGACGGTTATCAGCGGGTAACCGGGTCGTTTTAACCAGCCATCCATAAAGGCGTGAATGTTCTGGCCGCTGGCCGCGGAGAGCGCTTCCCACAGATCGTCCGCCTGAGTGTTGCTGTAGCGGTGCTTGTCAAAATACACCTTGAGCCCGCGCCGAAAAGCGTCTTCGCCGATGTATTCGAGCAACATGTGCAGCACGGTGCCGCCCTTGGCGTACACGATGGAAGGATCAAAGAGGGTGTTGATCTCATCAGGGTGACTCACGCCCATTTTGATGGGCTGCACGTCGGCCAGGCTGTCGCGCCGCTTGGCGCTGCCGGTCTCGCCACTCACGAAGTGTTCCCAGACATGCCATTCCGGATAAATGGCGTCGACCACGACGTATTCCATAAGGTTGGCAAAACTTTCGTTCAGCCACAAATCATCCCACCACTTCATAGTGACCAGGTTGCCAAACCACTGGTGGCTGAGCTCGTGACCGACCACCATAGCCACCAGTTGCTTGCTCTCGATGCTGCTGGTTTTCGGGTCGGCCAGCATGGTGGTTTCGCGGTAGGTGACGAGGCCCCAATTCTCCATGGCGCCGGCGCTGAAATCGGGCAGAGCGAGCATGTCGAGCTTGGGCAGCGGGTACGGCACACCGAAGTAGTCACTGAAGAACTCCAGCGCTTTGACAGCGAATTGCAGCCCGTGCTCCGTCAGGCGGACGTTGTCGGGAGTCGCGTAGGTACGAACCACGATGCCATCCTTGGTTTTGGCTTCTTTATACCCCAGTTCGCCGTAGGCGAAGGCCAGTAGGTAGGAGCTCATGCGGGGGGTCGTTTCAAACTTGGTGAGCATCGAATCGCCCTCTTTCGTTTGGCTCCTTACGGGGGTGTTCGCGATGACTGTCTCGCCAGCCGGCGTAGTCAGCGCCAGGTCAAAGGTGGCCTTGGCTTCCGGCTCGTCGATGCATGGAAAGGCCTCGCGGGCAAAGTGGCTTTCGAACTGCGTGGCAATGAGCATTTTATCCTGGCCGTCGTGCTTGAAATAACAGGGGTAAATGCCGTTCATTGGCTTGGTTATTTTACCGGTGAATTCTAGGGTGACGGTGTAGGCTCCGGGGTAGACCTTATCTTTGGCATGAACGCGGACCTCGTGCAGCGTATTCTGAGTGTTGATGCGCGCTACCTCGAGTTTTTGGTCGCCTTTTTTGTCATGCTTTATAACTTGCGCATCGGTGATCTTCAGATCTTTCTGATGGAAGGTCAGGCGCTCACTGGGCCGACCGACTTTCTTGCCGCGGATGGTCACTGTGCCCGAAAAGGTCATAGCGTCCCGATCCGGAATCAAATGCAGTTGGTAATGCTCCGGCTGGAACTGCTCGTACAGCCGCGCGACTTTGCTACCCATATGCTTCCAGTTTAACACGGGCGGTGGGCCCGGCTCGGCCGAGCATCACGTTGACTAAAGATATGAGGACTGCTACAATAACACCAGTGTCCGGCCATGCAGGTCGGATTTTTTCGTATCAAAGCGTTGTCATCTCGAGCCAAGCGAGAGATCTCGTCAGCCTAGCACCTCCACGAGATCCTTCACTTCGTTCAGGATGACAAATGAAAAGGAGCATACATGGATTTAGACATGAAACAGCTGGCGGTCGCCATCAGGACGATTGCCGAAGAGAAGAATTTGCCCGAAGACACCGTCAAAGAGGTGGTCGAGCAGGCGCTGGCCGCCGCTTACCGCCGGGACTATGGTGACCGTGAGCAGGAAATCCGGGTCACCATGAATCTTAATACCGGCGAAGTGGACGCTTTTATTTCTAAGGAAATCGTTGACAAGGTCGAGAATCCGGCCTATGAAATGAGCTTGAGCGAGGCGCAGACCCGCAAAAAGAGCGCCAAAGTCGGCGAGCTTATCGAAGTGCATGAGAAGGTTGAGACCTTTGGCCGGGTGGCGGCCCAGACTGCTAAGCAAGTTATTTTGCAACGGCTGCGCGAAGCCGAGCGCGAGATCGTGATGGCCGAGTATGAAGACAAGATTGGCACCGTTATCAACGCTACCGTGGCTCGGGTAGAGGGTAATATTGTGCGTATCGATCTCGGCAAGGCGCAAGGCATCATGCCGCGTAGTGAACAGATCCAAGGTGAGCGTTACTATCCTGGTCAACGCCTCAAGGTTTATTTGAAGGACGTGGAGCGTGGCTTCCGCGGCCCGCAGCTGGTGGTCAGCCGTGGCAACAAAGAATTTATTGAATGGCTGTTCCGTGGCGAAGTACCTGAAATGGAGAGCGGTGCCGTGGAGATCAAAGGCATCTCCCGCGAAGCCGGCGTGCGCAGCAAGATTGCCGTGGCTTCTAATGTGCCGGGCGTCGATCCCGTTGGCACTTTCGTGGGCGGTCACGGCACTCGCGTCAACGCCGTCATGAGCGAGGTTGGCGAGCAGGAAAAGATCGACATCATCGTCTGGGCCGAAGACGCGGTGGAATACATCACCAACGCCCTGAGCCCCACCAAAGTCAGTAAGGTTGTCCTGGACGCCAAGAACCAGAAAGCCAAAGTTGTGGTGCCCGAAGACCAACTCAGTATTGCCATCGGCAAGAACGGTCAAAACGTTCGGCTGGCCAGCAAACTGACCGGCTTCGAGCTGGACATTGAAGCCGACAAAGAAAGCGTCGCCGCTCCGGCCCCAGCCCCAGCTGGCGAAACCGTCGAAACCGTCGATAAAGTCAAGACCACCGAACTCCCCAAACAGCCTAAGCTCAAGAAGAAAAGCGAACTCGAAGGCTCCTTGCTCGAAGCTATCGAAGAGCACGGCGATTAGTTTTGACCAAATGAGCCTTTTGTACTATAAATATGTTCAATGAGCGAATTCGAAGCGAATCAGGAAGTCCTCCCTGCGTCATCGGGTGCAGCATCTGAAGTTTATTCGCTGGTTCAAGCAGCACTAGAAAGCCATGATTCTGCTGAAGATTCTTACAGCAGGGCAATAACGGTTGCAAGATATAGTAGGAGCAGTCTATACGAGGGGTTTATCCAGCTTGAGGCCATCGACCCGCTGGCTGAATTTAACCAAACAGGTTGCTGCGCTATTGTTTGCATTGGCGATCTTGCTGAAGGACGAATAGCGTATAAAATTGAAGAACAAAAACAAATACCACATTTAATTAACACCTATTTTCTCTATCACCAAAATACACGGCTGGCTATCAGGAAATCTGCTACTGTAGACAAGCCGGCAAACTTAGTAAGTAAGGACGAGTCAGAGCGTTTGATGGGCCAGAACTTTGAAAACGATTTGGGTTTGAACATCGTGAATGAGATTGAAGCAAACAGTTTGATTAAGCAAATAAGAGAAGCCTTGGGGTTGGGCAACGAACCTCAGCCGTTACCAGAATCCAAAGCGCGAGAACAAGCACAATCTCCTAAAATGAGATTAGCAAAATGGCTCGGTTGGTTAAGCTTTCGCAACCGCAACTAAGCGACAGGCAAACGAGTAGCAGATGAGTTAGCACTCTTGACTTGAGAGTGCCAATTGCTATACTGGGAGTAGGCTATTTTACAGATTCTTTCCAGGTTACGCCGCTATATTTATAGGTAAAAGGAGACAAGCAAAATATGATGCCAAACTCGCCCGATTTCCAAGAATTTTTAAATCATTTAACAAACAACGCCTTGCAAAGTCTGAAACACGCTGACGCTATCGCCCGGAGCGTGGGTAGCGCGTACGTGGGCACCGAGCACCTGCTGCTAGGGTTGTTAGCCCAGGATGGCAGCATGGGCGCCAAAATTCTCGAAGGCGCCGGTGTGACTTTGGACCGGGCCCGCCTGGCGCTGAACCTGACGCCAAAAACACTGGTTATCAACGTTGGCGCCAAGGGTCTCAGTGAGACTGCTAAGCTGACGCTGCGCATGGCTTATGACGTGGCGCAGGATTACGGCCAGGAGTACTGCGGCACCGAGCACATTCTTTATAGTATTTTGACGCAGAAGAACGCCCGGGCGACGATTCTGTTGCGCGACATGAATGTTGACGTTGACACCGTGACCAACGAGCTGGAGCAGTTCCTGAATCGCCAACAGTACGAAGAAGGTGAAGTCGGCGCCAACCGCCGCCGTGGCGCCAAGAAGGGTAAAAAGACGGCGTTGGACTTCTTTGGCACCGATCTGACGGCCCAGGCCCGCGAAGGCAAGCTGGACCCGGTGGTGGGTCGCGAGAACCAAATTCGCCGTGTCGTTACCATTCTCAATCGCCGCACCAAGAATAATCCGGTACTGATCGGCGAGCCGGGCGTTGGCAAGACGGCTATCGTGGAGGGTTTAGCCCAGCGTATTATTTCTGAAGATGTTCCGGACAGTTTGCTCGATAAGCGCATTGTGATGCTTGATCTGGCGGGCATGATCGCCGGCACCAAGTATCGTGGCGAGTTCGAAGAGCGGCTTAAAAAGGTCATGGCGGAGCTGGAGAAAGACAACAAGACTATCGTGTTCATCGACGAGTTGCACCTGATCGTCGGGGCCGGCGCGGCCGAGGGCGCCATGGACGCCGGGAACATTCTGAAGCCGGCTTTGGCTCGCGGCAAAATCCAAGTTGTCGGCGCTACGACCACAGTTGAGTACACTAAGCATATCGAAAAGGACGCCGCGCTGGAGCGCCGCTTCCAGCCCATCCAGGTGCCGGAAACCACGCCTAGCGAGACGTTGGCCATCCTGAAGGGCCTGCGCAAACACTACGAGGATTTCCACGGCGTAAAGATGAGCGATGAAGTGCTCGAAGATGCCGTCAACCTCTCCAAGCGTTACATTAATGATCGCTTTATGCCTGACAAAGCCATCGATCTAATTGACGAAACCGCTGCCCACCTGCGCGTTGACAAAGGCAAGACTAGCCCGGAAGTTCGTAAGTTGCAGAAAGAGCTGAAGCTGGTGAATTCCCAGATTGATGAAGCGGTCGACGCTGAGGATTACGAACGCGCTGCGCGCTTCAAGACACGGGCTTCGCAGATTAATGAAAAACTGACCGCCGAACAAGCTTCCAGCAAGAGTGGCAAGCGCTTGACGGTCTCCAGCGAGGACTTGGCCGACGTCGTGTCACGCATCACCGGCGTGCCGGTTAAGAAAGTCATCCGCAGCGAGGCGAAGTATCTGCTGACGCTGGAGAAAACGCTCAGCAAATACGTGATTGGCCAAAGCGAAGCTGTAGAAGCGGTGGCTAAGGCCATCCGACGCAACCGCAGCGGTATTGGCAGTTCCAAGCGCCCTATTGGCTCGTTTATCTTCCTGGGCCCCACAGGTGTAGGCAAAACTGAGCTGGCCCGGGTGCTGGCCCGCGAATTCTTTGGCAACGAAAACGCCTTGGTGAAGATCGACATGTCGGAATTTGGCGAACACCATAACGTGTCGCGCCTGGTCGGCGCGCCGGCCGGCTACGTCGGCTACGATGATGGGGGTCAACTGACCGACAAAATCCGCCGCCAGCCGTACAGCCTGGTACTCTTCGATGAGATCGAAAAGGCGCATCCCGATGTCTTTAATATGCTCTTGCAGATGCTCGAAGACGGCTATCTGACTGACGCCAAGGGCCGCAAGATCGACTTCACGAACACTATTGTCATCATGACCAGTAACGTCGGCGCCGAGAAGCTGCAAAAGGAAGCGAATTTTGGCTTTCACGCCCGCAGCTCCAATGAGCTGAAGGACCTGAACGAACTGCATGAAGCCAATAAAGTGCGCGTCCAGGATGAGCTCAAGAAGTTGCTCCGACCGGAACTCTTAAACCGTATCGACAAGGTGATCGTCTTCCGGGCGCTGGCCCAGAAAGATATTTACCGCATCATCGACTTGCAAATTGACGAACTCAAACAACGCTTGCAGCGCAAAGGTCTGAGCGTGCAACTGGCCGTCAGCGCCAAACAGTACCTACTCGACAATGGCTATGACGCCCACAATGGCGTCCGGCCGCTGCGCCGTCTGATTCAGGACACGATTGAGGATCAGTTGTCACTGGATCTGTTGGATGAAAAATATAATAAAGGTGATATTATTCAGGTAGCGAGCAAAAACAGCCAGCTAACCTATGCCACTTCTAGCGAATAATTCCGGCCACCGTACTTGGCGCCCTTTGGGCGAAGTCCTGCGCTGCTCGTTCCAGCGTACCGCTAAGTACGCTTCCACTCCGCTGCTCACACTTCATCCCAAATTGCACTCAAGTACGATGGCCTCGTCCGTGGAGAGAATGTATGAAGCCGGCTGATATGAGGCGGGGAAGCGCCAGGCTTTTTACGCTGGTAGTGCTCCTAGTTTGTGGTGCGGTGCTGGGGGTGGCGGCGGCCAATCGGCAGAGTATTTATGATTGGGTGAAGCTGCGGAGCTATACGCCGCCGGCGGAGGTGGCGCAGCTGGCCACTGACGACACGATGACACCGCTGGCGCGGCATATTTACTACGTGAATCATCCGGCTATCGACGATAAAACCACCTTTGCCGCGGCCTGCAACAGCAATGCGCGGGAGCAGACCATCGTGCTGGGTTGCTACCACAGCGACCAAGCCGGCATCTACGTGTTAGGTGTCAGCGATCCGCGGCTTGATGGGGTGGAGCAGGTAACAGCGGCGCACGAAATGTTACACGCCGCCTACGACCGGCTCAGCTCCAGTGAGCGGAATAAGGTTGATGCCATGCTGGAAGACTACTACCAGCACGACCTGCACGACCAGCGCATCCTCGACACTATCGCGGCCTACAAGAAGACCGAACCACATGACGTGGTCAACGAAATGCACTCCGTCTTCGGGACAGAAGTTGTATCGCTGCCCACTGGGCTCGAGCAGTACTATCAGCGCTACTTTACCGATCGGGCCCAGATTACGGGTAATGCTGCTCGTTACGACGCCGAGTTCACCTCACGGCAGCAGGCGGTGGCACAGGATGACATCCAGCTGGCCAGCATGAAAGCCCAGATTTCGACCGATGAAAACGACCTAAAGAACAGACAGACGCAGATCGACAGCCAGCGTTCGCAGTTGCTGAGTGCGCGAGCCAGTAACAACATTGCCGCTTACAACGCGGGCGTGCCGGGCTTCAATGGCTTGATTGATGTTTATAACCGTGAAGTGCAGACGGTGCAGCAGCTGATCAATCAGTACAACCAACTGGTGACTACCCGTAACGCGGTCGCGCTGGAAGAAGACCAGCTGGTAAGCGATTTGAGTTCTAGCGTGGCGCCGATTCAGCAATAATTTAGTAAGTAATTTTCAATTTTCAATTTTGCAATTTTCATTCAATTTGCAAGTACACAATATTTAATGCCCAAACAATCCGGAGTGTAGGCTCTGAGACAGCTTGAAAATTGGATATTTGTAATATTGAGCCTTGAATGAAAATTGCAAAATTGAAAATTAAATTTTAATTTACGATTTATTTTCAAACAGCCCCAAATGATAGACTAAATTAAGAGAGGAGGCCAAGTGGCCAAGAAACCAAGTATCAGATACGTGTGCAGCAACTGCGGGGCAACCCAGAGCACCTGGAGCGGTAAATGCCCGCAGTGTGGCGAGTGGAACACGCTTGAGGAGCAGTTGAGCAGTCAGAGTCTGGCCGGTAGCGTGGCTCAGGGCCGGCGGCTCGCGGTGCAGTCGGTGGACAAATCCGTTGCGGCCGACAACCAGCGGCTGATGACCGGAATGGCCGAGGTTGACGACGTGTTGGGCGGCGGCATCGTGGCTGGCAGCGTTAACCTGATTGCTGGGCAGCCGGGCATTGGCAAAAGTACTTTACTCCTGCAATTGGCCTACATGGTGGCGGCCCACGCCCCGGTGCTGTACATCAGCGGCGAAGAGTCGGCCCACCAGATCGGCCTCCGGGCCGAGCGGCTTGGCACCTTGCGTTCTGACTTGCAGCTAGCCACTAGTACTTCGGCCGACGACATCGCGGCCACCATTGCCGGCGGGGGCTTCAAACTGGTAATTGTTGATTCTATCCAAACGGTCAGCTGTAGTGCCATTGCTTCGGCCGCCGGGACGGTTTCACAAATCACGAATAGTACGCAGTTATTGACACTGGCAGCCAAGCAAAGCAATACCGCGATCATCTTAGTCGGTCACGTGACCAAAGAGGGTTCGATTGCCGGCCCAAAGGTGCTCGAGCACGCTGTGGACGTCGTCTTGCAGTTGGAGGGCGACCGCTACGGCGGCTTTAAGTTGCTCCGAGCCGTCAAAAACCGCTTTGGCTCGACGAATGAGGCGGGTATCTTCGAAATGGTTGAGCAGGGCTTGCAGCCGGTGGAAAATCCGTCAGCCGCTTTGCTGGCGGAACGGCAGGTGAGCGACGGCTCGGTGGTACTGGCGACGCTAGAAGGCACCCGACCGCTGCTCGTGGAGGTGCAGGCGCTCGTCAACCCTACCAGCTATGGTTATCCAAAACGGGCGGCTAGCGGTTTTGATCTCAATCGGCTGAACTTACTGGTAGCCATGTTGGAGCGGCGCACCAAACTGAAACTCGGCGAGCATGACATTTATATCAATATTGTTGGCGGCATCCAAATCCGGGAGCCGGCAGCCGATCTAGCTATCTGTATGGCCATAGGTTCGGCGGCCCGGGGCTTGCAGCTGAAAAAGAATTCGGTGGTGTTCGGAGAAGTTGGCCTGTCTGGCGAGGTCAGGCATGTGCCCTACGCTGAGAAGCGCCTGGCTGAGGCGAAAAAGCTGGGCCTTGACGGCGGCATTGGTCCGCAGCACCGGTCAGGCAAGAAGCCGGTTGGCCTGCATGGTGTCACCGACGTGCGCTCCGCGCTCAACCAGTTTCTGGAAAAAGAGTAGCTAAGGCTAAGGCCCGCTGACAGTGACTGGCACGGCGTTGGATGTGTTGCCGTCGCCGTCTTGGGCAGTCACATTGTAGGTGCCGCCGGCGGGTACGATAAGCGTACAGTTGCCGGTGCCCGGCCCGGAGCAGGAGCCACCGCCGCTAGCCGTGACCGTGACCGTGCCCGACCCCCCGCTCCAGCTGGCCTGGATTTGGTGGATTCCCCCCTGGCTGGCGGCCAGCGCTAGATGGCTGGCTCCCGAAAAATTTAGCGTAGTGCTCTGGCTGCCGGAGTATAGGACACTGTCGGTGACCGTCGCCGTGAGGTTACCGCTCCCCGAACTGGTCGGCGTGTAACTGAAGGACACCGTGCTGGGCGAATCAGTGACGTTGGTGGTGTGGATTGTCTGACCGTTCAAGGTAAACGTCAGAGTGCCGGGATACGCCGGGTATTGCGGGTCGCTCAAGGGGTGCGTGCCCTGCGTGACGGTCGCCGTGATGGTACAACTGCCCACACAGCTGGAAGGGGCAGTCAGCGTAACGGTTGGCGGACTGTCGTTACAGTTATGCACGTCATCAGTGGCCGAGGCGGTGCTGCTGGTACTCGTATTGACGCCGCTGGAGCCGATACTGACCTTACCGCCATGGAAGATATCGATGTTCCAGGACGCGGCATTGCCGTTCGAGACAAACTCCTTGGCTGAGGCTGGCGTACAGGTGGTCGCCAACTTGCCGGAAACCCGGTCAATCGTTGCCGAAGAGTTCTTGCTGGTACTGCCGCCGCCGACGTACCAGGAAGGATACAGGTCGGTGGAGGGGCTAGGCTCGATGTCGCCATAGTGGATGTGATTGCGAACGACGAACGCCGGTGCGACCTTAATGTCCTTGGGCTGGGTCCAGGCGATGGGCTTGGCGCCGGCATGGGCGGCTTCCATCATGCCGCGGGTCAGCGGCTCGGTCAGGTACTCCATGGCTGTGCCGGTACGTGAGGAGATGTCGACGTTACGAGTGTGGTTGCCTACCCAGGAAACAACTGCGACTTTTGGCGACCAGCTGGCCATCAGTCCGTCAAAACCGTAGTTCGTGGTACCGGTTTTAACTGCGAACGTCCAGCCGTTATCGCGTTGGAATTTATAGCCGCCACCGGACAGCTTCGAGCAGGTCGTCGCACTACAGCTACCTGGCAGATAGCTGGCGTTCGGGTCGGAGGCCATGTTGTCGACGATGTAGGCCGCATCCTGTTTGACGGCCTGATTACCCTTTGGCTGCTTCCATTGATACACTGTTTTGTTGGCAGAATCGGTGATTTTCAGAATGTAGGTGCGAGGAATGGCGACACCTTCGCGGCCTAGCGTGGCCAAGCCGTTCACGTGGTCATCAAGGTGCAGGTAGGCGCCGTCGCCAATGGCCGAGGCGCCATAGCATTGCGTCGTGTCTGACGGGGTAGCATTGTTGACGTCAACACCTTGAGCGTAGCAGTTATAAGTGCTTTGTTTCTTGCTCTGAAGGTAGGTGTTATCCATCATGGCTGAGGCGGTCGAAATGACCTTATTAATCGATTTGGTCTTGTTGGCGCTATTATCGTTCGGCACCGCTTCTAGCATGGCCTTGACCGCCGGAATGTTACGGGAGCCGCCTAGGGCATAGCGCAGCGTGATGGGGCCCGGTTGCAGGAAGTCGTAGTCCGCCAGACAGTTGCCGCCGTTCTTCGGCAGGGCGTGGTTGGTACATTGATAGCCGTTTTCGGGCAGCGGTCCTTCGGAGTCGTAGAGCACTGAACCGGCACCAACGTTGTTATTGTTGTTGATCAGCGTGGTGTAGTCGTAGGGCTTAAAGCTCGAGCCGGGTGAAACCAAGACGCCGGCCGCGTAGTTGTTTTGTCCATGATCGGAGTTATTGAAGTCGACTCCGCCGACCAGGGCCAGAATCTGCCCGGTTGGCACATCTTCGGCGACCGTCGCCTCCTCGTCCGCCAGGCCGGCGGTCCTCCGTTCGACATTCGGGAGGTTATCGGCTACGATTTGCTCGGCGTTACTCTGCAGGCTCAAATCAAGCGTCGTAACAACTTTCCAGCCGCCACGCTGCACGGTGGAGGAGCCATAGGTTTGCTCCAGTTCCTGCTTGGCCGCCTGAACGAAGTATGGCGCTTTGACGTTGGCGTACTTGCTCTGCAAGGGCTGGACTTCGGCCAGTACGTTAACCTGCTTGGCGGCATCGGCCTGGGCTTGGGTTATGTAGCCTTGCTTAGCCATCTGATTAAGGATGTACATCTGCCGTCCGGCCAGCGCCTGCTCGCTAAAGTAGTTGCCAGCATCAGGGTTGAACTGGGTACTGCTGTACGGTGAATACAGGCTCGGTGACTGGGGGATGGCGGCCAGCATGCTCGACTCAGCCAGCGTCAGGTCTTTACAGTCCTTGTGGAAGTAATCGTT
Organism: uncultured Candidatus Saccharibacteria bacterium; assembly: GCA_964533425.1. Lineage (GTDB taxonomy): Bacteria > Patescibacteriota > Saccharimonadia > Saccharimonadales > UBA4665 > CAZHJG01. Next base: position 8,706 of record CAZHJG010000004.1, on the reverse strand, counting down.
GGCGGCGGCCTCACAGCCGTATTCCACGCCGCCGTACGGGGCAATGTTTAGGTAGCCGGTCAGAATGTCATCTTTAGAATATTCGCGCTCCAGCTCAACCGCCAGAATGAGCTCTTTAACTTTGCGGGTCACCGTGCGATTATTGGTCCAGTTTTCGTTCAACTTCACCAGCTGCTGGGTAATGGTTGATCCGCCTTGAACAGAGCCGCTGGAGCCGGTGGCATCGTGGTAGGCGGCCCGCATGATGCCGCGTACATCGAAGGCGCCATGCTTATAAAAGTCTTTGTCCTCAATGGCCACCGTGGCCTCTTTCATATATTTGGACATGTCATTGGACTGCACGGGGATGCGCTTGACGGCGCTATAGTCCTGCCACAATACCGTCTGGCCGGTGCGGTCATAGTACGTAATGCTACCGCCCAGGCTGTCGCCGGAGATGTCTTTAATTTTTGGCAGATCCTTACGGAAGTAGGCAAAGAGGCCGATGGTCAGGAAGAAGCCGACCACGATAGCCACACCAATGATTTTGAGGGCCATCAGGCCGCCTTCGCGACTAAACCAGTACTGAGCCTGGCGCTTGGGGTTCAAACGATACGCTAGGCGCTTCCAGCGGTCTTTGGGCAGGGTACTCAAATACTCGGCTTTGGCGGCGCTACGGGCCGAACGACGAGCTTTCAGCCGGTCGCTGAGCGAGCTGTTGATCTTGATGGTATTGCCGCTTTTGGTTGTTACGGTGTTCCGGCTGCGACGATTGCGCCCCGAACCACGAGAAGCGTTCATAGATTAATTAATTGTCTCCCCATGTCTATTACGCTCATTATACCAAACACATTCATAAAAAAGCCTACGTTTTAATCGGCAAATTCTCAGCTTGTGCTCAGTTGCCGGCCCGGGCCGCTCAGGGGCACAATAGAGGAGCGAAAATGAGCCAAACGCCGCCTATCAAACCTTTGCCATCTGCTATCTGGGATTTGCCCGGTCTTTTGCGTTATACTAATGAAAACAGATGCATAAGGATAAAGCATGACCCTGTCCGAAGAGCTCACCTGGCGCGGCTTCGTCAACCAGACGACTTATAAAGACATTACGGCGCTGGACGGTGACCCCATAACCTTTTACTGGGGTGTCGATCCGAGCGCTGATTCGATGACCATCGGCAATTTGGCGGCCGCCATGATGGTGCGGCATTTTATCACGCATGGCCATAAGGCGGTTCTGCTGGTGGGGGGCGCCACCGGCATGATCGGCGATCCCGATGGTAAAACCCAGGAACGCGATCTGTTATCGCCAGAAGAAATCGGGCACAATAAACAAAAAATCGCTGCCCAGTACCAGCGTGTTTTTGCCGGTCAACCCTTTGAGGTCGTTGATAACTATGACTGGTTTAAAGACTACGGCTACCTGGCCTTCCTGCGCGAAATCGGCAAGCACGTGCCCATGCGCCAGATGCTCGGCCGGGAGTTTGTGCAAAGCCGGCTGCGCGAGGACGGCGCCGGGATCAGCTACGCCGAGTTCAGCTATTCGCTTATTCAGGGCTACGATTTTCTGCACCTGCATCGCGAGCACGGCGTGACGCTGCAAGTCTGTGGCGCCGATCAGTGGGGTAACAGCATTGCCGGCGTGGAACTCATCCGACGCATCTCCGGCAATGAGGCGCATGTCTGGTCTGCGCCGCTGGTTGTCAACAAGTCCACCGGTGCTAAGTTCGGCAAAACCGAGGCCGGCGCCATCTGGCTGGACCCGGGAAAAACCACGCCCACCCAGTTCTACCAATTCTGGATTAACTGCGACGATGAAGGCGTCGAAGGCTACCTGAAGATTTATACGTTTTTGTCGCGGGAAGCGGTCGAAGAAGTAATAAACGGGCATCGCCGCGACCCAGGCAAGCGCGTAGCCCAAAAGCGCCTGGCTCATGAAGTAACGACGCTGGTTCATGGCGAATCTCAGGCGCACATTGCCGAAGCCGTGACGGCGTATCTGACCGGGCAGCGCTCGCTGGCCGAGGCCAGCGACGAAGAACTGACAACGCTTCGCCAGGAAATTCCCAGTGTGAAAACGCATCAAGATGCGGAAATTGCCGAAGTACTGGCACAAAGCGGACTGGTGGCCTCTAAGAGTGAGGGTCGACGCGTTAGTTCCGGCGGCGGCGTTTACATCAACGGGCAAGCCGTCACTACCGAAAACCTCAGTCCTGAGCACTTCGAAAATGGACGACTATTGCTACGCCGAGGGAAGCGGTACGAGGACTCAGCCCTCGTGGAGTTAGCGAGTTAATGAGTGGATGGTATAATAAAAGGCTACTCGCCACATTCTATCGAAAAAAAGCGAGCCTGATACACTGAATCATAGAGGTAACACCCCAATGGCTAAGTCAAAAACAGCCCCCGCAGCCCCTAAACCATCACACAAAAAGCGGGCTGACCAATATAACGATCCCAAGCATAACTATCTTAAATACTGGAAAGGCAGAGACTACGAGCATGCTGCCGAAGAGATGGCTATTCGTAAATTGCTCAAGGGTAAGCACGTTGGCTCAGCGGTAGATGTTGGCGGCGGTTATGGCCGCCTCTGCCTGCTCCTCGAACACTATGCCGACGAAGTAACGCTGGCTGAGCCCTCGCAGCAGCAGCTGGATATCGCTAGCGAATTTCTCAAGGGACACCCCAGAATCAAGCGCAAGCTCATGCAGGCTGACGATCTGAAGTTTAAAGCCGGCTCGGTGGACTTGGTGACCATGATCCGGGTGATGCATCATTTACCGGACCCGAGCGCTGAGTTCGGTGAGATCGCGCGTGTTTTAGCGCCCAAGGGCTATGCCATTGTCGAGGTGGCTAATTATCTGCACATCCGCAACCGACTCAAGCACATGACGCGCCTGGAGCGCATGCCGGTCAAACCGGTGGACATCCGCTCGCCCGAAAACCGTCGCGAGGAGGAAATCCCCTTTGTTAACCACAACCCCTACACCGTGTTGCGCCAGTTGGAGCATTCTGGTTTGCAGGTTGAGGCCACCCTGTCGGTTTCCAACCTCCGGAGCGTTCGTCTCAAGAAGATTATGCCGCGCGAAGTCATGCTCGGCGCCGAAAAGGTATTGCAACGGCCGCTGGCCACCATTTACTTCGGGCCCAGTATCTTTTTCCTGGTGCGCAAGGCTCGCGCCCACTAGGGCCGCAGCGCCTGAGCACCCTTATTAGGAAGCTCCTACTACGTCACTGATTTGCGACTCAACGCGGCGTTGAGACTTTTGAGGAGGTCAATTTCCTCGGGAGTTGCACCACGAGCTTCGATCTGAGCTACATCTTTAGGTTTGGCGGCTTCCCGGCGGTCAATTGCTGCCCCTACGGCCGTCGAAAAAAACCTTCGGGTCGAGGGACTGAGATATACCTCCGCCTCCCAGCTCTCAAATGTCGGAGCCGTCACGCCGTGGGCCTCTGTGCTACGGTCTAGCATGTACGCGTATTGGTCTCTAGCAAACCGAGCTCGCCGACGGTTGAGTTCCTGGTGTCGCTCATCTGCGCCTATCTCTAAACTACCGGTAGCTACTTCATCAAGCACCACGGGCAACATGCCGAACTCAGTGAGCCTAAGCCGGTGTCTGCTTCTCCAGGTCGGAAGTTTTTCCCTGATCGCCATAACGGCATTGTAACAAGACTGGCCTCAGCGCAACTGTTGGATTATTGACAGCGCCGCAAATGGCCATGGATATGTATACCCGTATACTGGAAGCATGACAGCAAAGAGCCCGATCGAGGAGTTAAAAGGGGTAGGTGAGGCGCTGGCTAAAAAATTCAACCTGCTCGGTATCAAAACTGTGGCTGACCTTATCGATCATTACCCTCGGCGGTACGAAGATTTTTCAGAGGTGACGCCAATTGCTCACCTCAGGCCGGGGCCGGTCACCATCGAGGCGGTTATCAAGGAGGCCAAGGGCCGCTACGTGCGGCGGGGCATGCACATCACAGAGGCCGTAGCTAGCGACGACAGTGGCAGTGTGCGGCTGGTGTGGTTTAACCAGCCGTACCGGGCAGCGGCGTTGAAGGGCGGCCAGGCCTACTATATTTCCGGGCAGTACGAGCTCAGCCGGCAGCGTTTTGCGATTATGAACCCGGGCGTGGAGATGGTCAGCGAGCTGACGCTGAGCACGGCCCGCATCCTGCCGGTTTACCGCGAGACGAAGGGCCTGACTTCTCGACAAATCCGAGCGGCTATGGCGCAGGCGCTGCCGATCATACGCAGCTTGCCGGAAACCTTGCCAAAGTGGGTACTGAAGGAGCATGACCTGATCGGTCGGGCGGCGGCCGCTGAGGGGTTGCATTTCCCGGAGTCCAAAGAACAATTGACCGCGGTGAGACGCCGGCTGGGGTTTGAAGAAGTTTTTCGCTTAACGTTAGCCAGCCTGCTCAACAAGCAGGAGAACCAGCGCGAAGCGGCGCTGGCCATCCCGTTTCAGGAGCAACTGGCGCGGGATTTTGTGGCGCATCTGCCGTTTGACCTGACCGATGCCCAGCGCCGCAGCATCTGGCAAGTCTATTTGGATCTGCAAAAATCTGAGCCAATGAACCGACTGGTGGAGGGTGATGTGGGATCAGGCAAAACGGTGGTCGCCACTATGGCAGCGCTGATGGCTTTGGCGCAGGATTGGCAGGTGGCGCTGATGGCTCCGACCGAGCTGCTGGCTCGTCAGCACGCGGATACGGTCTACGACTTACTACAGGCGCTCGGCTATGAGAAAAAGGTGGCCTTGCTGGTCGGCAGTCTGACGGCTGTGCAAAAACGCAAGGCGCACGACAGTATTGAGCGAGGTGAAGCGGGCTTTATCGTGGGCACCCAGGCGCTGATTCAGGAAAAGGTCAATATGGACAAGCTGGCGCTGATTGTGGTCGATGAGCAGCATCGGTTTGGCGTGGAGCAGCGCAAGGCATTGATGGCCAAGGCTGGTCACATGCCACACGTGCTGAGTCTTACGGCTACGCCGATTCCGCGTTCGCTAGCCTTGACCCTCTACGGCGAGCTAGACATTTCGGTGCTTGATCAAAAGCCGGCCGGTCGCCAACCAATTATTACCAAAATAGTGTCGCCGAACGCGGCAGAGCGCCTCTACGAGAAGCTCGATACCGAGCTGGCTGCCGGCCGCCAAATGTTCGTGGTTTGCCCGCTGATCACTGAATCGGACAGTCTCGACGCCAATTCGACTGAGCAGGTGTACGAGCGCCTCAGCCAGCACGAGTTTAAGCACCGTCGGGTGGGTCTATTGCATGGTCGGCTGAAGGCCGCGGAGAAGCAAGCGGTCATGGAGCGGTTTGTGAAAGGTCAGCTGGATATTCTAGTCTCGACCACAGTGATTGAGGTCGGTGTGGATGTGCCCAACGCCACGATTATGCTGATAGAGAGCGCCGAGCGTTTCGGTCTGGCGCAGCTGCACCAGCTACGAGGCCGGATTGGGCGCAGCGGGCACCAGGGCTACTGCTATCTAATGCTCAGTGATTCGCGGCCGCCAACCCGCCGGTTGAGAGCTCTGGAAAGCAGCCAGGATGGTTTCCGATTGGCCGAGCTCGATCTGGAGCTGCGCGGGCCGGGGGCGATTTATGGCACTTCACAACATGGCCAACTGGACCTGCGCATCGCCAAGTTCACCGACACCAAACTGATAGCCGAGGCCCGAGCCGCCGCTCAAAAGCTTATCGATGAAGGCGACGGTGGTCTGTTACAATATGAAGAGCTTATGAAGCACGTCACGCGCTTGCGTGCGGTGACCAATCTCAATTAATGAAGCAGCAAGAAGTAAGAAGCAAGAAGCAAGGGGAGTGCAAGCCGGGCTGGCGACTAGCCCTTGCTTCTTGCTTCTTACTTCTTGCTTCGGCGAAAGGCTAATTGTGTATTCCGGCTCCACCATCACCGCCTTTTCCGGTCGCCTGCTGGGCGCTCACCAGAAGATTGACCGCCTGGCCCGCCGTCAGCTGGAGCGGCTGGCGCCCAGTTGCCGTTTTCCAAGCACCAATTTAATACTGCACTTCGAGGGTAAGAACGGCCCCGACGGCATCAAGCGTAAAAGCCCGGCTATCGATGAGCCATGGCATTATATGCAACCGTTCGACCTCGATGACACCCAACTGATCAAACTGATCGAAGGCCACTACGCTAAGTTGGTTGACGCCCTTAAAGACGCCGACGAGGTGCGAGCCTCCTTCGAAGCCGCCTGGTTGTCACATGCCATCGTGGACGGCCTGACGCCGGCGCACCATTATCCATACGAAGAAAAGCTCGTGGAGTTGAGCGAGGGGGCTGATATCAGTGAGCGCACGACGATTTCCAAAAAAATCATACTGCCCGGCAGCACCGCCAGTGGCCAAGTAAAAAACAACTGGAAAATGTGGGGGCCGAAGGGCCTGTTCACCACCCACGCGGCCTTTGAAGCCGGCATCGCCGTCTTGATCGCACCCTTTAGAGCCCAGCGCGGGCAGCCGACGCCGGATAAGATTGCTGAGTTCAACGCTCAGCCGCTGGCCCAGTGGTTCCGTAAACTGGCCCAAGATGTGGCTCGGCTTGAGCTGTATGATCTGTTTTACGAGTCAGGCTGGACATTGCCGCTAGCTCGCCGAGTGCGACGCCACTTGGCGCCGTTGTTGGTGCAGGCTGTGGCCCTGGTATGGTACGCTGCCGCCGTTGATGCTGGCCTGGTGAAGGCGACCTGAGGCGGCCAATGCGCATTATTGCCGGATCGCTCGGAGGCCGTACGTTCGTCAGCCCACGCGGGCATCGCACGCATCCGATGAGCGATAAGATCCGGGGCGCCCTGTTCAACGCGCTTGGTGAGTTGCAGGGTCTGACGGTGCTTGACGCCTTTGCTGGCAGCGGTGCCCTTAGCTTTGAAGCCGTCAGCCGGGGTGCTGAGCGGGTCGTCGCCATCGACTCCGACAAAGCCGCCCAGCGCGCCATCGATGAAAACATCATTGCGCTGAAGCTCAAATCTCAGGTTAAACTGGTCAAAGCCTCGGCCAGCGCTTGGCTGTCGACGACCAACGAATTCTTTGACCTCGTGCTGTGCGATCCACCCTATGATGACGTGAGCGTAACCCTACTCATTAAGTTGGCCGAGCGGGTCAAAACCGGCGGCTTGCTGGTGCTCTCCTTGCCGCCGACAGCCGCCCTGGAGCTGCCAGCCTGGTACGATCTGGTGTCGACAAAGGACTACGGCGACGCCCAGCTGGTTTTTTACCGCCGGATTGAGTAAAATAACAGAGACGCGGATGTGGTGGAATTGGTAGACACGCTAGCCTTAGGAGCTAGTGCCGCAAGGCGTGAAGGTTCAAGTCCTTTCATCCGCACCAATCAGTGAAGAATAAACAAACTGCTGCTTACGGCTTCTCCTAAATCGCTAATACTTTCATTGTGTAATTTCGCGCTGTATTATTTAAGTATGAACAAGAACGTACAGCCGCCTGGTGAGTCAGCGCCTAGTAATTTTGAAGGGCGTTTAAACTGGGTCGATTCTAAAGTAAGCGTACTAATAGAGCAGTTCACTGCTCACGCCCGGACTGCTGATTTGAAAGGCAACGGCTTAATAATCGTATTCAGCCCTAGCCAAGAGAGAAGCGTGGAGTTAACTGATCTCGGAAGCCTTTTTCGTGATGACGCCATAGCAAGACAAGCCATGTCTCAACCATGCACTAGAGTTAACGAGACAACTTTGCGCATTGGCCAAAACGACTTCAGTGACAAGGACTTTCGAACGGCATGGTCTACAGGTAGTGATGGCGTGTTTTCTGAAACCTTTTGGGCGCAATGGGACAAGGAAAAAGCTTTAGATAATATGGCGAAATTCTTCAACGCACACGACATAGAGTACATAGACCCTCTCAGCACGGCTTTCATATCATAACTAAAACCAAATCCTAGGTTGGCGTCAAACACTAGTGCTGCAGCCCGCAATTTTGCTATCATATAGATAATGATTCGCGCGGTAATCTTTGATTTTTATGGCGTCTGGGCGCCTGATTTATTGTCGGGGTATGTTGAGTCCGTGCAGGATCCGGCGGTTAAGCAGTTGGTGGCGCAGGAGGTGGACGATTATTATCACGGTCGGGCCACGCTTGATCAGATTGTCGGCACGCTCAAGTTTAAGGCTGGACGTGCCGATGTTGATGCCTCGAAGTTTGCGATGCACGAAAATACCATCGCGCCGGAGCTGGTGACGTTTTTGCGCAACTTGCACGGTCACTTTTTGAAGCTGGGCATCGTTGCCAACCTCGGTATTGCCGAAAACGAGCTGCTCAATACGTTCAATTCGCATCAAAACCTGTTTGAGATTATAGCTAGCCCCCTGACTTTCAAAGAGCCGGTATCGTTGCTTAATGATGAGTTATTTGCCGCGGCGCTTCAGGTGCTCGGCGAACCACCCAAAACCTGCTTGGCCGTTTCGGGTAATCCGCAATACCGTCAGTTTGTCGAGGACATCGGCATGCGCAGCCTGTCGTTTGAAGGGCTACCCAAACTTGAGCAGGAAATCAACCAGATTCTGCTGAGTGATACGCCAGATCTGAACCCGGCTAAGTAATTAGCTTACTTCTTCTTTTTGATGTTGGTGGGATCGGTGTTGCTGTGATTGTTCTTCTGAGATAGCGCCGTGACGGCTGGATCTTCTGAGCGAGCACCAGAAGTGTTGCCACCGATAACCTTGTCGAAGGTAACGTTCTTGGCCTTGGTTGC
>CAZHJG010000003.1:0-46056 GCA_964533425.1 uncultured Candidatus Saccharibacteria bacterium | reverse complement strand
GGCGCCAGGTAGAGCAGGGCAGCTGGATCGGCCGGGCTGGTGGCCACGATGATGGTCTGATCCATAACGCCTTCGCGCTTCAGGCGCTCCTGCAGGGCAGCGACCTTGGATAATTTCTGACCAATGGCCACGTAAACATTGATGACACCGGTCTTTTGGCGGGCCTGGTTGACCATAGTATCAACGGCGATGGCCGTTTTGCCGGTCTGGCGGTCGCCGATGATCAGCTCACGCTGGCCGCGGCCAATTGGCACGGTGGCGTCGATGGCCATCAGGCCGGTCATCATCGGTTCATGTACGTGCTTGCGATCCAATACGCCGGGAGCCGGGCGTTCCACACGGCTGTTTTGCTTGGCTTTAATGGGTCCAGCTCCATCGAGCGGGTTGCCAAGCGGGTCAACAACGCGTCCAACGAGCTCCGGGCCAACAGGGACCTCAAGCACCTTGCCGCTCAAACGAACTTTGGCGCCGGCCTTGACCTGCGTATCGTCACCGAGAATCACGGCGCCAATCTCGTCTTCGGCCAGGTTCAAAGCGAAAGCCGTGATGCTTTGACCGCTGACCCCCTCGATCTCGAGCATTTCGCTATAACCGGCGCCGCTCAGGCCGTAAATCCAGGCAATGCCGTCACCGACGCGGGTCACCACGCCGACATTTTCGATCTCTGGCCGGGTCTTCAGCTCGGCAATCGCCTTGCGGATGTCATCTGATAATTCTGTGATTGATAAATCTGCCACGTGGCGCTAATCCTTTCCTGCGATAGTTAACTGCTTGAATTTGTTCAACTTGGCCTCAATGCTCAGATCGAGCTGCTGGTTGGCCAGACTGAGCCGCACACCACCGATGACCTCGGGATCATGGATGGCTGTCACGATAATCTTCTTGGCCTGCGGGTACAGTTGCTTGATCTGTTTCTCGATGTCGACTTTGATAGCCGGCGTCAAATCGTGGGCGCTGGCCGCCACTACCTCAACATGTCCGGCTTCGGCCCAATCGGCCTGCACATCGCGCAGCACCGAGTCCAACTCGTTCACGCGCCGCTCGCTGAGCAGGTAAGCGGCAATTTCCTGGCTGTACTGCTTAGTAACGCCGCTTTTCAGGGTCTTATCGGCGATTGCCTGGGAGAGTTTCGTCCGTGACTGCTTCATGCCGTCTGCCGCCCCTCTACAGCTTCAGCCCATTGAAAAGCTAACGAGATCCTGCGCTTTCGCTCAGGATGGATGCGACTCAGTGTTATGCGGACGCTCATCGTGCCCCCTGTCGCTGCAGCGCCTTCTCAATTAGTTGAACGTCTTTACTCGCATCCACTTTCTCCTCGATAATGGCTTCTGTCGCCTCGGCCACCAAGCCAACCAACTCTTTCTCGAGCTGCTGACGGGCACGCTGCGTATCCTGCTTGATACGGTCTTCGGCGGCCGCCAAAATACCGGTAGCTTTCTCCCGCGCCTTGTCTTCGGCCTCGCGAATGGCTTGCTTACCGGCTTCTTGGGCATCAGCCAAAATACCATCAGCTTTTTGACGAGCTTCGTGCAGTTTCTTTTCGACTTCCGCTTCCAGCTCAGCTTTTTCTTGTTGCATTTGCTCGCCCAGCTTCACGCCTTGATCGATAGTCTGGCGCCGCTCGCGCATCACTTTCAAAATAGGGGCGAAAGCGTAGCGTTTCAGCACCCAAAAGGCCAGCAGAAAGGTGATCAGCTGGATGACAAAGGCCTTGCCATCAACGCCTAAAGCGCCGATGCCTGAGCTGCTGTCACCAAAACTTACAAACGTATATAACATAGACCTCTCAACCCTTAATCGTTCCAGCCTTCCGGCGCGGTTTTTAGAACCGCAACCTGGCTTCTTTCGCTTATTTCATGGTCAAGCACATGCTTTTCGGCATTGCTTAATGCACCATCATACTCAACGGCACCGTGCAATGCACGCACAACATCCACATCCGTTAAATCCAGCTCGGCGACCGCCTGCTCGTACGGTTGCGGCAAAACCAAATGCCAGGCCGCACGCAACTGATCCAGCTCGGTTTGGCCCAACGAATCAGCCACCTCTAAATAGCGGTTAATGTTCTCCATGCTCTGAAATCGTGCTTGCGCCATAAGTGAATACCTTCCTTACTTGACAAAGAACGTTGATGCGAAGGCCAGAAGTCCATAAACCTCGACGAGGCCGACGAAGATGATTGCCTGGCCAAAGAAGCGCGAAGCCTCAGGGTTGCGACCGACGGCCGACAGGTAGTTGGCGCCAATCAGGCCAATGCCGATGGTCGGGCCGATGAAGCCGGCACCGATCATAATGCCTTTGCCGATAATTGCTGTGTTAACTGCGTCTGCGATTACCATTCCTTATATCTCCTTACTTATTACTTAATCACCCATCATGAACTTTCCACCGCGTCATGCTGAACTTGTTTCAGTAGCCATGCGAACTGACTTTGCCGCATGGATTCTGAAATAAATTCAGAATGACAGTGAAAAGTAACGCGTCCCAACCTACCCATTGGTAACTCCTTGAGTAGTTTGCATATCCATTGTTTCAGGTGTGTTCTCTTCGGTCAAGTCGTCGTGGGCATCGTGGGACTGCGCGCTGTTGACGGCGATGGCGAGATAGTTGGTGCCAAGAATGGCGAAGATGTAGGCCTGTAGCGCGCCCACGCCCAGCTCTAACAGCGTAAAGGGCAGGGCGGCAATGGGCGACAAGATGCTATGCGGCAGGAGTGCGCCGCCCAAGAAAGCGAAGACGGCGATGACGATTTCGCCGATGGTGACATTTAAGAACAATCGAAGACTCAGGCTGAAGACACGCGTCAAGTCAGTAATCATTTCGATCAAGCCAATGACCAGGTACAACGGGTTCAGCGGGCTGCCAATGAAGAAATGCCGTAGATACTTGAGCGGGCCGCCCGTCTCCTTCACAGAAGCCACGTAGACGTAGATCATCGTCACCAACCCAATGGCCAGCGTCATATTCAAGTCACCTGTCACCGGCCGAAAGATCGGGTGCCCGTGCACCTGAAAGCCCTCGCCCACGATCGGCAGCAAGCCCAGCCAGTTGCTCAAAAGCACGAAGAAGAATACGGTGACGAAAAACGGCACGTACTTGCGACCGGTTTCGGCATCGGTGAAGGCGCCCTCCACGAAGTTAGTTACGAATTCCACCCCGGCCTCGACGTACTGCACCACGCCGCCTTTTGGCTTAACAGTGACTTTGCGAGCCACCCAGATCAAGAAAACAATGATAAAGAGCGTGCAAATCCAGCCGTAGAACATGGAGTTGCTGACGTGGATGCCGGCGACGGTGAAATCGGTGCCCGGCGCCACGTGGACGACGGGGCTGCTCTCTGCGAATCGTGACAACACGGCGCTTATCATTTAGCACCACCTTTCGGCGCGGTCAGGGAATTAGCCTTTTGCGAGGCCCACCACAACACATACGCCGTGCCGGCCATAGCCAGCAGAAAACCGACGATAGTGAAGGCCGGAGAGCTATTAAACTTGTTATCCAGCGCCACGCCACCCAGGAGCGGAATCAAAACTATAAGCGCCAAGCGCCAACTCATATCCAAGGCCATAGTTACGAACAGGGTCGTCTGGCTTCGTGCGTTGCCCACCTCTGATTTAGGCGTTTGTACATCCCGTTTAGGCGAGGGCGCTGACTGTTGCGCGGTCGTCTGCTTCATTTCTTACCAATTATAACAGATGTGATCTAGATCACGCAATCGAACTCAGATCTTAGTTCTTAGTGCTTAGATCTTAGGTTAAATAATTGTTAAATTGTTTTGGCTTGGTGGCAGTCACCCTTATCCTAGAGAAAAGTTTAAAACGAAAGGATTGACATGGCGACTCATAGCTACCGCAACCTTAAGGTATGGCTGAAGGCAATGGAGCTGGTGGAATACATCTACAAGGTTGCTCAGCGATTGCCTGGCAGCGAAAAGTTTGCCCTGGCCGATCAAATGAAACGTGCGGCGGTTTCCATTCCATCGAACATTGCGGAAGGGCAGAAGCGATACGGGAAAATAGAAATGGCACGTTTCTGCGGTATGGCGCTCGGCTCAACAGCAGAGCTAGAAACGCAGCTTATCCTTACACACAAACTCTATAATATTTCTACCGAAACTGAGTTGGCAATCTGCGAAGAAATTTCCAAAATGCTCACCGGACTCATCAAAGCCCTAAGGTCTAAGGATTAAGGACTAAGACCTAGTACTTTACAAAGTATAGTGCTATTATAGATATAGATGACAGACACCACAGACCCAATCACAGATCCAAAAGTAACCGTCTATAGCGCGACCTGGTGTGCGTTTTGTCACGCCGCTAAGCAATATTTCGATAAACTGGGCGTCAAGTACGTCGATAAGGACGTCGAGTCCGACCCGGCCGCCGGCCTTGAAGCCGTGAATAAATCCGGCCAACGCGGCATCCCGGTCATTGACATCGACGGCGACATCATCCTCGGCTTCGACCGCCCACGCATCGACGAAGCGCTCAAGACCCACAAACTGGGCAGCTAGGATAATTTAGAGATAGCGGCCGATGTAGGGGTTGCGATGCGTAGCTTGGCCCAACTGAGTCAGCGCAACGTGGCCTATTTGTTTCAGTCGCGTAAATAATGGTTGTCACTCCCGCGATTCGGGAGCCTCCTGGGGCTCGTTTGCTTCCAGCCACTCCTTGAGCTCTGTGTCTATCGGCGACTTATAACCATCAGCATCAAATCGTTCCATTTAACTCCTTTACTTAAACAGTTCACTTGGTCGCGCTGTGTTTTTTGTAACGGCTAATTGCCGCGGCCAACGAACGCGGGTTGCGAAGGCTGAAGTGATGGCCCGGTGCAGCGTCGACGGATAGCACGTTTGATTCGCCCACTATGACAGCAGCCGCGGCCGCCGTCTGCGCACGAGCCTCAGCGTCGCGCGACTCAGCTTCTGGCGCAGACGCAGCCTCAATATCACTGCCTGCCGCAGCGCTAGGATTTTCTATGCTTTCCATGTTTTTCTCCCTCAATTCCTGTCTTCATATAGTACCATGTTTATACCATTATGGCTTTTGAGGACTTCCAAACCAAAGACTCGGTGGTGATTGTCTACACCGGGGACAGCAAGGGCAAAACCACGGCCAGCCTGGGTCTCATGACCCGGGCGCTCGGTAACCGCTGGCGAGTGGCATTTATTCAGTTTATTAAGTACTGGGGCGTCAGTGAGCACGTATTCATCCGCGACATTCAGCCACTCTATAAGGACCAACTCTATTTTTATAAGGGAGGCAAGGGCTTTTATCAGGCGGGTGAGCTCAGCGAGCAGCGCATCAGTGACCAGCAGCATAAGCAAGCGGCCAAAGAAACATATATTGAAGCCTTGGCAGCAGTGAGCGGCGGACAATTCGACTTGGTCATTTGCGACGAGATAAACAATGCCGTGCACGACGGCCTGCTGACCACCAAAGACTTGCAAAAACTAATCGCCGATCGGGCGCCCACCACCAGCCTATGCCTCACCGGGCGCAACTTTCCGGCCAAACTCTTGCCACTGGTCGACATCGCCACCGAAATGAAAAAGATCAAACACCACTTTGACGATAAGTTTTTGGCTAATAAGGGTATTGATTTTTAAGCAGCAGTGATAGCCGCCAGCGCTAAACGCCGACGCTTAACTTCGCGCCGTACGTCCGGCGAGTAAACTGATCCGCCAGCCCGGTTTTTCTTAACCAGCTGGCGATAGTGCGCCTCTCGGTCGGCCCACTCGTCGTGGCTATAGTGGTAGGTGTCAGCATCTTCAAATTTGAGACCGCGACGAACCTTTTTGTAGCGATCGCGAAATTCCTTATAGCTTTGCACCTGGAAGATGTCTTTGCCGGCGCCAACGGTCACGATCAGCGTATCTTTATCGACGAGCGGGCTGCCCTTCATGACATCCTCGCAATCCTGACAGGGGTGAAGTGTGTCAGAGCGCACTTTGGTGACATTTAGTATGCGCTGGTGATTGGCTGTCGCCGCCACCACGAACATGCCGATACGCTGCATGTCATCATTGTCGGCCCGCATCATAATGTCCATCTCGGCGCACAGCTTGGGCATATCGGGCGCATCGTGGTCAGTGTCATAGTCTTCGCCATGGCGGGCTCTAAAGTTACCGCCCGCATAAATGCCGTAGCGGGGGTGATCGGGAGAAATATCGTAAGCGATAGCGGCAGCACCGACCAGAAACCCGCGCCACGAGTCGCCATAATTCTGGGCAGCCAGGCGCGCTTTGGCTACGAGCAACGGTACGAGACCCAGCGACGTAGCGTGAATGTCATGCCTACGGTAGTCAAACTCCCGGATCTCCGCGTCCATGACCTGCTCAACCAAGGCATGAGCCCGGGGCGATTCGGTAATATCATGGTCAACCATTATGTTATTTATACCACGTTTTTATTAAAAATACAACTCCGGCACTCTGTTACAATACCTGCTATGAGCATACCACGCTTATACTTATTTGTCGGCTATCCTGGCGCTGGCAAAACCTCGGTGGCCCGGCTTATTCACGAAACTACTGGTGCCGAGCACCTCTGGGCCGACGAAAAGCGTTTGAAAATGTTTGGCCAGCCCACCCATTCGTCAGAGGAGAGCAAACAGCTCTACGCGAGTCTTAATGAACGCGCCGACGAACTGCTTGGGCAGGGTAAAAGCGTGATCTTCGACACCAATTTTAACTTCAAAAAAGATCGTGACCACCTGCGGAGTATTGCCGACAGGCATCATGCTGAGACAATAATTGTGTGGATTGTCACACCTAAAGAGCTCGCCAAACAGCGCTCAGTCCACGACCAAAACTTACGCAACGGCTACGAATTCCTGATGACCGACGAAGACTTCGAGCGCATCGCCAGCCACTTGGAGCCGCCCGCCGAAGATGAAAAAATCATTAAAATTGATGGCACGAAAATTGACAGGCAACAATTAGTGCAGTTATTTAGTTCGTAGTGTCATATCGGTATCAACGAAAACATAGTCTGTTTGGCCTGCTCGTGGCGATACTGAGCCTGCTGGTGTATGTCGCGCAGCACCAGGAGTGGCTCAGCGGCGCGGGCAAAAGTATCCAGGCGAATCAGCCTGGGCTGTACAGCATTGCGCATTTCGTCGACGGCGACACCATCGCCGTCAATATGAACGGACACACCGAAAAAGTCCGCTTCATAGGCGTGGACACGCCGGAAACGCACAAACCGAATACGCCGGTGCAATGTTATGGCCCAGCAGCTGCCGCTTACACTAAAAATACGATTGGTAGCCAACGCGTCAGGCTGGTATCTGACTCATTGAGCACCAACCGCGATCGGTACGACCGCCTGCTGCGCTATGTCTATCTGCCGGACGGAACCAACCTGAATAAGCAGCTGATCCAAAACGGCTACGGCTTCTACTACCCGTACTTTCCATTCACCAAATCACACGAGTTCGCAGCCGCAGAACAATCGGCCATGGCGGCACACCGCGGTCTCTGGGCCAATTGCCATCCCACACCGACCGATCAGGGCGGCTACGTATCAAATACCGCTGGTACTTAAGCAACGTAAGAAGTTGGATCCACTCTCACAATTGCTGGTTTGTCGCTCAGCAATTGACTCAGCGTGAACCTGCCTCGTTCGGTATCGTAGCCCTTGTGCAACATCCGTGCTGGCACGTAACCAAAAGCGCACACCGCTACGACCCAGTACATATGCCATCGACTGCGGATGCCATGCTCGGCATACGTTTGTGGGCTGCGCCAAACGTATCGCATAAAATCTAGGTAATTCACATCTATGCGGCGGGATGAAACCTGGGCCCTGAGTCGTTCGTCAAACGCGACCCGGCCGCCAAGTTCCTGCAAGTGAATCGCCAGGTCATAATCTTCATGAATGCCACCCTTGTAGCATAGATGACCACGAGCCAGCTGCCATGCCTGGCGCCGGATTGCCATATTGGCACCCCACAAATACACGCGGCTCTTCAGCTGCCAACTCAGTCGGCGACGGAAGAAGAGGTCTATAGCGTTGAAGACACCGGCCAGCGCCACGTTGTAGTAGAGTGCCACGCCGGAGACAGCGTCAATAGCGGGATCGGCCATGACCGATTGGACGTTAGTTACCCAATCCGTGGGCAAAATGGTATCAGCGTCGATACGGGCGATGACGTCACCCCGGGCTGCATCAAAGCCAGTACTACGGGCGTGCACCACGCCTTGTTTGGGCTCACGGATAAGCCTGACGAAATCAAAGGACCGGGCTAGAGTTACGGTTTCATCGGTAGAATTATTGTCCACCACGATGACCTCAAACGGAGCTTTGTTCTGCGCGGCAATAGCTTGCAGGCAAGCGCTCAGATCAGTCTCTTCGTTGTATACTGGAATGACAATGCTTATTTTCATGAAACCTTGAGTACTATTATATGTCAAAACGCTTACGAGCATACAAAAATCAGCTGGGGAGAAGCTTAAAAAACTACTGGCGGAAAAACTGGTGGCACAAGCTACTGTGCGTCTTTGCCGCTCTGATCATCGTGTTGGTAGGCACCATGTACGGCATTGCCGAATGGTACATTCACACCGAAGCAAGCAAGCCTTTACAGCTTGGCGTCAGCTTCATACCTGATTATGCCCAAGGTCTCGGGGTCGATCCACAACAAACTATGGACGCATTGACCGGCATTGGCGTCAAACACTTCCGGCTGGTCAGCTACTGGAGCGATGGCGAACCTACCCAGGGCCACTACGATTTCAGTCAACTCGACTGGGAGTTCCAAAAGGCCGAAGCAGCCCACGCTAAAGTCACGCTGTCGCTCGGCTTGCGTCAGCCACGCTGGCCGGAATGTCATATGCCGGACTGGGCAGCTCATGAGACTGAAGCCGTCTGGCAACCACAGCTCGAAAATTACATACGCGCCGTTATCGAGCGCTACAAAAACTCGCCCGCACTTGATAGCTACCAGGTAGAAAACGAATTCTTCCTGCAAGGTTTCGGTCTCTGCAACCAAACGCCTGGCGCCGGTGCGCTGGATCGCTCACGCCTCATAAGCGAATACAATCTGGTTAAAAAGCTCGACCCCGCGCACACCGCCATCATCAATCGCAGCAATAACGCCATCGGCTGGCCGGCTGGGCAGCCACAACCCGACGAGTTCGGCATTTCAGTGTACAAGCGCATCTGGTCGCCGGTGTTCGGACGCTACATGGAGTACCCGATTCCCGCCTGGTACTACGGCTTCCTGGCAGGCTTCCAGAAGATTTTTCTGCATAAGGACATGATCATTCACGAGCTCCAAGCCGAAGCCTGGACACCGCACGGGCAGCCGATTCAGCAAACCAGCCTGGCTGAGCAAAACAAATCTCTCAACGCCCAACGCCTCAAAGACCGCTTTGGCTACGGCAAAGCTACCGGCATGCGCCAAATGTACCTCTGGGGCGCCGAATACTGGTATTATCGCCAGCAAGTCCTGCACGACCCCAGCCTGTGGAACGTCGCTCAACAAGAGTTTCGCTCAAGTAATTGACAAATAGGCGTATATATACTCTTGCTGTCAAGTACCCGCTTACGCTATACTTACTCCTATGGCTAAGAAGAAGAACCCCCAGCCGAAAAGCATCACCAACCGCCGCGCTCGGCATGATTACGAGCTCGGGGATTCTTTAGTGGTGGGTTTGGAGCTGACCGGCGCCGAAACCAAGGCACTTAGAATGGGGCACGGGCATTTGCGGGGTGCTTACGTGACCGTTAAAGGTGATGAGTTGTTTTTGGTAAATGCTACCATCGCCGGCAGCAGCGGCATTCGGATAGAGGAGTCTGATCAAACCCGAGCCCGCAAAATACTGGCAAAGCGGCGCGAAATTCGTGCCCTCATCGAAACCAAGCAGCAGGGGCGGACCATTGTGCCGCTGGAGATTCTGACGCAAGGACGTTTTATCAAGCTGCGCATTTCGGCCGGGAAGGGCAAAAAACGTTACGACAAACGCCAGGCGCTGAAAAAGCGGGACGAGGACCGGCAAATCAGGCGCTCACTCAAGCAAAGCTAGCGACTTGCAGCGATCAGTATACTAGTAGTATGCGATTGAGACGACTGCGGCTGCCATCCCCCCATGATTCACTGATGACGGCTATCGGCGCTGCTATCCTCTTGATCATCCTGGGGATTATCACCTTGATCAGCCACTCCAAAACGCCGCTCGCCCCGCAGGCCAGCACTATCACCAGCCCGTGGATTCCTGCGACCGTCAAACACTGGCATGCGCCTATCGGCCAAATGGCCAAAAAGTACAAGCTCGATCCGAATTATCTGGCCATCATTATGACCATGGAGTCGGGCGGCTACGCCAAAGCTAACAGTGGCGAGGCCAAAGGGCTGATGCAGATCACGCCGGCCACTGCCAAGGACATCGCCAGCAAATACCTTAAAAAACCGGTCAAATCGTATAACTTATACGACCCGGCCACCAGCATTGAGTTCGGCGCAGCCTATCTGGCGCTTCTGCGTGACACCTTCGGCACATACCAGCAAGGGCCCTCGTGGAACGACACCGCCGAGCTGGTAGCAGCCGCCTACAACGGCGGCCCGGGCGCAGCCGTCAGCGTCGAAGAAGGTCAGGGCTTAACGAATGACCAAACCCTCATCTACTCACGCGACGCCCACAACATGTGGCGCGAACGTCACGCCCACAGCAGCCCCACCTACAACAACTGGCTGGAACGGGGTGGCTCTTTGCTTATTGATGCAGCTAAAAAGGCTCACGAGTAGGCAACTTCTTGTCGTCTCTCGAAGAATTCGCCCGCCTCCACTTCTTGCTCTAACTACTCTAGTCCGTTATAATTTCCGAAGTTTCGCGTATAGAATTCCACGGACTGGGAAGAGCAGCACCGGTTCACCGCAGGTGAATGCGAATTCATTTCGCAAGGTGCGATGAGAAACCCACGACAGTAGGTGTCTTATACGGCGAAGCCGTTATTCCGGGGTAGCTCAGCGGTAGAGCGGGTGGCTGTTAACCACTAGGTCGCTGGTTCGAATCCAGTCCCCGGAGCCAAGCATAAGCACTTTGCGGCAGATGTTACTGTTTGTGCCCCTAATATGCCGCCAAGAGCATGATTTTCCCTTGATAATAAATATTGGTTCGGCGTATTATTCAGCCAAGCTAGCTCTGCACCCTTATGGTGAGGTTAAACTCCCGTCAGAGAATATAGCTCGAATAGCTAAGTGCATATAGTAGGAGGGCACATGGCCGAGACAGAATTAGAGCGGGACCACGCTAAACATATATTGACCTTTGTCTATGGAGCATACAAATCCATCTTAGAGGCAACCGATGATAAACATGTCAGCTCTAGAGACATTGACGAACTATTAAAGCTAAATCAGACCGTTAGAGATAAACTACTAGCCATACGAGACAGGAAACATAGTATCCAGTCATAAAACACATACTTTTACGACTATGCAGAGCCAAACTTCGTGATCCTAAGCTCGTCCACTAGGGGAACCAAGCTTTACAGTTACGTTTGTGGCATAGTAATCATTTACAAGTGACCGCTCGTGGGCAAGGAAATTGCAAAAGTTGAGCCTACGTTCATTTTAGAGGTGGCGTTGATGGTTCCGTCGTGCAAATCCAACACTTTCTTTGCCCAATATAAACCCAGGCCTGTGCCTTTTACTGATACCGAGAGTGAATTGTCAATTCTTGCGAACTTCTTAAACAATTTATGCAAGTCGGCTTGGCGGATACCCACCCCATTATCTTCAACCATAATTATGGTGTTGGCCTTATCCTGACTAATGCGTATGCTCACCAGTTTTCCGTCTGGTGAATATTTGCCGGCATTATCCAATACATTCTCTAAAACCATCAATATTAATTTTGGGTCTATGGTGGCCATCATTCTGGTCTTGGGTTTATTGAAATCGATACTTTGCCTCCGTGCTTTAAACAGAATAGCTTGCTCTTCAATGGCTTTTTCGACTTGTATTGTTACGTCGCACGAGATTTTATTCAAGTACAACTTGCCAGCGTCAACTTTTGCAACCCTAAGTAAGTCTTCGATTATTTCAAGCTGCCGCTCGTTATTCTTATTGGCGACCCCAAGCATCTCCAGTTGATCTTTGGTCAGTTGACCTGCGTATCCCATTTGCAACATCCCGACATACTGCTTTACGGCAGTTGCCGGCGTGCGAAGTTGATGGGAGGCCAATGAGATAAACTCATCTTTAGCATCATTAAGTCCCTGTAATCTATCACGCTGAATGATTAAATTCTTTGTTATTTCTTCGGTGTCCATTTTCAACTTCCACTGTTCAGTAACATCCTCCATGGCTAGCAGGATCAGCTGTTTGCGATCGACCTGCCTGGCATTGAGCAAAATAGTCTTGGGTCCAAGAACTGGAAAATTATGTTTGACTGCATAGTCTACTAAAATTCTGTGTGTGGGGAGAATATTTTCGAGCAATACGCGCAATTCGGGCGAATCCCACTGGTTGTTGCCCAACTCATAAATCAGTCTGCCTTCCGTCTCCTTTTTAATCACTTTAAACTTGTTATAAAAAGCCAGATTGGCTGTTATCACTTTCAAATTATTATCCAGGATGATAAATGGCTCGCGAACAGTTTCTGATATCTCCTTGTAGTACACGATCTGTTTTTTAAGCGCCGCAATACGATTGTCCTGATTAATCAATTTCTTTTGGGCGGCCTTGTGGTGGCTAGTATTACTCATAGCGTACGAAATAATCCGATCTGAACTCTTTAATAACACCGATTTGGCTAAACATTGCGTCTGGAAGCTATAACCGCCGTTCCCTTAGTGTGTTCTTAGTAGCAAGCAATAGATGTAAGATATTCTTATTCTTCTCCTTAGATTGTTATCTTTTCTCTTGTGCTTGCTTTCTAGGAGCAAACCTCCTAAGCTCGCTGTATGAGCTTTTCGCCGGAAACATTTGGCTGCCAATCAGGACATGGCTGTGGCGTCGATGAAGAATTTCAAGCGCTGTATGAGAAATCTGGCTTAGAGTGCTTCAAAATTGACCCGGAAGAGACGCTGGCCGATTGTTTGGCTGCCCAGGCAAGGCTATGGGAGTTGGCGCAAGAAAAGAACTGTGACTATTACGAGTTTGTCGCTGGTCCTGCACAGGAAAAAAATTGTCCACTGTACGTCTTGATGATTCGAGAGGAGTAGTTCGAAGCTCGTCCACTAGAAGAGCCAAGCATAATGCTTGAGGTTGATTAAGGCTCGTGATTGTATTCTAAGCCGGGGCGGTAGGAGCGGTCGTAGGGCCTGCTTTGTTCGGCATAAATAAAGCGACAAATAGCGTTATCCACCAGAACGGTAGGCTTATTATAAAGAATAGCCAGAAGCTGTAGCCTTTGTTTTTCGCTATAGAAGCTGGCCAAAACGCTACCAGTATCCATAAGAAAGCTATTATCACAAACCAGATGGCCGACAATGTGACTCCCAAGATTGTTGTTGCAAACATGCTACCCTCCATGTACTTTAGATTGGCCTTACGTAATGACGCTTTTGATTATGTGCCGTTAGCCAGCGCCTTACTGTAACATTTGCAACAGGGTTCCAGCCGCCAATTCCGAAGAGTCAAAAGCTCGAAGCACACCCGCTGAAGGAACGACCAGCGACTGACCTCAAGAAACCGTTAGTTTATGACGCTTACTGCGTCACAAAAGTCAGCGCGTAGCCGACTTTGCCGGCGCGACCGGTGCGACCGATGCGATGCACGTAGTCGGCGTAGGAGTTTGGCGTCGAGTAGTTGATGACGTGGGTGACGTCCAGCACGTCGATGCCGCGGGCCGCGACGTCGGTGGCAACCAGAACAGTCACTTCGTTATCCTTGAACTTTTTCAGCGCCCGCTGTCGCTGACCCTGGGTCTTGCCGCCGTGGATGGCATCGACCTTGAAGCCGCGTGCTACTAGTTCGTTTGAAAGCCTTTCCACGCTACGCTGCGTCTCGTCAAAAATGATGGTCTTCTGGACATGACCCTGGATAAGTACATCGTGTAGCTTGTCGATTTTTTCGCCAGCGTGATTAATCTGGACGACGTCCTGGTGGATATTTTCGCCGGTGTCGCCGGTCTTGATGGATATGGTGATCGGGTCCTTGGAAAAGGTCTCGATCAAGGTGTTGACGCGGGCATCAAGCGTCGCCGAAAAGAAGAACGACTGGCGCTCCGGATGCAGCTGGCCCAATATCGTCCGTACGTCGTGCACGAAACCCATGTCCAGCATACGGTCCACTTCGTCCAAGACGACGTACTTAAAGTTGCCGAGCTTCAGGCTGCCGCGCTCCAGGTGGTCTTTGATCCTGCCAGGCGTGCCGACCACGATCTGTGGATTCTGGCGTAGGTCACGCAGCTGCGCTCCCATACCAGCGCCGCCGATCAGCACCGCGCCCCTCAGGTTACTGCCCTTGGCGATGGAGCGGAATTCAACTTCGATCTGCTGAGCCAGTTCGCGCGTTGGCGCAACGACCAAGGCCCGAGCGTCGCCCAGCATCATGGCGTGCAGCAGGGGAATCGCGAAGGCGGCCGTCTTGCCGGTGCCTGTATCGGCTATACCGATAACGTCTCTGCCTGCTAAGGCATGCGGGATCGTCTTGTCTTGAATGGGGGAGGGCACCGTGAAGCCCTTTTGCTGTAGGTTGGACTTTATGAGTGCGTTCACTTCGAAGTCTTCGAAGCTGTGCAGGGCGGTGTACATGTCCGCTGCAGCCGGCTGCGCAACTTTCACGAATCTGCTGGGATCAATGTAATCTTTCTTTGGCCCACGGCGACCGTTCGTTCGCGGCGAGGCATGGTAGGCCCGCGGGCTACCCCGAAAACTGCTGCCACTGCGGCGGCTAGAATAGCGTGTGGTTTTGTACGGCATAAAAATAGAATCCTTGTTGTTAGTTAGTTATTACTGCGATTGCTGAAATCGAGTAACTGCTTACCAACCCGGATTCATCAAAAACAATAGTATAATTTTAGCATTAAATCATAATTAGAGCAAGTGCTTATGGCTTTTGGGCTAACCGGCGATGATTTATCCGTCAAATTGTGGCCCGAATTTCACTTCTCGCCATTGGCGGCCAACTTTTCCAAAGCGACCGCGTATTTTTCTACCAGCAATTCGTCCTCAATCAGCAGCGACATGGCCAGACTGATCCACCTGACGAGTTTTTTTAAGTCTTGCTTGCGCAGCTCCTCGGGAGCTTTGCCTAAGTGGCTGCGTATCTGACGGGTTACGAAGCGGTCGGCCGCCGGCCCAAAGTAGGCATGGGTAATCCTGACCACTTCTTCATACAATCGGCTGTTAGCCGTTTGATCTATGGCCATCAGACTTCTTCGATCTTTTGTAATTTGCGCGTGCCGATAGCGATGAGCACAAAGCCCACCGACAGCACCAACAGCAGGGCGTAGACGATGGCTAGTATCCAGTAGATTGAAAGCTTAACCAGCCGGGCGTCCAAGCTCGTCAAGTACTGGAAGGTGATGGAGGTGATTATCAACCAGCCCAGGCCAAGGGCCAAAAACCGCCAGCTCTTTCTGTAGACAACACCAGCGACTTTCTGCTGGTACAGATAGAGTTGATAGGTAGCGACGAAACCGGTGTACCACATATATATGTATGGCGCCACCAGCGTAGTCAGGATAAGCCAAATGGGCAGGTGATACACCTTGTCCCGATTATGAGTTGTCACTACCAGGCGATAATAAACAAGGCCGGTGTAAATCAAAATAAGAGCCATGATATTGGCGGCCCGGTAGCTCGGACGCTGCCGCAGAAGACCGCTCAGCCCCCGAGTGCCAAAGCCGATGAAGATAAACGCCACTAGCGGTAAAAGCAAGCTAACGTAATTTTCGATAATCGTCATCGCCGGCAAGAGTCCAATATGTCTCATGGCGATATAGTTCAGCACCGCGGACACCACCGAGGACACCGGCAGCCAGATGACTAGCAAGAAAATACCTTTACTTAGTTTGGCAACCTGCTTTCCGTCCTTATCCTTCCGTATAAGCTCCGTATACGATTGCAGCTTGGCGTAACCATAAAACCCGGCATACCAAATAGCCGCCAGCAAAATGATAATCGTCAGGGAGATGAGACGCAGCCCTAAAACGCTCACACGATATTGCGACAACGTGGCCGGCGGCGGCTTAGGCAGCAGCGTAAAAGCGCTGTAAACAATCAGAAAAAGCACGTAGCTGTAAAAAAGTTTGGATCTTACTTTCAACCTCCCCGTACCTCCGGCCGCTGTTATTGAGTTAGGACATGTGAAAACACTACAACGATAATAATAGACCGCGCAACTTTTGGCGAGGGTTAAAAAGTTAACATTTGTTTTAGCAAGTTTGTGCTTGTGGTATTTCTAATTGATGTGAAACACCTTTGCTACGTTTCCCGAATCGTGACAGGCTCCGGCAAGAAACTCCGCTTCCTAGTATTAGCCAATCTGAAAAACGGTACTTTTTCGAGCTATACCGACACCTGGGTGGTCGCTAAATAACAAGCACTACGCTGGAAGTGTTGTAGCATAGAGCTATGACAAGGCTGCGGGTGGGCATCGGATTGGTTATTGTTTCCTGGCTGCCTGTGGCGCAAGTGGTTTTGCTGATTGCACACAATAATAATGCGCTGACGAGCAGTCACGCTTCCGACCTCTTCAGGCTGAGCGTCTGGGGTGTGCAGATTATCATCGGCTTGGTCGGTGTGTGGCTGGCGGGCAGTATCGCCGTCAATGAAGTGAAGCAAGGCGGCTGGAAAAAGGCGCCAGCTCGGTTATGGCGACTACTCAGAGAGGGAGACGGACAAGCTGGCGGCACAACAGAATAAGTGCCGCGTCCTGTATAGCTATGCCACGTTATCCCCAACTACGTAAGAAATTATCAAATAATAATTGACGAACTCAAAAAGATTATGTTAAATAGCCATAGGTTCACGTAACGGGTGGAAGAAAAGGGGTAATATGGCACAGAATAACAATCCGTCTTCTTGGGTAGGATGGGCATACTTCGCGAGCTTCATGATGATGTTCCTCGGCGTGCTGCAAGGCATCACCGGACTCGCCGGCATCTTTAAAGACAGCTTCTACGTTGTCACGTCCAATCATCTCCTGGTGTTCAACTACCACACCTGGGGCTGGATCAACCTGCTAATCGGCATCGTCGTGTTCTTCGCCGGCCTGGAACTGCTGCGCAGCGGGGCTTTGTGGGCTCGCGTAATCGCCATTTTGCTAGCCGGGTTGAGCCTGGTGGCCAACATCACGTTCATCGAGGCGTACCCACTGTGGTCAATCATCATGGGCATCATTGACGTCATGGTCATTTACGCCCTGACCGTGCACGGTGGCGAGCTGGTAGAGTAGTCAGCTATTTGCACACTGAATCTTAAAACCTGCCGGTGTATGCTGGCAGGTTTTGCTTTCTGACGATAAGCAGGTGGGGCTAATATAAACAGTCATGCAGTCGAAGGACTGAGCCTGGCAATCAGCTTTTCGCCCAGTGTCGCGCCCAGGATGCCGGCGACAGCCGTTCCGACCAGCTTGACCGGTATCAAAGATACAATGAAGAGTAATGCCGGTATGGGGCCGGTCATGGCGGCAAAGATTCCGGCAACGCCGCCCAGCAGTACTCCCGGGCTAGTAGTACTGAACAGATTCTCGGCAATCAAAGCCAAAGCCACGCCGCTGAAGACCGATGGAAAAACCAAGCCACCCTGATAGCCAGCCGCCAGGGACCAGCCTGTCACCAGGAGCTTGGTGACCAGAATAATGAGCAGCGCGCCCAGGCCATAGGCAGGCAAGTGGTGCAGCAATAAGTGTGAGCCCTCGCTGCCACTGAACTGAATGGTTTCGCCGCCGAGCAGATAGAGCA
This sequence comes from uncultured Candidatus Saccharibacteria bacterium, assembly GCA_964533425.1. Taxonomy (GTDB): domain Bacteria; phylum Patescibacteriota; class Saccharimonadia; order Saccharimonadales; family UBA4665; genus CAZHJG01. The sequence continues at coordinate 28,196 of CAZHJG010000003.1, read as the reverse complement.
CGCCGATCACACCACCGAAAACAGCAGCGGCCACGGTCCACGACTGCGTGGTATCGAGCCGTTTTGTGAGCTGAGCCGTATAGTTGATTACCTGCTTGAGCGCCCAGCCAAAGGCCGCCGCACAAAACCCCACACCCAGCGCCAGCGGCAGGTCGGTCCAGGTAAAATGCGACGGGACCGGTATGGTGCCATAGCCAGGCGTGTTGGGGTTAATCAACCATAGCGTGCCAAAGGCAGCTAGGCCCGCCACTATGACCGGGGCGGCGCTAGCCAGACTCAAATGTTTTTTCTGCGCCAGCAGCAAAAGCGGCAGTAGCACCATCACCAGCGAGCCCACAAAAACCACTAGCAGTGCGCCCATGCTTGCTAGCACCAGCAGCTCAGCAGCCCGTCCAAGTTTGGCCTTGCCAGCAAACCAAGCGCCCAGCCCCATCGACACCATGACCAGCGAAGCTTCGGGACCCAACGACGCCCCGGCAATCAGGCTGGCCGCGCCGATGAGCGCTGTAATTCCCAGATTGTCTAGCGTAATCGAAGGGCTGACCTTGGTGTCGGCGAAGGCGTCAGTCTGGGGCGGCTTGATGCGCTTTCGGCCAACCAGCAGGCAAAGCCCTGAGAAAGCAAGGCTGAGCCCAATGGCCAGCGGTATAACCACCCAGCGGTGCACATTGCTCTTAAAAACATCGTTCCAGACGAAGTTGGTGCCATTATTCACTACCCACTCAAAAATTTTAAAAAAGATGGTGTTAACCACCCCGATAGCCAGGGCCGTCAGCAGTACGAAGCTAGGCTTCTTCATCACTATCCCGGCTTATCCGGCCACCGAAGCGTTTGTTTGCCCGGCGACGCAGCTTGAAATTTAAGAACGTCGCTAAGATGCCAACCCCCGTGAAAATATAAAGCGTGGTAAAGAGTTTGCCCGCTGCCGTGTGCGGGGTAAGGTCGCCGTACCCAACAGTTGAGAGCGTGACGACGCTGAAATAGTAGGCGTTCAGCCAGCTGAAATGTTCAACCAGGTGATAAAAGATGGTGCCAATAGCGACAATCCCAATAACCGCTGCCAGTAAATAGCGATATATCGTACGATCACTGAGCTGCCGAGATGCTTGGGCTTTAGGCATGGCGGCAACCCTCAGCTAGGCTGTGGCGTTTCGTGGCTCGAGGGCTCCGAAGTTTTTCTGCCCGGCCAGGTTATATATAGCACGATGCAGGCCGCCAACCAGCTGGCCACGCCGAGGACTCGCGCCAGCCAAGGTTCCGCGATCGACCCCGTAGCCCTGGCCAAAAGATACACGCCAAGCAGCAACAAGACGCCGGCTATCTGCCAGTGCCACTTCATGGTCAAGGCCGTCAGCATACAAATGCCGCCCAGTAAAACCAGTAAGCCACTGACAATGTAAAGCACACCGTCAAATGACCCGGTCGTTGTCAGAAACAGTAATCGTCCGCCAAGCCAAAAGAGCAGGATGGCGACGAGCACAGCCACCGAAAAGTAAAAAGCTTTCTGCATGCCGTTTTCCATGGCTACCCCCTCCTCATTCATTGTATTGCCCGTCTGCGAATCTTTCGTGTAAAAATTGTGACAATGCTCATGTTTACACGGGGCGAGAAGCCGAATTATTAGACGGTAGGTCGGTTTTTACAGGTAGGCGCAAGCTTAATTTCTTACAGACAATTTGCCGGCTGGCGTAATAATAAGCTTTATAACAGTAATGAATGGGAGGGTTGTATGGCTACAGAGACAGCACCGAATCGCGCGACAGGTTGGGCAGGCTGGGTTTTTTTCGCCAGCTTAATGATGCTGCTAGGCGGCGGCTTTCAAATCATCGATGGCCTGGTGGCCATTTTTAGACAGGGGTTTTACACGACTGCGGGCCACAGCGTCGTCGTCTTCAACGTGACCGCTTGGGGATGGATCAATATTGTTATCGGCGCCATAACCGTTATGGCTGGCGTGGAATTAATGCGTGGAGCCTTTTGGGCCCGGCTGGTGGCCATTTTTCTGGCCAGCCTGAGCTTGTTTGCCAACATGGCCTTCTTGCCAGCGTATCCTATCTGGTCAATCATCATCGGCCTGACTGACATACTGGTGATCTACGCCGTAGCCGTCCACGGTGACGAATTAAGGCCCTAGCCAGCGATGGCTCAAAGCAGCCAAGCCAGCCAAAAACGGATTCTGGCGATCGCGGCCGGCTTGGCAATTGTATTCGGCGCCTATTTTTTGCGGCATTTTTTCTCGGCCGTTATCTTTGCGGCCATTACCGCGTATCTGTTCAATCCGGCCTATAACTGGTTCCGGGGAAGGGTGAAGCGCTCATCCAGCGCCGCTTCGCTCACCATGCTGATCGCCGCCCTCACGTTTCTCATACCGGCAACGCTGATTGTGATATTCACGGTTGTGCAAATCAGCCACCTGATCGATTCTTTGCAGCAAGCTCATCAGATCAGCCTCAGCACCTTCGGCAACAATGTGCTGGATTGGATCAACCGGCTGTTGGCCCACTTGCCAGGTGCGCACAAGGTCACGACCGATCAGCTCAACCAAACCCTGCACAATGCCGTTTCGGCGCTGGCCAAAAACCTGCTCAACCTTATTGCTTCGTCAGCCGGCAGCATCGGCAACTTCATCACGGCGTTCATAATTTTCATCTATGTCTTCCTCAGCTTGCTGACCAATCAGGAGCGTCTTATCGGCAACCTCAGAGTGCTAAACCCGCTGGGGCCGGCGATGACCGACACCTACCTGGAAAAGGCTGGCGCTATGACTAGCGCCATGGTACGCGGCCAATTCGTCATCGCTATCTGCCAAGGCCTGGCAGAAGCCTTAATTCTGCAGATAGCCGGGCTGCACGGGCTGTTTTTCTTCCTGTTCGTCCTGCTGACGATACTATCGATCATACCGCTGGGCGGCGGCATCGTGGCCATCCCGATCGGCATTATCATGTTGTTACTTGGAGACATCTGGCAGGGATTGTTCGTGTTGCTAGGCCATTTTGTGATCGTTACCAATATCGACAATGTGCTGCGACCTTACCTGGTACCGAAGTCGGTCAGGCTTAACCCGGCTTTGACGTTGCTAGCCGTTTTCTCGGGCATAGCCATGTTCGGCTTTCTGGGTATCGTCATCGGCCCGGTCATAATGATCATACTGAAACTGACCGTCGAGGCCTACGTCGTCGCCAACACGCCGAAACAGAAACCGACTTCACTCAGCCGGCCCGCCGGGCGCTCACGGGCGGCTTCAGCGCGAACAGGCTGATCGCTTCGGCGATGAGCACTACCAACAACAAGGCACGTAGTAACCGCAGACCTGTGGGATTCAGCACGAAGGCCAACAGCACGAGCACCACCATCGCCACGCCGCCAATCATGTACCAACGGTAGCGGCCAGTGAACAGCCGCCAGACGCGCAAGCGGGCCGGCACGCCTCGGCGCTCCAGGCTTTTCGCTGTTTTGCTCACCGGCTCACTGCGGCGCAGCCAGGCGGCGCTTGCCAGATACGCCACCGCCGCAATGAGCAGGCCAGCCACTACGGCCACCATGGCTGTTTTATGAAACGTGCTGACCAAAGCGTCATACACCACGCCCACGGCTGGGCGAAAGGCAGCATCATGGATCTGGTTCAGAATGTCAGGCCGAAAAGCTTTCACCGCTATCAGCTGCAAGAGCCCGATGACAAAAATAGCCACGCCTATAATGATCACCAGCCGCGCTCGGGCCTTACTGGCCACAATCGCCCCCACCAGCAACACCACGGCCAGCAGCCCCAGCACGCCGTTAAGAAAATCTACCGTCTGCACGTACTTCCGGAACGTGCCCACCGCCGTTTTTATTTTGACGCCCAGCGAAACACCGGAAGAAGCGCTTGGCGAGCTGCCACTCCCCAGCAGGCTGCCACTATTTTTACCTAGCACCGAGCCAATACTGGTCTTGAGTGAAGTCAGGTTTAACGAAATGTTGGTAGTCTTCGCCGGCGCTGGCGGCGTATCCTGGCGAGCAGTGGCCATCAACCGCTGGTGCGCGGCTTTGTTAGCCGCGATCCACAGGTTTTGGAAGCGATCGCTTTGCACGATTTGTTTGGCCCCTTTGGTCACACTGCTCTTGAGCTGGGTGGCCAGCGTCGGCGCCAAAAAGTCGGCCTTGGGTGGCAAGACGTCACTGATTTTCTGCTGCACATTAATCCCACTGAACAGCGTCGCCACGCTGTAGTTGCTCAGCGCTGTGGCCACGGCATCGTTTTTGGGCAGGGGACTGACAATTTTTACCCAATTATCGGTGGTCAGCAGTTGCCGCTCGGTCCAATGCACGATCGAGAAACCCACCAGCAAAACCAATCCCAAAACAGTCAACACGACAACTATCGTTTTACGCCACCAGGGTGATGATTCCGGTTTTGGCGCCGTTTGCTGACTCTTCACGCTAGCCCCTTCTTTTACAACTTAAGTAGTAGCACTTGGATCGGAATTTTAAAAGGAAGTTGCTAACACGCCGCTACCAGGCCTAGGCTGCACCAGAGGCCCGATAAAAGCCTCAAGTAAGCGCAAGCAACTTGCATTGCAGTCCGGGATGCGCTACGGTGAAAATAATCGGTTTTGGCGACCAGGTGTTGCCGGAATACGGTTGTGTGTTGGTAAGTGTAGGAGCAGGCGATTGGTTATGCCAACTATGCTGGCGATGGGTTCGAATCCCGTCCGTCTCATGAGAGGAGGGCTCCCTCAGCGCGGGCTGACCGAAGAGGGAGGAGTGTCTCACTCCGACCCCCCGGACACTCTCTGCAGGTCTTGCAAACGCAGACAGGCGGACCTGCAGACCCTTCTCTCAACTTTAAGGTGACCACACACATGCTGGTCACCAACAAACGGGACAGGAGAGGTGAGCGCCAGGACGCGAAATGCCTGAGCCGCTCGAGTTTTGGAGAGCATCTACCGAAACTTTCTGCTCGCGCCTCATGTGCGCAACGCCAAGGGGGCCCAAGGCGTGCAGACCTCTCCATCCCTTTACCGTAGCTAGTCACAGGCGCTTAGCGCGCAGACACTGTCCTACCTACACCAGACTTCTACACCTACCATCTTTCCATTTGTTCACGTAACTTTTGATTAATTGCCTCTGTGGTTTTGGCTTTAAATAGTTACTAACGGTAATATCACAAGGGCGAAAGTCAGATGCAAACAGTCGACTAAAGCAACACTCCCGCGACACCTGTCACAGGCGCGCAAAATTGACTTGAAAACAGTCAAAATGGGCTATACTGCCAGTATGAAGAACACCGTGCGCCTCCTCCGGGCCAACCCTCGTATCTCGCTGCTGTATCTGGTGTTTATCGTCATCTATCTGGTCCAAGCGCTGCTACCCGCGCCGGACAAGGCAGCCCTCCACAAGTACCATATCAGCGCCTCTAGCCTCCACTTGCTGGGCCTCAGCGTCGAAATACCATACGTCATCATATGGGTTATTGCGCTGGTCGGTTATTTGCGCCTCAAGACGTACGCTAATCTGATTCAGAAGGATAAGGACGGAGAGGCCTTCAAGGGCATTGCCCGGGGGTTGTTGTGGCTCAGCCTATGGTTGCCACTAAACTCTATCCTCCAAAACTTCTTCCAGGAGATCTACCGGCGCCACCCCGAGGCTACGGCTAATCTGGTAAGGCTCGACAACTACATCAGCATCGGTATTCTGTTCATTGGCTTCCTCTTCGTCTACGAGGGTTCCTACAAACTCTTGCCGCTGGTCACACGCAACCGGTTCCAGGCGTCATTGACAGTGGTTTTCGTATCAATCGTTTTCGCCACGCTGTACATGCTGCTCACCATGCACGATCCGGCCCGGGCGCACCCGACTAGCGAGGTTCCGGTCGCGACCTACTATGAGTCAGACTGGCTGATCACCACCACGAACACGATTCCGCGCCTGTTTTCCTGGTTCCTCGGTGTGCAGGCCGTCTACAACATCGTGCTGTACAGTCAGCGGGTTAAGGGCAAGCTGTACCGCGTGGCGCTGAAGAATCTGGCTATGGGCCTAAGCGTCGTAATCGCCGCCCTCATCGTACTGCGCAGCATCCAATCGCTGGCTTCGGCCCTGGAAGACATGAAGTTGAGCTTCCTGGTGGGACTCGTTTTTCTGATCGTCATTCTTATAGGCGTCGGCTACGCCCTGGTCGCCACCGGCGCCACCCGGCTGCAGCGACTGGAAGAAGTGTAGCGGCGGCTCGAAAACCTAGTAGCCTTCGGTGTTTTTGGGCGCAAATAGTCTTTGATATTCTTCAAAAGAATGGTAGTCAAATCGGCGATTCTCTACCGTGGTTATTTCGTTGCACGTATCGGCCAAACCCATCATGGCGCTATCCACATCCTCCGGGCTATTAAGGCTTCTCAGGACGCCACCAGGTAAATTATCTTCATCTTCGGTGCTGAACTCTAACCTTACAGCATCCCCTTCGAACAACACGGCTACAAATAAGCCTAGTGTTTTGCGGTGCATCATCATTTTTTTTGTCCCATTTGTTGCAGGGTGCATGACAAGGGTATCAGGATCGTCAGGGTGAACTTTTTGCTTGGTGCCCTCAGGAGCCATTGCCCACAGCAATCCACCTTGATCTTGCCGACTGTTTAACGAACTCGTTGCCGCGTTATTGTGTCTGTCTACAGTTGTAGGCCAAAGTTTTCGTACTTCGCGCGCCGATGGAGCAGTCGGGAAGGTTGACCATAGGTTGTGAGCAGTCATGAGAACGGCTCTTTCTGCCGGCACAGGGTCATGCTCAGGATTAAATTTCACGCCCACTCTCGCCAACATCTTACTGGCTACAAGTCCGAGCTCGGCCTCGTCGTCAAAAAGCTTGCTGTAACGACGTGACTTGCCGAAACGATCATATATAGCAGCCAGCATAAACGCGATGTCAGGCAGGCTGTTGTGATCGGTGAAAAGTCCGACATTGAAACCACTACGCAAAGCCTCGCCCACCGATGCCATAACGTGCGGTTTTCGCTCCAGGCCCTTGGCGGTCGCTTCTAAGAGTAGGGGAAACCGCGCCTCAACCAAGCTTGCTACTGGTTCCACCGAACTCGACGGCACGGGCTGACCCTTCAAGTGATAAAAAAGGTTAGGGGCGTCATCCTGGTAGCCATCAATAATAACAAAATTGGGGTCGGCGTCCGCGTGAGGCTGCGCCATGTTGCCCAACCACTTCCAGATTTCCCTGGCATGCCCCTTGGGCATATGGATTGCTTCGGTCAGAACTTCAGACATACGTGAAGACCAGCATATACGCTGCTACGCCGAAAGGCAATAAATTTGCTGGCACGTTAGCCCATCTCGATGGCATGGTCGAGGCAGTCCTGCAGATTTTCGGCTATCCAGGCGGTGACGTCGTGGCGGCGCTCAAACGGGCCGTGCAGCAAGTTGCCAAAGTACATATTCGGCTTGCGAGCTTGGCCATGCTCCATTTCCGGCCGGTACCAGATACCGATCGGCAAAATAGCCACGTCGGCATCGGCGGATGCCATGCAGGCGACACGCCCTGTACCGCCCTTAATAGCTTGCAGCTGGCGCGGATCTCCAGTGTTTCGTGTGCCTTCGGGATGAATGATCATCGAGCGACCGCGAACTATCTTCTTAGCAGCTAGATTGAGGAAAGCTTTAGTGGATTCCTGATTATTAACGTCCTTGTCACGAAACACCGGCACCGCGCCCAGCACATCTATAGTTGGGCGAAGTACCGGATATTGAAAAAGAATGGGTTTGGCCGGTTCAAAGGTGCGGCCGTTGTAATGCCGAAGGGCAGGAGTCAACCTGAGAGCTGGACCAAAGAGTACCGGATCTTGTTTACGCACATGATTCGCAACAATAATCAGCCGGGTATCATTCTCTGCAGCTTGCTCAAGCTCGTCCTCGACACCATGAGCAAAAGCACCCTGAGGACGGAAGGCCATACTCAAAATCCTGTGGGCGGCTTGTTGGGCGCGAGCGCTTGGCTCATATTGTTCATAAAATTCGTAGACAGCTTGTTGGTTTTCCAAGGTCACTTTCGGGCGACTCATCACGGTAGCATATCCTATTTTTGTAGGCCTGGCAAAAGTGTAGGTAGACATCTATGGCTATCGCTTACTAATAGTTGTAGAATTAAGGTAAGGGCGGGTTAGGACAGCCCTCTTGGGGTAGGGCTGAAAGTAACCTCCGAGGGGTCATGTCATGCCGAATATAACTAAAGTGCTGCTGGTAGAAGACGAAGCGCTGCTGCGCGAATCGTATCAGCTCATCCTGGAGGCCGCGGGTTTCGTTGTGCAGGCCGCTGCCAACGGGCTGGAAGCGCTCAACCACTGCGAAAAAGACACCTACGATCTCATTCTGCTCGACATTATGATGCCGGTGCTGGACGGCGTGGGCTTCCTAAAACAGTTTGTCGCCAAGCGCGGCAAGGTTTTGCCAGCCATTATTATCCTGAGCAATCTCACCGGTGGCGACGAAATCAACCAGGCCATGCAGCTGGGCGCCCGCAAATATGTGCAGAAATCCCAACTCGACCCGGCCCAATTGATCGCCACGCTTCGTGACGAGCTGGCCGCTGCCTAGACCTGAGCGGATCATCTCCGCACTTGTGTAAGATAATTAGCTCTCAAATTCCGCAAAAGCGCCTATTATGGTGAGCAATAAGCGCGGAGGTGCGTGCATGGATAAACTGGATCACGGGACACTCAAACAGCTTCTTGACCAAGAAGCCCGCCCGGCGGTCACCATGTACGTTCCCATGCACACCACGGCCTCGCCGCCGCACATCAGTGAAAATCAGATCCGGTTTAAAAACCTGGTGCATCAGGTTTTGCAGTATCTGCCGCCACACGGTGACGGCGCCACGGTCGCCAAAGCCCTGCAAGCTCAGTTGCAGGAGCTGCACGACGATCTGAGTTTTTGGGAAGATCAGACGCCCGGCTTACTGCTGTGCGCTTCACCTCAGGAGCTGCAGCTATTTCATCTGCCCATCGATACCGAAGAGTATATGGCTGTGGACGACCATTTTCATCTGGCGCCGGTGCTCGGCTTGCTGCACGACGTTCGGGATTTCTACCTGCTGGCGCTGGCGCAGCGCAATCCCAAATTGTACCAGGGCAACCTCTATGGGCTCGAGGCGGTTAATTTGCGGCTGCCGGCCAACGCCCGAGAAGCGCTGAACATCGACGAGCTGAACCAGCGGCTGGAGAATCAAGGGACCGCCACCGGCCCCAGCAGCAAAGGTGCGGCTGGCGGCCCCGGGCAAAGTCGCGGCTGGTTCAACGGGCGGGGTGGGGCACGCAACACCGAAGCTGAAGAGCGCCTCCGCTATCTAAGGCTTCTGGATCAGCTGATTATGGGCGCCACCGATCATCACCTGGCGCTGATTCTGGCGGGCACCGAGGATGAGGTTTCGCTGTACCGGAGCGCCAGCCATTATCCACACCTCCTAGCGGGTACCATTCACGGCAATCACACCCTGGACGATCAGCGCACGCTCTTTGAGACAGCCTCCAAGATTATATGGAGCGAGGTGATTGTGCCCGAGCATCAGGCCGCTGCCAGCGAGTACCGACGTATCAGCGGCGCCAACCCCAGCCGCGTGGCCGAGGACAGCGAGCGGATTGCCGAGGCCGCCGGGCAGGGGCGTATCGATAAACTGCTGGCTCGCCTCAGCGAGTTGACTGCCGACACGGTTCGCGATCAGACGCGACCCATGCCACGCCTTACCTTTCCCAAAGGCCAGGCTAGCAAACGACTGAACGATGTGGCCCTCAATGTCTGGCGCAACAGCGGCACCGTCTACAACCTACTACCAGACGAAATGCCCAGCGGCTCATTGATGGCCGCCCGGCTGCGCTACTGACGCGCAACGACCGTATATCTGTTATACTGGCCATAGAAACGTGGCCTCATGGAACAGAAACCAGACTCGCAAACTGCGGCGGCTAATCTCCGACAAAATCGTCTAACGCTTGGCCCGCGGCTTGGCCTGATAGAGTCGCCCTATACGCCTCCCGATCCCCGAAAATACCCCCATCCTTATTATTGGGACAGCCTAACGGCGGCCAGAATAGGGGATCATGCGGCCTATGACGCACTCATGGGCGAGCAACCTGACGGCGAAACATATCTGTTAGCGGCCGCCGCCGATATCCGTGAGGTTGCCAAGGGAGAAAAAAACGGCTTTATCCCAAATATCCAGTTCAGAGTGAAGAACCTGGACTGGGAGCGCAAGCACGTCCTCAAAAAGGGTGCCGAGGGCACGAACTACATGCAGCCGCCGCTCTTCGCCCGCGCTCTATTTGAAACCTATCTTGTCATGCAGGCGTACGGTGAAAACGGAAATCAAGCAATGACTGAAGCCGCTGAGCGACTGCTGCTGGACATGTATCCGGTGGCTAAGCGGCACTACAATTTTTGGGATCGCACGCGACGCAATGGCCCCGACGATCCGCTCATTGGCACACCGCACCCACACGAAACCGGCCGTGACTCCGACCCAACGTTCGATGCCCTCAAGCCGTACCGTTTACGGCGGAATGGCCTAAACACGCCCTGGTGGGTGGACAAGGCCAATATCGGGCTGGATTACGCCCAAATCCTGGCGCACGGCCGGCGATTAACCGAGGCTGGTGGAGATTTGCAAAAAATGCGCGAACTGTACTGGATGAACGACGTCATGATGAACTGCATTTACGTCGACAATCTGTATTGCATGGCCGATCTGGCAACCGTTGCCGGCAAGACCGACGAGGCGATTGATTTTTCGCGTCGGGGCCGGGAAGTGGAAGATCAGGTGCTGCGGAGCATGTGGGACGAGAAAGATCAGCGCTTTTACGCGCTCGACGGGCAAGGGCAGCACATCAAAGAAACGACCATTAGTAACCTGTTCCCGGTGCTTTTGCCAAACGTACGACCTGAGCAGCTCAAGGCCATGCTTGACCTCATGGACAGCTCGTTCAACACGCCATATCCGCTGCCGAGCGTAACCACCGACAGCGACAACTATGACCCACACAATCGGGAATGGGACCGTCTGTGGCGTGGCCCAAAGTATATTATTGTCGATGAAATGATTGCCAGAGGCTTGCATATGCAGGCTACGCGGTCTGTGATCGCCCACCACACACAATTGCGTATGCGCGCCGATGGCTGGGCCTGGCGAATTAAAGAGAGTTCCTATAACGTCGTAGCCGTCCACGGCGCACGTGAACACTACAACCCGATTACTAGCCAGGGCCAACGTTGGCGAGTCAGGAATTTTGCCTGGTCAAATTACGGGTTGTGTCGTGACTTTGTAGATTACGACATGTTGTATCAGAATTTGGCTCGGCTCGAGACGGCCGTTGACTGGACGGCTCCGTACTAGCTCTATTCTGACTGCAAATCTCGGGAGTTGAATCGCCACATACCGATCGCGCAGAGCAATAAGCCGAGCGCGGCCATAACGGCATTAGTTTTCCAGGCCGGACTGACTGCTGGGGCTAGGGCAACCTGGTGCAGCAACGAGGTGTCAAGCAGCCAGTGGCTGAGATTGAGGCCACTGCTGACCATCGAAATCAGGAAAGACCAGCCGATTAACCCATAGATCGCCAGGGTCGTGTAACGCGGCACGAAACCGAAGGCCAGCATCGCAAAGCCAAAGGCGAACAATACCGGCGCGATCATGTTCAAACCGGCGAGCAACAGGTCGTGAAAACTGACTCCAGCGTGCTGACTGGCTTGGCCAGCCCAGATGCACAGGCTACTCAATAAACAGGCCAGCACCGCTGTCAAGCCAACCAGCGCCAGCCGCCCGGCTAGCCATCGTTGACGACTGACAGGCCGCACCAGAAAGTTATCAACAAAGCCTTCCGCTTCGTCCTTGCGGATATGGCCGACGGCGCTGGCGACCAGCGACATGATAATCGGCATCAAGATGAAGAAAACGAAGCCCAGGTAGAGTGTGCCGAGACTGTGCTGGGCAGTGTGCTCGATACGATTGAAAACCTTGGCAGCATTGCCCGCCGTGTTAAACGCTTGCACGGCGGCCTTGGTCAAAATGCCATAAAAAGTACCGAGAAAGGCAATGGCCAGCAGCCAACCGGCAACGGAGGCGCGTGTCAGCCGCAGCCCGGCCCAAAAAGGCGAATTCAGCAGGGCAGTGTGTGGCCGCGCACTATCCGTGTCAGCAATGACGCTGTCGCCGAGATCCCGGCGACTGGCCAGCCACACCGTCAGGCCAGTCAGCAGGGCCGTGAAGCCGAAGATGGGCAACAACCAGAGCGGTTGACTGCCGGTAAGTGGTTGTAGTTTTTCGATCCAGCCGATAGGGGACACCGCGAGCAGCCAATGCAAGCGTGCTGTATCGGCCGTGGCCCTGATCAGAAAGCTCGCCCCAAACACCGCGGCGGCTGCCGCCGAAGCCCGCGTGCGCGTGGCCATCAGCTGACTGGTGAACGCTCCGACGGCCAGGAACATGGCAGCGCCACAGGTGCAGGCCAAAGCAAAAAAGAGCGAGCTGGAGACGGTGAAGCCAATGCTGGGCGACCGGCCGAGCAACACGAAAATTGCCGCCACCACCGCGTACAGCACAAGCAGGCTACTGCTCAGTCCGACAAGTATGTTCACCGCGGCCCACGTCTGAGTCGTCTGGCCCGAGAGCAGAATTTCGCTGCGGCCGGCATCTTCCTCGCCGCGGAAATATTTGGTAGCCAGGGTAAGCGCCCAGATTGAACCAATGATAGTCAGCACCATGAGCGCGTTCCAGGCGACGAAGCCGGGCACATTCTCGACATGGTGAGGTGTGCCAACCAAGGCGTTCAAGCCGACATTTTGGGCCAGGCTGTGGGTCACGGCCGCCTTTTCGGCAGGTGTGGGGTAGGCCTTGATAAAGCCTTCGGCCTTGGAGGCCACGTACGCCCCAAAGATAAACGCCCAGAGTGTCGCGCTCTTCATCGTGCGACGGGCCACAAAGCGGGCGATAACCGACTTCGGCGATTTATAAACTACCAAATGAGCGGCGTCGGCCTCACTGCTCATGAACTGTCCCGGCATTACGGACCGCTTCGTCGCCATAGAGTGACAAAAAGAGCTCTTCCAGCGAGGGCTCGCGGCTGAGTAGCGTCTTGGGATGATGCTTGGCCAGCACGGCGAGCAGGGGATCGATCGGTCCCTGTACCTGGCAGGAGAGGTGTGAACCGAGCACTTTGACATTGCTCACGCCTTTAATCTGGTCAACCGCCGGTGGCTTGCCATCAAAGGTAGCCTCCACGCTCAGCGCCGAGAGATGACGCATCTCGCCGAGAGTACCGAGTTCCACGAGGTGTCCGGCCCGCAAGATTGCCAAGCGATCACAGAGGGCCTCAACTTCTTCGAGAATGTGCGAGGAGAGAAACACCGTCTGGCCATTTTTCTTGGCCTCCAACACACTTTCCCTGAAGGCCTGTTCCATCAGCGGATCAAGACCGCTGGTCGGTTCGTCCATAATGAGCAGTTCGGCACGCGTCGACAGCGCCGCGATCAGGTTGATTTTCTGACGGTTGCCTTTGGAATAGGCTCGGACTTTTTTGGAAGCGTCAAACTGGAAGCGTTCGATGAGCTGTTTTTGATAACCCAGATCAACCTGGCCGTGAACCTGGCTGAGCAGGTGCAGGGTTTCGGCGCCCGTCAGCGATGGCCAAAAGGTCGCCTCGCCCGGCACGTAGGCCAGGCGCTTGTGAGCCTCGACTTTTTGCTGCTGAGCATCAAGACCGAAGATTTCGGCGCTGCCTGACGTCGGTTTGATCAGCCCGAGCAGCAGGCGAATAGTGGTGGTTTTGCCAGCGCCGTTGGGACCGAGATAGCCCAAAACCTCACATTTTTTGACTTCCAAATCAAGTGGTGCCAACGCCTCAAACGCTCCGTATTTTTTGCCGAGATTACCTGTTTTTAGGGCTGTATCCATGCGCGGCACTCCATGCTTTTGGTTATACACTGATAGTCTCAGAAAACGCTTGAAGTTTCAAATTTGCTTATGCTTGCTTCCTTTGATTTACGCTAGCTATACTCGATCGTATGTCGAAGGAGTCAATGACCGATACTTGCATCCTGGGCGTGCTGGCGTCCGGCAGCGGCTCCAATTTCCGGGCCATTGACGACGCCATACAGGATGGCCGCTTGGAGCACGCCCGGATTGGCGTGGTTTTATCTGATCAGTTTAATGCCGGCGCATTGAGGATCGCCCGCGAACGGGGCATACCAGCCGATTTTCTTGGCAACGTCCGCAGCAACGACAAGCGCAACGACCGAATACTCCGCTCCTTTAAAGCCTACGGCGTGGAGCTTGGCCTTGGCGCTGGTTATTTACAGTTGGTCGGCAAGCAAGTCTTAGAGTATTGCGACGTTTTGAACATTCATCCGGCCCCTTTGCCAAAGTTTGGCGGCAAGGGCCTGTTCGGCCGGAACGCGCACCAGGCGGTGCTCGATGCCGGCGTGCGTTGGAGCGGCCCGACGGTACACCTAATGAACGAAGTTTTCGACGACGGGCAGATCCTGGCCCACACCCAGGTACCGGTGCTGGCTGGAGACACACCAGAAGCGCTGGCGGCACGCATTTTGCCCTACGAGCACAATTTGTATTGGCGGGTCGTGGCGCAAGTCATGCAGCGCGGCGATCACCCGGAATCCACACACTAACAGAGGTCGTATTTGCCCCGCGGCCCGATGTTTACTATGCTGGTAATAAATGGCTGTAGATGTAATTGTCGGCCTGCAACGCGGGGACGAGGGCAAAGGTCGTTTCGTCGATTTAGTTGCAGGCCAGTACCAGGTGATTGCCCGTGGCAATGGTGGGGCTAATGCCGGGCATACCGTGGTACCGGAGGGCATGGCGCCGATAGCGCTGCATCAGGTGCCATCGGGCGTCGCCTATCCTGGGAAGCTGAACATCATCGGCAACGGTGTCTATCTCGACCCGCTGCGTTTGCAAAACGAGCTACGTGAAATTGAGGCAGCCGGACTGAAGCTGACGCCCGAAAACCTGCTGATCAGTGACATCGCCCATCTGGTTTTGCCGCACCACATCACGCTGGACACGCTGCGTGAAGCTTCGGCTGGAGCACAGGGCAGCACCAAATCGGGCATTGCCTACGTGGCCGCCGATAAATACCTCCGCGAAGGCGCTCGCCTGGAGCTCATTTACACGCCGAAAATCCTGTTTGATCTGGTATACGCCGGCCTGTGCGAAGTCGCCGAAACCGAAGGCATGAGCCTGGCGGACTGCAAAAAAGAGGCTCGGGCCTGGATGCAGTCTATCGAAGCGCTGAAGCCGTTTGTCGGTGACAGCGTGGCCGTTATCAACGGCCATCTGGAGCGTGGCGAACAGGTACTGGCCGAAGGCGCCCAAGCTTTTTGGCTGGATGTGAATCACGGCATGTACCCGGCAGTTACTTCTTCGTCCACGACCGTCAACGGCTTGCTTGACGGGCTCGGCGTTTCCGCTAAACAACTCGGCAAAGTTACAGGTGTGGCCAAGATCATGAAATCGCACGTCGGCGGCGGCCCCTTTGTAACGGAAATCACCGATGTAAAACTGGCCGAAACCATCCGCGGCCCACGCGGCCAGACTGACAGCGAATACGGCGCCACCACCAAGCGCCCGCGCCGGGTCGGCTACCCAGACCTGGTGGAGCTCAAAAACGCCGTGCAGATCAATGGCGTTGACGAAATCGTTCTATCCAAAATGGATCTCGTTTCACGCTACGGCAAAACCATGCAAGTGGCGACCGCCTACCGCTGCGGCGGCAAAACCCTCCAGGTCGCGCCCAGCTCAGCCATTGGCCTCGAAACCTGCGAGCCCGTTTATCAAACCATGCCCACCTGGGACGACATCAGCACCGTCCGCGACCGCCAACATGTACCGCCGGAAGCCAAAGACTTTGTGCGTTTGGTCGAAGAAAAGCTAGGCGTAAAGGTCAGCAAGCTCGGTGTCGGCCCTGAGCGCAACCAGGTAGTTCGTCTTTGAGTTTGTCATCCTCGCCCTGAAACAAGTTCAGGGTAAACCCCGGGGCTCCAGCGTGTTTTCTGGATTCCCGATCAAGCCGGGAATGACATGCTAGGCAGCCAAACGTTTGCGCCAGTCAGAAGCAACCGTTTTGGCTTTTTGGGCGGCCAAGCCGGTGTAGTACTTTTCGGGTTCAGAGATGATCTGGCGTTCCTCGACAGTGAATTTTGCCCAGTATTTTTGAGCATTTTTGTCGGCCTGAATGACTTGGGCCAACGGCTTACCATGCTCCAAAACGCGGTGTGCCAGCTCCTTGGACAGTTCGTGGGCTGCGGTGTGCCCGTGCTTTTCAAACAGTAAATACAGCGGTTCGGCGGCGATGGCACCACCAGTCAAGGCCAGGTTGCGCTGCATGGCGGCTTCGTCGACCTCGATTTTGCTCATCACCCTTGTCAGGCGCTCGGTCATGGACGCCACCAGCGCGGGCATCAAGACGTAAAACCGGGCCGAAGCCGAATCCGTCAGGTCACGCTGATGCTCACTGGAAAGGTTGAGGTTGGCGTTGACGTTCTGGGCGATAACTTGCTTGCTCAGGCTAACGACATTCTCAAAATTCCAGGGATTTTTCTTGTGCGCCATGGTGGACGAGCCGGTTTGGCCGGGTTCAAAGCGCTCGCGCACCTCACCAATCTCAGTCCGTTGTAAGTGGCGCATGTCGTGACCCAGATTGCCCATAATCCCCGCGGCGATGGTCAGTTCCGCCAGCAAGCGCCCCATGATTTCCGGTGGTGCAATCTGCGTCGAATACTCAGCCGGCTCCAAGCCGACTTTTTCCAAAACTGCCCGCTCGAAAGCCAGTGGGTCATCTACAAATAAACTCAGGGCGTTGTAAGCGCCAACTGCTCCGGAGAATTTGCCCTGCAGTTTGCCGCTCAACACCTGCAGCGAGTTCAGCGACCGGCCCAGCCGGCTAACGTACTCGGCCATGGCAAAGCCAAAGGTGATTGGCACGGCGTGCTGACCATGCGTCCGTCCGATTTGCGTCGTATCTGCGTAGCGCTCGGTCAAATCCAACAACACTTCAAGCAGCGCTTTCAGTCGGGGCACAGTCACTTCGCTCATTGCCAGCTTCATTTGCAGCGCGCTGGCCGTGGCCACGATGTCGTATGACGTCGCCCCAAAGTGAACGTAGGGCTTGGCTTCGTCGCTGATATCGTTCTTGATGGTGTTGACCAGCGCCTTCACATCATGCTTGGTGATCTGTTCCTCGGCGCTGACGGCCGCTGGGTCAATTGCTTGCGCCGCTTTTTCAATTTCATTGGCGGCTTGGCGCACACAGACACCAAAGTCGGCTAGCGTCTGAGCCAGCGCGGCCTCCACATAGGCCTGGCACCGAATGCGGGCGCCTTCCGAGAGGTAGCGGGCAATTTCCGGGTCGAAGTAACGGCTGTCGAGCGGGTCGAGCGCGCTAAAATTATGGGTTTCGGTCACTTCCGGCAAACGCAGCGGTTTCAATTGACACTCCTTATTTACTGCTCTTTATATTGTTAGGTACCCCGCCGAAAAGCGCAAGTTTGATATAGTGGTCATATGACAGGTGGGCTGCCGGACAGACTAATGATCGAGGAAATGGCCATGTCTCCCCACGAAACGACTCCGCAAAATCTCGAGACCCTCCGCGACATGGACGCTTGGCTTTTGGATTTTGACGGGACATTACAACATGGCGAGAAGCAAGAGTTGCATGCCCGGTTAGGCGATATTGCTTTGCAATTGGACATGGACGTGTCGGCCGAAGAAATTAGCCAATTCGCAAATCGCAGCGACTATCGGGAAATGCGCCAGCTCATGGTTGAAACACATAACCAGCGTCAGCAAGATCACCCTCTGACTGAACAGATGTTTCAGGCAATCAATATGGAGGTCACCGGTACTCATGATGACAAGTTGTACGTTGCAGACTTCGTCAAGGAATTATTGCCTGGAATAAAAGACGCCGGAAAAGTACTTGGTCTTGTAACTACCCGCGGGCCTGTCTCCATTTTTCGCGTTCTACGCCGCCATGGCATTGCCGACTACTTCGATACTGTCGTTAATCGTGATGATTGCGAGCAGCGCAAACCGCACCCTGAACCCATATTGATGGCGCTCGGGCGGCTCGGAGTCGAAAACCCTTCGCAGGCGGTCATGGTTGGCGACAAGCAGGAAGATGACGTGGCCGCCGGCCAAAACGCCGGCACCAGAACGGTTTTGGTGAACCCTGTGATGGATCTGGCGAAAGCACAGCCTGATTTTCATGTCTCGTCTTTGCAACCGCTGGCCGAGCTGTTTAATAGCTGATGAAGCAGCCATACATTATCGGCATCGGCGGAGGGTCGGGTTCGGGCAAAACCACATTAGCCAACGACCTGAAAGCGCAGCGGCCAACTGAAACCCTACTCCTGCACCTAGACGATTATGCCTTGCCGCGCGAGCAGCTGCCCACGCTCGACGGACAGACCAACTTCGACCATCCTGAGGCCATCAACTTTGCAAAGCTCACCAGTGATCTGCACGCCCTCCGCGCCGGCAAACAGGTCACAGCCACTATCCGCGTCCCTCGTGACCGCCAACCGGAAGATCCGCCACGCCAGCGGGTGAGCGTCACGCACGAGCCAGCCCCAGTAATCATCGTCGAGGGATTTTTGCTGCTGCACGACCCACAGCTACGTGACGAGCTCGACACTACCATCTTCTTGAAGTCCGACATCAGCCAAACTGGCAAGCGGCGCGCTAACCAAGCCGAAAATGAGGCTTGGTACTTGGAACACGTGGTCAAACCAATGCACCAGCAGTTCGTGGCGCCCTCCGTTAAACATGCCAAGGTTGTGATAAATGTCACGGGGAAAAATCCGGCTGAAGTGCTTGGAGAGGTACTGTCACATGTACCCCCGCTTTCATAAAACGGCAACGTCATGCTTATGCTTGCTTTATAACAGATCTGTCGCTACAGTCAAACTTAGATTATGGAGGGTCGAGCCGGCATGAACTTGGAGGCATTAGGCAGCGCATGAGTATCCATGAAATACGTGTTACCTCATTAGGCGCGGACCCCGTGGCCGAGGACGTTCAGGCTGAGATTCAACGGACACTTGGTTTCAGCGGGATAGAGCAAGTAAAAACGACCAAGGTGTATCGGCTGGAAGACGTTACTGACGACGAAGCAGATAGAGTGGCTAAGGAAGTGCTAACGGATCCGGTCCACGAGCAAGCTACGGTGAACCAGCCGCCCTCGTTTGATACACCTCATGTTGTCGAAGTGGCGTATAAGCCAGGGGTCATGAACCCGGAAGCTGGGTCGATTATAAAAGCAGCTAACGACCTCGGCATTCGGCCGGCTGCGGCTGATTCTTCGCGGGAATATGCGTTTTTCGGCCGAGTACGGCCGGAGCAAGTTCAGGCTGTGGTAGGACGATTGCTCGTCAACGAGATAGTCGAGCACGTGGTAGCCGAAAAGCCTCAGTCGTTGTTGATTCAAGACACCGCCGGACCCATCACCACCCTACCGATACGGGGCGCTTCATTAAAAGTGTTGCAAGAGCTCTCACGTGACAAGCTGTTTTTAGATGACGACGATATGCGGTTCATTCAAAGCTATTCGAGAGAACTTGGCCGGGATCTGACTGACGCCGAGCTAGAGATCATTGCCGCCTGGAATAGCGATCACTGCAGACATACGACGTTTAACGCCAGGGTTATGGTAGACGGACAGGAAAAGGAGCCACTATTTAAGCGAATTAAAAATGCCGCTCGTGAGCACTTTGGAGACTTGGTGGTTTCGGCATTCGACGACAACTCGGGGGTCATCCGAGCTTACGACGGGCACGCTCTGTGCGCCAAGGTGGAGACCCACAATAAACCATCGAGCGTGGAGCCTTTCGGCGGTGCTAACACGTGCACAGGGGGTGTTCTTCGAGATGTTATGGGAACTGGCCAAGGCGCGAAAAACCTTCTTACTACCAACATGTTTTGCCTGGCAGATCCTAATCTGCTCGATGCTAAATTGCCGCCCGGTACTCTCCGGCCAGACTACACTCTACGCAAGGTGGTCGCTGGCGTGCGTGATTATGGCAACCCCATGGGCATACCGAATGCCAACGGTTCACTGCATTTTCATGAAGATTTCCGGGCTAATCCGTCCGTCATAGGCGGAGCATATGGAATCTTGCCAGAAGCCCAGGCTCAGAAAGGCCAGCCCGAGCTGGGCGATCTAGTAGTTATCATCGGCGGCCGGACCGGGCGTGACGGCATTCATGGCGCCACCTTTTCTTCAGGTGAGTCAACTGACCGTACCGCCAGCGTTAACTCCAGCGCCGTCCAGATTGGTAACCCCATCGAGGAAAAGCGGATGTTCGACGCGATCCTGGAGGCGCGCGACACGGACTGCATTCAGGCTATTACCGACTGCGGGGCGGCCGGTTTTTCGTCAGCCATCGGCGAAATGGGCGAGGATATTGGCGTCACCGTGGACATCAGCAAGGCGCCGCTGAAGTATCCGGGGCTGGCACCATGGGAGATCTGGCTGAGCGAATCACAGGAGCGGATGGTCGTGGCCATTGACCCGGCAAATATCGAAACTTTTATGGATATTTGCGCCAAATATAACACCGAAGCGACGATACTCGGCGAATTCGACGGCAGCCACACGCTGACGGTGAACTATGGTGAGCAGAATGTTGCCGAGCTGGATTATGAATTCCTGAAAAGTGGCCTGCCGCAGCGGGTTATGGAGGCGCGCTGGGAAAAACCGGAAATCGAGGAAATTACCCCCACCAGCCCGGAAACAGAACAGGAATGGATCGACCGCCTGAAAGCCGTCGTGGCGCATGGCAACGTTTGCTCCAAGGAGCCGATCGTTAGACAGTACGATCACGGCGTGCAGGGTGGCAATATTGTGCCACCGTTCGGCGGACCAACTCAGGAAGGGCCCAATGACGCCGTCGTTATCAAGCCGCTGCTCGACCGGCCGTGGGGCGTCGTGCAATCGCACGGCATGAATCCCATTCTCAACCGGCTCCATCCCTACAGGGGAACGGTCTGGGCCATTGCCGAAGCGCTGTCCAACTACGTGGCCGTCGGTGGCAACCACCAGGAAGCAGCGCTCGTCGGTAACTACATTGCCGCCTACCCGGACGAGGACACCATGGGCGCCCTCGATATGATGACCGACGCCGCGGTCGACATGATGCATCTGACGGGCGTGCCGGTTATTTCCGGCAAGGACAGCCTGTCGTCAACCTATCGCGGCAATGGTGAAGTTATTAAAATACCGCCTGTGTATTGCGCGTCGGTTTTCGGCCGCATTCCTGATGTGGAACGAACGGTGACAGCTGACATCAAAAAACCGGGTAAATCGGAGCTCTTCCTGGTCGGCACACCGAGCAGGCACATGGGCGGCAGCACGTATTACGACATTGCCGGCGGACAGAGCGCCGAAGTGCCGGAAGTCGACACCGAAAACCTGCCGGCCGTTTTACGAAAAGTCCACGAAGCTATTGCCGACGGTGAGATACTGGCTTGCCACGATGTCAGCGAGGGCGGCCTGGCAGCAGCCGTGACCGAAATGTGCATCGGCGGCAACTGTGGCGCCCGACTCTATGTTCGCAACGATGGTTATGAGGAAGCCTTTTTATTCAGCGAAACCGCTGGCTGTTTTGTGGTAGAGCTCGATAACCAAGTCAACGCCTTTGACCTGTTTGGCGACCTGCCATGGCAGCACATCGGGCGTACCACCAACAGTCAGGACCTGGAAGCCAAGACTTACCGTCAACAGGGCAGCGAGTGGCTATTCCAGGCGCCCATCAAGGAGCTCAAAAAAGCTTGGCAGGCGCCCATGCGGGAGGTCTTTCATTCATGAGAAGCCCTGAAGCCTGTGTGATTAAAACCGACGGCGTCAACTGCGACACCGAAATGATGCATGCCTTTTCCGTGGCCGGAGCCATGCCCGAACTCGTACATGTCAACGAACTGCAGCACGGCAAGCGACGGCTTGGTGACTATCAGATTCTGGCTCTGGCTGGTGGCTTTTCTTACGGTGACGATATTGCCTCCGGCAAAGTCTTGGCGAACGAACTTGACTCGCATCTCTCCGATCAGGTTCAGGGGTTTGTTGCTGACGGCAAACCGGTCATTGGCGTCTGCAACGGTTTCCAGGTACTGGTACGGGCCGGCTTGCTGCCCGATACTGAGCTGGGACGGCAAAAGATCACCTTGGCACAAAACGATACCGGCCATTTTGAATGCCGCTGGATTGATCTGAAGCCCGAAAGCAATATTTGCCAGTTCGTTCAGCCCAAAGACTTCGAAGAGCAGCCCGTACCCATGCAGGTTGCTCATGGCGAGGGCCGGGTGTTAGGACCGGTGAAGGCGATTAATGACCTATACTACTTCGGTCAAATTGTCTTCAGCTATGTCGACCGGGACTCGATAAACTCGGTCGACTACCCAGCCAACCCGAACGGTTCAATGTGCAATATTGCCGGCATTACCGACAGAAGCGGCCTGATTCTGGGCATGATGCCGCACCCCGAACGTTCCATCGAAGCCTTCCACCCTGACCGGCAGCGCACCCCGGCCGCCAAAGCCGCCGGCAAAGTGATTTTTGAAAATATCGTTAACTATGCGAGGGGGATGTAGCGTGTCCGAACGCCCAATCTACGACGTCAATATTGAGTTTGGTGATGATGTTTCACGCATGCTGTATAAAGCAGCTAAGCAAAGCTGGGCAAACAGACCTGGCGCCGTCGTTGAAATGCACCCTTCGTTTTCTGGCTGGCGGGCTATTCGTCCAGATTACAAACCCGTTGACTGCTATGAAGGCATGGGATCAGACGGAATAGGGACAAAGGTAGAGATTGCAGAACGCGTTGCGGATCATTCGACAGCCCCATACGACCTGTTCGCTATGACCTGTGACGATGTAGGTGTTAGAGGGGCTGAACCGATAGCCATTAACACCGTTCTTGATGTCAATCAACTCTTGGAAGACGATGAAATGACCGAACAAGCTGTCACGGAAATGGCTAGAGGCTATATTGAAGCGGCGGCCAGTGCGGGGGTAGTTATTCTTAACGGTGAAACAGCCGAGCTAGGTCAGCGCGTGAAGGGCTATGGTCCATTCAATTACAACTGGAGCGCCACAGTACTTTGGTATGCTCACAAAGATCGCGTGCTCACCGGACATCAAATTAAGCCAGGAGATTCGCTTGTGGGCATCCGCGAATACGGCTTTCGCTCCAATGGGATTACCGACGTGCGCAAAGCCATGCTCGAGCACTATGGGCCTAATTGGCATAATGAGCTCATCCCGGAATTGGGAACTTTGGCGCTTGGCCATCTGGTTAAGGTACCTTCAACTATTTTCACGCGTATGGTCAATGAGCTTACCGGTGGTTACGATATTACTCGCGAACCAGCTGCAAAGATTACAGGAATAGCTCACATCACTGGTGGCGGCCAACCCAGTAAGCTCGGGCGCATGTTACAGCCCACGGGCTATGGAGCTCTCATCGACAACCCCATTGAGCCGCCAGACATCATGAAGCACGTTCAAGCCTTGCGCGGACTATCTGACCGAGCAGCTTACGGTAAGTGGCATATGGGCGCCGGGATGGTCATCGCTACTCCCGAACCAGAGAAGGTTGCACAAACTGCAACCGACTGGTGGATGTCTGCGCGAACGATCGGGGTAGTCACCGAGGAGCCAGGGCTACGCATTAAGAATTGTGGCGTCCAGCAATCTGAAGAGTGGCTATCCTTCTAGGTCAATAGAAAGCTTAGCTTATTCTCAGCGGCTGCCGCTTTTATCTCTTTGGCAATACGGCGGCCGACGCTCATGTTTTCGCCGTAGAGGTAGCCGGTGTAGGGGGTGAACATGGTGCCCGGACTGCCGGGGATGCGCATGCTGACGTCGAAGACCTTGAGCTCTTCTTTGGGTGGTCCGGCGGTGACGGCGCCCTGCAATGCGAAGGGGCCGATGATGCCGGGCTGGTAGTGTTTTTGGGTCGACTTCACAAACTTCTCGCCGACGTCATAGGCCTGCTCCAGCAACGATTCTTTGATTGTCACGCTCTGGTGACCGTTTTCGATGTACTTAGGTTCGACGTGTTTTAAAACCTCGAGCTGTTCCGGGGCAGTCAGACGGAGTAAGCCATCGAGATTGGTTTGGCGGCGGGTGTCGGTGCCAAGCAATTCCAACTCGCAGGAGAGCGGGGAATAGAAATAGTTGAGGTTCAATTGCGGGCCCAGCACGAACTCTTCGATGACCGCCGAGGCCAATGAGTGCTGGGTGAAAGTTTCGGCTTTAAGTAGTTCCGCGGAGCGCAACTTGTATTCCTCGAAGCTACTGACCAAGAAGAAAGCCCGCTCATAACCACGCGACGCTTCAGCAGTTTTGACGATCACCAGGCGGTCAATATCTTCCGGTTTTTTGAACTGTTGCGGGATGGGAATGCCAGCTTGTTCGAGCAAGAAGTACTGATTTTTAGCCTCGTCGCGCTCTTCTTTACGCACCAACTGGCGGGTGCCGAAGATGGGCACCTTGAAGTCGTTTTCAATCTCGTTGAAGTCGCAGTAGACCCAGAAATACCGACTGTGCACGAATACCACATTGAGCGCCCGCAGCTGCTCCTGGATTGCGGGCTTGGCAATATCCTTAAAATGATCAACGACGATAACATGGTCTACGCAACCCTTATCGCCACGCGTCTTGTAATACTGCTGGTACGTTTTTTCGCGGCCTTTCTGTGCCACGACAACCGTCTCGAAGCCTTCAGCCTTAGCGCCACGGCAGACATCGAGTGCGCTGTGACCGCCGAGGCTGGCGACGCGCAACTTACTCAAGTCGTACGACCTTACTATTTCCGCAATAGTGTCCGCGCCAATCACGTCACCACCCACGCGCCAACCGTATACCCTCTACCGTATATCGTACACCGCTCAGGCGACACCATTGACCAACACCTTATCTAGCTGACCCGACTCGATAGCCAGCTTGATTTCCCGGGCCACGCGCCGGCCGCTGCTCATCGGCTCGTTGTAGCGCAGGTCGGTGTAGGGCGAGCCGTTAGTGTACGGATTGGTGCCGGCCACAATACGCGCCGAAATTTCAAAAACGAAAAATTCCAGTTCCGGCGTGATGACGGTTTCCAGACAGAATGGTCCGAACAAGCCGTGCGGATCAACCTTCTTGGAGGCTTCAACGACGCGTTCGCCCATCTCGAAAATCTCCGGCAGTAGCGATTCACGCACCACCAGCGGCATATTGCCCGTAATGTTGTACGAGCTCTCGATCATCAGGTCCATCTGGTCTTTGGCAGCAATGCGACCAATCGAGTCAACATTACTTTCGTAGCGCTTGTCGAAGCCCATGACTTCCAACTCTTTGGTTAGCGGTGAATAGAAGTAGTGGATGTAAATTGGAGCGCCGACGATATATTCCTGGATAACGTACCGTTTGGACGGGTGATCTTTGATCTTGCGCTCAAATTCTTCAGGGTTATGGGCCAGAAAGTAGCCCTTGCCGCCACCAGCGCCAAAGAACTTGATAATTGTTGGGCCGTCGATATCCTGGCCGGATTTATAGATCTTGGGCAACGTCAAACCAGCCTTGGCCAACCACTGCCGTTGTTTGGTGCGGTCAACTTCCCAGGGCAAAATGTGCTTATTGCCGAAGTACTTGGTCTTGAGATTAGCAATGGTTTTCAAATCGATGGCATTTAGTATTGAGCCGTGCGGGATGAGAATGGCATTTTCTGCCACCAACCGGGCGTCAAGGTCGGGCAGTTCCGAGAAGCTTTTGACGGTGATGATCTCGTCGGCGACGTTGAAGGATTCGTATGGCCGAACGCGACCTTCCTCGCAAATAGCTAGGGAGGTGAAGCCTTCATCTTTCGCGCCCTTTAAAACCTGCAGCGCGGTGTGGCTGCCTAAGGTACAAATTTTAAAAGGTTTGGATGAGTTCGCGGCCATACCCTCGTTCTAGCTTAAGAATTATTACAGTATACACCAGCCCGGTAAGCCAAGTGGCACGTATGTGTTCTTATATAATACACCCTTTTGCCGGCCGGTAGAGCAACCTCGAGTAACTTTTTTAATACGAAATTTTGTGCGAGATCACCTATACTTTGAATAAATATAAGGAGGGCTACCGCGCATGTACACATTACCTGATCTTGAATATGGCTACGACGCCTTTGGCAAATACATTAGCAAAGCCATCATGGAGCTGCATCATAGCAAGCACCATCAGACCTATGTCGACAAGTTAAATGGAGCGCTTGAGCAGGCGCCGGAGCTAAAAGACAAATCGCTCGAGGAACTGCTTCGTGATCTCGATGCCGTCCCCGAAAGCGTCAGAACTGTCGTCCGCAACAACGGCGGCGGCCACTACAACCACAGTCTGTTCTGGCAGGTCATGGCACCGAACGGCGGCA
Source organism: uncultured Candidatus Saccharibacteria bacterium (assembly GCA_964533425.1). Taxonomy (GTDB): domain Bacteria; phylum Patescibacteriota; class Saccharimonadia; order Saccharimonadales; family UBA4665; genus CAZHJG01. The sequence continues at coordinate 1,778 of CAZHJG010000003.1, read as the reverse complement.
ACGAGCCGAGCGGCAAACTTGGTGATGAGCTCAAGGCTAAATATGGCAGCTTTCAGGGTTTTATGGACGAATTCAGCCAGGCGGCCGCCGGCATTTTCGGCAGCGGCTGGGCATGGCTGCAACCAGACCTCAGCATTGTCACGACACCAAATCAGGACTCGCCGCTCAACAGCAATGATCCCGACCCGCTGATGGGCCTCGACGTTTGGGAACACGCCTACTATCTCGACTATTTCAACCGGCGACCGGACTACATTGCCGCTTGGTGGCACGTCGTGAATTGGCCTGAAGTGGAGCGCCGCTTTAGCGACAACAAGTAATCGCCGGGTGTCTGCTACAATGTCCATCATGGACAGGGGAGAGAACCGGCGCAAACTAGTGGTGCTTGTGGCGACCATTTTGGGTAGCGCAGTAGTCTTTTTGGACGGCACCATTGTAAATCTGGCGCTCCCCAAAATCGCCCATAATCTACACGTCGGCTTCTCCGCACAGCAGTGGATTACCGATGGCTACATGTTGACGCTTTCGGCCCTCATACTGCTGGGTGGCTCTTTGGGTGACATCCTGGGACGCAAAAAGGTGTACGTCTTTGGGCTATTGGGGTTTGGCGCTACCTCACTGCTGTGCGCTATAGCACCGACAGCCACGACGTTGATTGCGGCCCGCATCATTCAGGGCGCGTTCGGGGCGCTGGTGGTGCCCGGCGCGTTGTCGATTATTAACACGAACTTTGACCGGAGTGAGCGTGGGCAAGCCATCGGCCGCTGGACGGCCTGGACCAGCGCCTTTTTTGTGCTGGGCCCGCTGGTCGGCGGCGTCATTTTGGATATCGCCGTCTGGCGCTGGATATTTCTGATCAACCTACCTTTGATTGCGGCCTGCCTGGCGCTGGCGCTGCCGTCGATTCAAGACAGCAAAGACAGCCAGCCGCGTCACGTCGATGCCTACGGGGCGGTTCTGGCGGCCCTAGCCCTGGCTGGCATAACGTATGGGCTGATAGAGGGCCCGACGAAGCATTGGGCTACCCAAGACATTATTGCGCTGATTGCCGGCCTGGTGCTGAGCGGGCTCTTCGTCTGGCAGGAATCCCGGAGCAAAGACCCCATGGTTAAGCTGTCGCTTTTTCGATCGCGTAATTTTAGCGGCTCCAACCTGATGACCTTCGCCATGTACGGCGCGCTGGCCGGCTTTACTTTTGCCTTGGCCATATACTTACAATCGCATCTGGGTTACTCCAGCCTGCAGGCTGGATTGAGCCTGCTACCAGTGAGCATTATCATGTTTTTCTTTGCCGGGCGCGTCGGGAAACTGTCGAGCCAGTACGGCCCGCGTTTGTTCATGACCGCCGGCCCCATGATTGCCGGCCTAGGGATTGGCTGGCTCTACTTTTTGCATCCCGGTGTCAGTTACTGGTTGGGCGTCCTGCCGGGAGCTGTAATCTTCAGCGCCGGCTTAGTGCTGACCGTGGCACCGCTGACGACTACCGTAATGACCTCGGTGGACGAAACCAGTTCAGGCATTGCCTCCGGCATTAATAATGCCGTCTCGCGGGCCTCCGGCTTAATTGTCATCGCCGTTTTAGGCCTGCTTGGCGATCAAAACTTTTATCATTTTTCCATGGCCCTCTGCGCCGCCTTAGCCATAGCCGCCGGCTTGATTTCCTTCACCATTATCGAAAACCCGCGGCTAGCCAGGTCTAAGAAATAGATCTTGGATCTTCGTCCTTGGATCTTCGTAAAGAATCCCGACGCCAGTCGGGATGCGATTGTGGCCAGGCC
>CAZHJG010000002.1:0-48912 GCA_964533425.1 uncultured Candidatus Saccharibacteria bacterium | reverse complement strand
ACCGCCCGTCTTTGCTCGGGATTTAGCCCCTCCAGTAAGCGTTCTACCACTTATGCCATTCTAGCAAACGAAAACCGAGACGCCTGCCATGGATTAGCTCTTTGTAGGTGTGACTGACAGCAGAATGCTGCGCGCCTGTTGGTATGTCGAGGAGTTTAGATACGCCTGTGCCTGCTGTATTGAGCTAAAGCCAACTTTGGTGCCAGCTACCTTGATAACGTCGGTGAAGAACTGCACTTTAGTCGCGCCGTCGGTATCGGTAAACGTTTCGTTAGTGGTTTGCAGCGTCTGGCCGACCTTGGTCGTGTTGTCATTGCTGAGTGAGGACGTGACATTGATAGTTCCATCAGCGTCTTGATATACAAGGTCACGTAGATAAACCGCGCCATTTATGGAGTGCGCTAGTTTCTGGTAGCGTACTACTTTAACGGTATGTGGCGCATCCTTGCCGGCGTAAACGTGTTCGCCAAACAGCACTTCCACTGAGCCATTACTAAAATCTGCAGTTGTTGGCAATTTATGAGGATCAAGGTTTACGTTGTCAACGGTAGCGCTGCCGTGATTTGAAAATTGCCAAGCGGCTGGGTAGTGGAACGTTAGCAGGCTGGCCGGGCTCGAAAAGGCTTTATATGTAGCTGTCGGTTTAGCGGGAGGGGATATGACTGTAGCTGTCATATTTTGCTGGCCAAACAGATGAGTATGCGGTACCTTGCTGCCCAGCTTGACTAGGCTAGCGTCGGCGGCAATGTCCACCCAGGCCACAACCAGCAGCAAGCTAAGCAGTACGCCGAGGAGGACGAACCGCTTGGTACGACGTTTTTCGACGGCATTAACCGGCAGGTAAAACTTTTTGCTGTCGGCCAGCGCCTGAATGGCTGCGTCGTGCTTGGCAGCTTCCTCGGCGGCTTTGGCGTCGGCCGCGTCGGGTGTAGTGTTATCGGCTTCTGCACCTTCCTCAGTAGCCACTTCGTCAGTTTTTTCAGTCTCGCTATCTGTAGTTTTGGTAGCTGCCGGCTTAGCATCTGGAGTGGTCTTGTTTTCGGCAGCGTCTTGGTTAGGCGCCAGGGCCTTATCAGTGTCAGGTTCTTTCTCTTTCGGAGCATCAGGCTCAGCTGTCGCCTTTGCTGTATCAGCGACTGCTTCCGCCGGTTTCTCAGCAGGGAGATCGGTCTTTTCGGCAGTGGTTTCAAGTGCAGATGTAGTTTCAGATTCAGCGGTTTTGGTCTCCGCCTCATCAGCCTTCGCCTCCGTATCTGTGTCGAGTGGTTGCAGTTTAATTCGGGTGGTCGAGCTTAGTTTTTTGACCTCGTCGGCCACAGGCTCCTCAGTCGCTTCTTTGCTACCCTCAACAACCATTGGGTCTTTCAAAATTGGGCGGTTAGTGATGAGTACTGGCTTTGAAGTCGCAGCTGGCGCCGATTTTCCGGGCTGGGCCACATCAATAATACGTTTACTACTGGCTTTGGCTGGTTTTTTGGCTTCACTCATGATGTTTTTCGTCGGTGTGTGATAAACGATAGGCGGTGTCGACAATAGCCGCAAACTGCTGATAATTTAGGCTGGCGGCACCGACGAGCGTACCGTCACAACCTGGAATAGATAAGTACGCACTAACCGTATCGGCATTCACACTGCCACCGTACAACAGGCGTAGGTTTTCGGCCGCGGCTGGGCCGTATAGCTCGCTTACTTCGTGGCGAATAAGTTCAAACATCTGCTGAATGTCGCCGGGCTTGGCCACTTCACCGTCAAATGTGCTAATTGCCCATACTGGCTCGTAGGCGATGACAACTTGCTCGACTTCATCGGGGGTCAAATTAGCCAATGCTGTCGTTAACTGATCGTGCAGTACCTGGCGGGCTTCACCTATGGAACGTTCCTGTTTGGTCTCGCCTACACAGAGAATTGGCGTAATGCCGTTACGGATGGCGGCCTGTACTTTATCGCGAACCACTTCTAGCGTCTCATTGAAGTAAATACGTCGCTCGGAGTGGCCAACAATGACGTAATGCACCAGTTCGCGTAGCATGGTAAAGCTGACTTCACCGGTGAAGGCGCCTTCATCCTTATGGTAGGCATTTTGAGCGGCTAGGCGAAACTTCCGGCGATCGATTTCCAGGCTGATCGGCTGCAACGCCAGCAAACTGGGGGCCAAAACTACCTCGATCTCGCGGTGGACTTTGATGGCTTTGTCCAGACGGTGCACGAGCAAACTGGCAGCTTGCACATCGAGGTGCATTTTCCAGTTGGCGACGATGAGGGAGCGTTTGACTGAACTCATAGTTCTTACGGTTATTGTACCCTATTTCTTATCAAGTAAGGCTTCGACTCCTGGTAACTTACGGCCACTCATCAGTTCTAAGCTGGCTCCACCTCCGGTGGAAACGTGTCCGAAGGCCCCGACTAGCTTGCGTTCTTCTACATAGCCCACAGTGTCACCGCCTCCGACAACAGTGAAGGGTTTGTGGCCGAATTCTCCCAGAAGTGCTTCGATAACCAACTCTGTGCCATGCGAATATGGGCCGATAGGGCCCTGCAGCCCTTCAGTTTCGGTTACCCCCATCGTGCCATTCCACACTACGGTGTTGGCCAACTGCGCGCCACCGGCGATGAATGAACCGCTGAACGGACCAATGTCGAGAATGCGTTCGTGGACGTGGATATGGCTGGCGGCTGGCGGGACGCGGCGCGGATAGTTCTCGATGTCGGCGATGACGTGGGTCGTCCAGTCGACGATGCGGGTAGGTACCGTCTTATCAATCCTGTGGGCCACCACACCGTCGTGAGGTATGGCAAAAATAAAGCGCCGTTTTTGCGCCTCGCGGCCGGCTTTACGCATAATGTCACGAGCCAAGGGCAAATCGGCTTTATCGTATAAACTTTCGGCGACATCTACGCCACGGGCAGCCACAAAGGTGTTGGCCATGGCGCCGCCGACGGCCACGAAATCAGCTATTTCAATAAAGCGATGTAGTATTTCCAGTTTGTCAGCAATCTTAGCTCCACCGATTATAGCCATCAGTGGCCGTTCCGGCTCTTCCATGACACGTGTGATAGTGTCAACTTCCTTCTCGAGCAAAAATCCGGCTACGCTCGGCAGATGATGCGTAATGGCCGAGGTACTGGCATGCGCACGGTGCACTACACCAAAGCCGTCCTGCACGAAGATGTCCGCCAGGTTCGCCAATTCTTTGGCGAAGTTATCATCATTAGCTTCTTCCTCGGGGTGAAAGCGCAGATTTTCCAGGAGTAAAACGTGCCCATGCTTGAGTCCGCTGGCCGCTTTTTGGGCTGGCTCGCCTACACAATCGGTGGCAAATTCTACGCTCCGATCAAGCAATTGCTGTAAGCGCTTAGCCACGGGGAATAAGCTGTTCTCCAGGTCTTTAGGACCTTTGGGGCGACCAAGATGTGAGCAGATGATCAAGCGGACGTTTTTCTCGAGCAGGTATTTTATTGTCGGTAACGATTGTTTAATGCGGTAATCATCAGCAATTTTGCCGCCTTCCAGCGGCACATTATAATCAGCCCGCAGGAGTACGGTCTTACCCTCCAAATCAATATCGCGAATTGTTTGTTTAGTAAACATCCCACCTCTGTCTTTACGCCCAGTATAACAGATACTGCTTATGCCTGTACATATGAACAGCACATAGCCTGACTAGCAAAACTGTGTCATTTCCGGCTTGATCGGGAATCCAGACAGTACACAGTAGTGTTTTTCTTTTTTTCTGGATCCCAGTCAAGCCGAGAATGACAGTGGAAGGTTTGTAAGCCAGGGGTAAAAGTCAGGGCTCATGGCCTTGCTCAGAATAGTGTAACATTGTATTATACGTGCAATTATTGCTAAGGAGACGACTATGAGCCAATTAGAAAGCCGCCCTGAACAACTCAAGAGAATTGTGAAGAAGCTGCCTATAGATAATGCTACTGATTATCTCCAGACGATGCTTGGCCAAGGAAACACGGCTTATGCGATCGGGGAGAGGGACCCCCGGCGCATCAGGGAGTATGCCGAAGGTACGCGGACGCCAGACGAAGCCGCCGAGACCGCCTTACGAGGTCTGACTGAAGTGATGATGGCGCTCATCTACAGGCATCGCACGGCTGCAGCTGCTCGGGGAGTTCTATTCGGCGCCAATCCCATCTTAGAGAACCACCAGTTACCAATCGATATGTTCAATCAAGGCGAGGGCCAGCGGGTCGTCGACCAAGCTTGGTCTTTATAAATTTTATTCCAGAACACGGACTTTGATAGTATCAGTAGTTCCAACCACGCCCGGATAGCGACCAGAAGCAGTTACAACGATGTCGCCCGGGTGCAGGACTTTATTTTTATGCAGCCAGTCGGTTAGTTTGATGGCCGCCAGCGGGTCAACCGGGCGGACATAGCTCTTGGCGCTGTATACGATGGCCAGTTGCTGCGCGGTGCGATCGTCGCTGGTGACGGCGATGAGTGGAATGCTGGAGCGGAGAGACGCTATTTGCAGCGCCGTCGCTCCGGATTTGGTCTCGGCAATGATGGCTTTGGCGGCAATGCTTTCAGCCAAGCTTAAAATGGCATTGCTGATGGCTACCTGGCGACTGTGCTCTTCATTACCAGGGAAGCTGACCTTCAGAGGAGAGTGCGCTTCGGTATAGTGGATGACACGGCACATTATTTCAACTGCCTCGAGCGGATACTTGCCACTAGCCGTTTCGTCGCTCAGCATGACGCAGTCGGCGCCGATCAACACGGCGGTGGCGATGTCGGACACCTCAGCCCGCGAAGGCTCGGCGGTCTCAGTCATACTACCCAGCATTTGCGTGGCTACGATTGTCGGCGTGGCATAGCGCAAGCCTAGACCAATAATTTGGCGCTGCACAATTGGTACACTTTCGGTGGGAGTTTCCACGGCCAGGTCGCCGCGAGCCACCATGACTACGTCTGAGGCCAGGATAATGCTCTCCATGTTATCGACCGCCGCCTTGGTTTCGATCTTGGCAATAATTCTCGCGTCGCTGTTCATGCTACTCAGCAATTTGCGTAAGTTTGCGATGTCATCAGCCGTCTGCACGAAGCTCATGGCCACGTAATCAATATCCTGCGTTGATCCGTACACCAGATCGGCCCGATCCTTGGCCGTAATGATGTCGCCACCGAAGTCGGTATCCGGCAAATTCAGGCCTTTGCGGCGCACCAGAATTCCCTCGTTTTCAGCTTGAGCATGCACCACGCCGTCCCGGACACTGGTGACCAGAGCCCGGATTTTGCCATCAAATAAGTACAACCGTTCACCGCGCTTTACCTTAGTTGCCAGATCGTATTGTGTTGGTAAATGGCCTGTAGTCGTATACTCAGCCTGGTAGGCAAAACTCAGTGTCTGCCCCTGTTTAACATTCACAATGCCGTCAAAATCCCCAAGCCGGATTTTCGGCCCTTGCAGATCCTGAATAATAGCCACTGGCTTGCCAAGTTCTTTGCTAGCTTTTCGAATCCATTTAATCTGCCGTGAGCGCTCCTCGTGCGTACCATGGCTGAAGTTCAACCGTAAACCATCAACACCGGATGCGATGAGTGCATGAATCGCTTCGTAGCTATCCGTGGCCGGTCCGACCGTAGCAATTATCTTAGTCCGCTTATGCGCCGCCAGTGACGCGCTCGTCGTTGCCTGTGCTTTGGACACTACCGCCCACCCGTTTAGAAATTAATGCTTACGATCAGTATAGCCCTTTGTCCAGGCATTACAAATGGCGTTTTTTACTTTCGCTTACTTTCGTTTGACTGGCTGATAAAACTGGCCAGCCAGAGAGCCAGCAGTTTCAAGTTCAAGCGGTGGAACCTCTCACAATAAAGCGGCGATAGCCAAACAGCCCCACGATACTTACCAGGATGAAGAGACCTGCCACATCGCCAGGCCCAGTGTTATTGAGCTGACTTGGCGTGTTACTAGGAGTTGAGGTCGGCTTAGGCGTTGCTGACTGGCCCGGAGTCGCAGCATTGGGGGTGGTCTTTGCTTTACTTTGACTATTTGCTTGTTGCTGGGAAGAGGTGTTCGATTGGGGTTGTTGCGGCGCCGGCGCTGATTTGCCAAACGAAGCAATGATAGCAATCACCAGTCCAGCCACAATCACGCCGTATACGAGGTACAAGAAAGCTTTGCCGGCAGTCATCAGATGAGCCTCCACTTAGTACCTCAACAGTAACCATATCCCCTTTATTTTGCAAGTAAATATTTTGGAGTTTCGGATAAGATATGTTCTTAATGCTGTAAATTTAGCTTCGCACTTATATAAAATACGCTTGGTGAATTACCTAACTTCGAATTGGAATCATATTTTATCGGAATTCAATCAGTGGCACGACCTATTGAGAAGCGTGCTGCCGTTAGAGGCTACACCTGTAAACAGCGGGGTCTAGTCGTCTCGCCGTAAACGTTCGTACTCTTCGAGCGAGCCGATAAGGATTTTCATGGTTGCGGGGGACGGTAAGTGTCTATAGCTCTCCTCGTATGCATCGGGGTCAAGATTTTTGTCCAGCAGGTTCGCTAAAGCGATTCGGCACATGCCAAGGACGGCGGGAACTTCATGATCATACATTAGCGCGACGCGACGGTCACCGTAGCCAAGTTCGTCCATCCTATCGAACAAAGGTTTATCATCAAGACCTTTAATTTCAGGAACGGCTAGCCAGAATCCTTCGTTGGAAGCGATGTCTAATACTTTTGTAACCAGGTATGCATAACTCGGGTCAGTATCTTTATAGCTGCCGGGAACTACATAACCCATTAAGTTGAACTCGATGCCAAGGGTAGGGTGTTTGATCATAAGGATAATGTAGGCGCTAGGAATGTAATCTTGATATTTGGTGACCCCAAGGGGAATCGAACCCCTGTTGCCGGGATGAAAACCCGGTGTCCTGACCTCTAGACGATGGGGCCACGCGTTAACGCTTCTATTAGCCATTTTCCATGTACCATTGGCAATTGCCTGCGTTAGCGAAATGGCTCGGAATATCATACCATAACAGAGGTAAAAAGAGAAGCCTGCACATGAAAATCCCCTCGCTCGCATCGAGGGGATATCACTATTTTTCGTGTCCAGAGCGGTCAGTCAGTGCTCTTGTTCTCAAACTTACCTTTACCGTAGCACAAAATACGAGTTTGCGCTAGTGCTTATCCACAGCTTACTGGTTGAAGCGGCGGCGAAGTATGCGACGGTAGATGGCTGCACCACCAGCAGTTGCGGCGGCAAACAAGCCGACGACGCTACCGGCACCAGTGTTAACCAGCTCGCTCGGAGGCGTGCTTACCACAGTCGTGGTTGGAGGCGTGGACGGTGGAGGCGTGATGTTCGGGGGTTGGTTCGGGGTGAACGAAACCTGCTCAGAACAAACGGTACCAGGGCCACCTGAGGTTAAAGTTTTGCCGTTAGCAGTAAAGCTGACGAGCGCCGAGATATCAAAGGTGTCGGGCGAGCCAGGCAGTTGATGCGTCTGGCCGACAACACTGTTGGAGTCGGTGAAGGTGTCACTGTGGTTGTCACCCCAGTTAACAACGACGTTCTTGAAGTTGGCGTTAACAGCGGTGAAGTTGAAGTGATTCACGGTAACTTTACGATCTTCACTGGCAGTGATCGTAAACAGATCACAAGTAGCAGTCGACTGCGCGGGCGGTGGAGGCGTCGTTGGCTTGACGACCTTGACGGCCAAGAGCACGTAGACGCGTTCCTGCCAGCAGCCCCAGACATCACCAGGGACCTTTTCGCTGTGAATCAAGGCGCCATTAGTTACAACGCTGTCGCTTAATGACTCAAAGCCATTGCTCAGCGTGTACTGCTCGGCCGAGCCCTTGATGTACTGCAGTTCAACCTTTTGACCATTACAATTGATGCTCAAGCCATCGCTGACGCTGGCAGCGTTGCTGGCGCTGATGGTAGCTGATGGGTTGAAAGCGGTCTTAGCCGAACCGTTGTTCAGGTTAACGGCAACTTTAGTGCCGTGAGCCACGCTCGGGCCATTGCCGTTGTCGTTATTAGCAGCGCTGGCGCCGTTGTGAACGTAGACGCGCATCTGCATGACTTCGCCGTCAGTACAAGTAGTGCTGACTGGGTCAACATACTGGGTGTGGGCGTCGCTCAGATCGCCATTGACCGGTACGCGGCCCTGGAAAAAGTTCTGCTCGCCACCGGGAGGAGCCGGAGCCGGGATGTCGCCGGTAAAGACGTTGAACGCTGGTACAGGCGAGGCCTGCGTAGTGTCACCCGTGTACGGGATAGCGTGTGCTGTAGCGGTGCTGATCAGCAAACCCATCACGACTGAAGCAAACGTCAGCGATATTTTTTTGAAAATATTCTGCTTATTCATGATTATCTCCTTAGTCATTTAGTTCTAGCAACCCGGTTGTGGGTTTGCCGCATTACATGGAACTGGTTGAGGTGAGCCCTTGCTGCCGGTTGTGGTCGGAGGTGAGGGTGTCGTATTAGTCTCAGGTGGAGGCGTAGTATTGGTTTCCGGTGGAGGTGTGGTGTTAGTTTCCGGTGGAGGTGTGGTTCCAGTGTTAGGAGTGGTTTCGCCACCGCCGCTGCCGCCACCATTGCCATTACTTCCAGCACCACTGCCGTTATTGCCTTCGTTGTTACCAGAGCCGCCGCCAGCGTTACCGCCACCGCCAGCCGAACCAGAACCGCCAGTACCTTGGCCACCGCTACCGGAAGTAGAACCGTGCGAACCTTCGGTTGAGCCAGAGCCGGTACCACCACCGCTACCACCTTTAACGCCTTGGCCACCACGGCCGCGCAGAGCGCCACCGCCACCCTTCACGTGACCGGTGCCAGTACCAGCGCCTACGCCGGAACCGCCGCCAGCGGAGCTGAGCGTGAGCTGCCCATTGGAGCTGCGCCGAACAATAACACCGCCGAGACCGCTGGCAACTTGTGAGCCAGTGTTAGCCTGGTGAAGCTCGTGCTGTTTTTTGGCCGGGTTCTTACCGTGATTGGTTTGGCTCTTGCCGTTGAACTGCTGCACCGTTAGACCTTTAATAAAGATGGTGCCATTTTCAACCCCTTCAGAATTCGTGGAAATGAGTACACTGAGGTAGCCGTTTTCGCCCTTGGAAGTCGTGCGGAGTTTGAATTCGACACCTTTCAAGGTTACGCCTTGTTTGACGATACCGCGGAACATGGTGGTGGCGGCGACGTCATTGCTTTGCTTATCGCGTACAGCGGCAAATTCGGTAACAGTTTCGCCGGAGTTAGCCCAGTTGTCGTTGTAACCAACATCCTGGATCAACGTGTTGAAGGCTTCCTTGCAGTCGCTGACTGCGCGGTCACGACCACCATTACCTTTGTAGCGGCCAAGTGCCTTATTAAAGTGATCAATATAGTCATAATTTGTATTTTCGAAACCGCCCTGATGCGCGGCTTCAACAACGGTCGACATTGCAGCACCCAGAGATTCCATCTGAGTATCCCCGGCCAGAGGGCCATCTTTGCTAAACAGGTTCAGTACGTACTGCTTAGCGTCTTCAGGAGTAGCTACGGTAGTATTGGGGAAGAAGGCGTCTGAATTGTAGTTTGAGGCGTTTGCAGCTGACTGGCCAAAGTGTAGATTTTCACAGTTAGCGAGTGCCTGATTCGGGCTGTTTACCAAATTTGGAACGTTGCCACCAGCCGCAGTTGCGACACTGTGACTGCCACTATTACTAAAATTAACTAGTTCAACAGCGCCCGCTGCAGCGACTCCAGCCGCTACATAAGGTGCGAGACGCCAAAGCAAATGGTGCCTGGCATGACTCTGCTGCTGCGCTTCAGCCTGAAGCTGTTCATCCATGACTGGCGTTGATTGTCCTTCTTTTGACATATTGCTCCTCTAACTCCTTTAATACCTTGGTAAAAATAAAAGACGGAGGTACTACCACCCTCGCCTTTTCTTACCTTCTTACTCATGCGGAGATTCGTATTCGACCTCTGTATGGTTTTATCTTTTTGAGTATATCACTCTCTTCATTTTTTGTCAATTATATACTATAACAAACTTGCTTAAGCTTACGCGCTGCTCTATTTCGGAATGACTTGGCGAACAGCCCGAGCTAAAGCACTATCAGCCTTCCCGCTATCAAAACCGATCGCCGTACTACGATCCAGCACTATCGAAGCGACTGAAATACCCGTTTCTTCCAACCGACTCACAACACGTTGATGTTGACGCTCTAACAATGCGCTGTTGTCTGCTACGTCCTCAGTTACAGTGGTGTTCACTTCACCGATTTTCACACCACTTCGTACCACCAAACCATTAGGAATGATTGCACGGTCTGCTGGCACATTAGCTTTGACGGCTACGGTAGAAGGAAAATTACTTTTATCTTGCTCGTGTAAAGGAAGTGCCAAGTGACCACCAATGACGAAAGTTAGTCCGCTTTTGCAAATTTCCGCAATTTGATCACTTTCCTCATGAACATCGCCGGTACTAACAATTATTTCAACATCCGAATCAGTGACTTCATCAGCTGCTTCACCAACTGCGTAGGTCCAAGTTCTATCAGTAATTCCCGGCAGGGCATCAGCAATAGCCAACCCTAGCCGCCGGGCCAGCAAGCGTCGATACTCCCCATAATGGTATATATTGTCCCGACCCTCTGAAGCAGGCTGATGAATAACAATATTAGCGTTTAACGGGCGCTCTGGGATATTAAGCTTAACGTGAGGTGCGTCCAAAACTTGCTCCCATATAGAAAGAGGATTTATCGCCAAGGGATTATGACGGACTGGGTCATAAGCAACTTCACCGATATTTCTACCGTGCGTACCTGCTCGTGGCTCGCTTGCTTCATGCAAACCAAACATGTACTCCTGGCTCGCGCCATACTCTAAGAGCGCGTTTTCTGTTTCAGGTAAAAGTGACATTTGAATTTGCCTGTTATACTCAGCTAGAATTTTGCAATATCGTAAGCCAAACTATCCAAGTTTATGCCATTGGTCTGCTTCTTGGCCCCAAAGCGGCCCGCCAATGCTAGATAGATGGCGTCTACAACATCTTCTTCGCGAATAATGTGTTCTTCATTCCGGAAACTACCCAATGCTTTAGCATTAGCCTCGAGGTGAAGGGACAAACGATTGTCGGTCTCATGGATACCGTGGCTCTCAAGCACGTCGTTAGCATCAACGGTAATTTCATCAATTTTGCCGGTCATTGTTTCGCCAATCCGAGTTTCCTGAACATAGTTTTGAAGTCCCGATAAGGCCGATACTTTGTAGACGGGCTGAATATTTTCCGGCTTAGTGTTCGGGTTCTTCTTGTGTTCGCGAATTTTACCAGCTTTATAGATGCGCTCCTCACGATTACCCTTTACACCAAGCACAGCGCCTAAAGTAAAACGAGAGGCCATAGCATCAGAAATCGGAAAAGTTGACTGCTTAGATTCAGATGGGTTCATAGCGGCAACCGTATATATCAGACCAGGCACTTCGATGTGTCCAGCCGTAGTTTCCAGGCGCCGATCTTCCAGAACGGGCAAAAGTGAGTTCACGGCCTCTGGATTGGTACGGTTCATTTCTTCAATAACGAGACCTTGAGTCTTCTCTTTAACCATACCTTCCACAACAACCTTACTTTCCTCGCTGCGGCCGGCGACTATTTTTTTAGTACCGATCTGACCGCCTACCAGCTGAGTAGCCTGTAAGTCGTGCTGGCCAGGAATTCGAGCAACGTTATCATCGTCAAGCCCGTCATACAGCCTCCAAGCATTTTGCATCAAAGTAGATTTACCACCGGCTGGAATGCCCGAAAGTAACGCTGCGCGCATAATGACAGGACCGATAAGTATAGCCTGTTTTGCGTGTTCCTCTCCATATAAGAGCTTACCTAGCTCACGCATACCGTCTTCATAGTAGCCAAGAACCTGGTTAGTGCTTGCCATTTGCTCAACTGCTTCATATATAACTGCCATACTTATTCTCCTTTCGCATTCCTACCCGTAGGCATGCGTTTACGATTCTTATAAACCAATCCAGCGCCGAACAGGGCTAGAATGCCGCTGAAGCGTTCCGGCCAGCGATCGGGTTGCGGGGTTGGGGCTTGCTCGGGCGCAGTTGTCGCTTTGACGTCTTTAGCCACCCTCTCAAAGTTCTGGCTATTAGCATCTCTGAACTGGCCGCCGGTCTCATCGGCTAACTGCTTCAGTTGATCAATCAGACTGTGTGGCGTACCTTTTCGTTCCACGTTAACTGGATAGATAGCTGTATGTTGCAGTTTTGCCTGCTCCGCCAGAGCCTTGATGCTACCCACGCGATTACCATTAGTAACAAGAACAATCCTGCCATCGTCTTTGCCATTTTTGGTGTTACTTTCGGCAACACGGTTGAGCGCCAGACTGACTTGCTGACTTAAGGGAGCTTCTCCGGCAGGAGCGCCATCAGTTGTTTCGGTAAACGGACCGAACTTGCGAGATGACATAGAGATAACTTGACCTGTGTTGCCAACAATAGCTTCAGCGTCAGTATTATTAAACTGAGCGACTACTTCCCGTATTTGTCCAATAACCGGACGGGTGGCGCCAGAATCGTCAACACTAATCTCAATTGCCGTTTTCTTTTGTGGCTTCTCCGTAGAAGTAAAGGAATGTGCCACCAGCCCAAACCCGACAGCCACGGTAATAGGCAAAACAGAGCGGATCGCGCTTCGGCTGAGCCATTGTCCTAACATCTGACGGCGAGAAATTTTTGAAACTTCTTTAGCCTGAGTTTCCGCGGCTTCTTCCTGCAATGCAATCTGCAATGCAGGATAATAGTGATCTTCTTCTTGCTGTGCGGCTTGCTCAACAGCAAGATGTTCCATGCCGGCGCCAGCTAAGACACCAAGCGTCGTGGCAGCAACGTAGACAAATTCTGGTGAAACTTCAGGTAACATAATTATCTTTATATTACACCAAACTTGTTCTTTTGTCAATTACTGTCTTGAATATATTTTAGTTTACGCGCTCTTTTTGATCAGCTCGCGCAAAATGTGTTCCGGAATCTGATTTGGTTCCACCATCGAGGTAGCCACACGCTTATGCTCACCAGGGGTTACGCTACTACGTGACATGGTAATGTTCAGTCCGTCATGACTGCCTGGAACAGTTGTGCCAGTCGAGTGATTGCTCCCGGTCTGAGCAGCATTGTCGTATGAAGCACGATGGGATTTACGAACGTGAATGGTCTGATATGGTTTACGACTACTGCGGGACATGCTTATATTGAGACCTGAGCTGGCGGCAGATGAGTGGTTAGTGTGCGTGGAAGTTTGCTTCCTATCAGGTTGAGTTAACACAGGCCGCCGCATGGAGTTTTTCATGCCATTAAAGGATTCGGGTCCAACGATACCAAGCGTGGCGGCAACGGTTGCCAGGCCGCCAAGGGCCGTGGTTAGAGCGCGTTTGGTGCCCTTTTCATTATTGCCATAGAATTCGCGCGGGCTGAAGTTTGTAACCTTGCCTGAGATAGTCTTCCAGACGTTACGAACGTTCCGTTGACGACGAGACTGGTCGACCGCTTCCTGACTGATTGTGTCCCAGTTCGGCTTGGCGGCAGGCTTTGATGGATCATCGGTCGGTGGCTTCGGCTTATCTTGCCTCATCTTTAGTCTGCGACTATTTTTTTCCTTTTCTTTATCCTTTAATATCTGTGCGGCAACCACACGAGGATATTTAAAGGGGTCCTCATCGTCGAGGGGAGTAGCCTCAGTGAGAACAGAATCGCTCGACAGCACCTCAGTCTTACTGACGAGAATTTCTGTAATAGGGGGAATGGATATGGTACCGGGAACAACTGCCCAAGAATTAGTCAAATTAATAATAGGGAAGTCACCGGTCTTTTCCTCATAGGCCAATGATTTCTCCTGACCTGGAGTTACATTAAACAATCTGTTCTCACGGACGTAGAGCACTCCGTTTTCGGTCTTCAGCAATACTTCACGCACCCGTTTACCTAAAGGCCATAAGTCTTTAAGATCAACACTCAATTCGCCGTGCTGATCAGCAGTAAATCGCTCCACTAATCGGCGTCGCTTATCAAGGCTGTCAATTTTGTATGAGATCTGTTCAGGGTCGGTTTTGCTTTCAGCTTCGGCCTGCGCCGCGTCAGCATTATCAAGCTTAGGAGCATCAGGTTCCTCTTCGGCGTCGGAGTCAATTGCCGGCTCTGCTGTTTCGAAGAAACGTGCTTGATCATCATCTGACTTGGGTTCTGCTTTGCCTGATTCAGCAACAGGTTCATCGACGACAACTCCAGTAAGGACTTCAACTTCTTCGGGTATGAAAGGCAGATCATCAAAAGAAAGCTGTTCCTTCGACACGGCATCCGGTTGACTGTCGTCCGAAGCCTCAGGTTTCGTTACGGGGTCAGCTGCAGTTGGCTCGGCATGAGGCTCTGAAGCTATATCATGATCAAGGGAAAGCTGAGCATCTGGTACAGCATCTGACTGGCTATCATTTAGGGTTTCTGATTCAGCGGCTTGGCGCTCAGCTTCAGCGGCGGCTTCGGCTGCCTTACGGGCTTCTTCTTTAGCGATAAGTTTTTCCACTTGCTGCTTAAGGTTATTAGCACGCGTTTCGTTATGCTCGCTATCACGCTGACTCTTAAACGTTTCATTGCGCTCCTGTATTTTTTGGTTCAGTATTTTAGTGGCGTTTTCAGCCAACGCACCATTATTCTCGTGTCGGGCTTGAGCAACTTGCTTCGCCAGCTCAGAAATTTTCATTTCACTCAGCTTAGTTTGGAGGGCTAGTCGCGCTTCGTTAGCATCAACTTGAGCCAGCGCCCGTATGTCTGTTGCCAGGTATTCTTCAGCACTTTCTTTATTGCCGGACTTGATCTTGCCTTCTGTTGGTAACTTGGCTATGCCTTCTTGCATGGAGTTTAGTTTGTCGGCTAGCTTAGCAATGTCATAGTCAGCGTAAGATGAGACTTCTGAGTCTGGATATTCAGCCTCGGTCAAACGGTTCTGTAAATAGGTGTGGCGGTCAACTTTAACGCCACGAATACGATCGTCTACCAAGTTGCCACGACGCTTATCATCCTTTGGGCGAAAGTCGCCTTGACGAATATCGTAGCTTTCCCACTCCTTTTGAGCGGCGCGGCGCTCAGCTTCAAGACGTTCTGCTTCTGCAGCCTCTTCAGCGGCTTGGCGCTCAGCTTCAGCGGCTGCTTCGGCTGCCTTCCGGGCTTCTTCTTCAACCCTGTGCCGTTCTTCGTAGTCAAATGCCAAGTTTACGTCAAGCTTTTCGCTCATAGTGTTGTATGCCACAACCTTCCAAACTTAATTTGGACATATTTTAGCAAGGAATTGGCATTTTGTCAATTACTATTTGAACTAACCTTAAGCAGTACTCTAGAAGGTTTTTAATTTGCTTTATTGACTCAGTAAACTTACAAAGCTTCAACGCGTCGCTTGAGCAGGTGGTGATACAACAGCGTACCTGCTACAGTCACTAGGCCGAAGATAGCGGCGACGGCGGCTATGCTGCCAGGGCCGGTATTAACCAGTGAGGTTGGAGCAGCAGTCGTGGTGGCTACCGGGGTGGTGGCCGTTTCGGTCGCTGTGGCAGCCGGAGCACTAGCACTTACCGTCGCTGAGGCCGGGCCAGCCGAAGCGCTGCTAGTAGCGCTGGAGCTTGACGAGCCGCCACCGCTGCCACCGCTGCCACCGGTGTTCTGAGTCGCCTGAGCCTGAACGATTGTAGTATTGGTGCTGCAATTACCGCCTTGGGAAGCTGCACCGTTTGACGTATTGCTAGTGCTGCCGCTACAGACATTATTGGTAGTAGTCGTGGTTGCTGGCGGAGTTGGCGCCGGAGTAGGAGCCGGAGGAGTCGGGGCAGGTGTAGGAGCTGGGCAAGCAGCGCCGCTCACCAGCAAGAAGCCGATTACCTGATCCGGGCTGAAGTTAGCATCGCCGGCCGCGCTTCTGGGGTTCGAACCCAGCAGCACATCAACCTGGAAGCTACAGCTATTATTAACTCTCACTGAAAGACTGTGCTGACCTGGGCCTAACACAAAGGTCCGGCTAGTAAAGAATTGCTGGTTTTGAAACGGTCGTAAATTGGCACTTCCTTGCGGCGCATTCCATGAAGATAAGGTAACAGTTTCGCGGCAACTGGCTGGACCATCCACCTGTACCATGGTTGTCGCAATGCTGCCGCTGACGTTAAACGCGCTTCGTAGCGGCATAAGCCCTTCAACACTACAGCCGGCGCCGCCATTATTAAATGTCATCGCGGAACTGGTTCCCAGGCCAATGATCGCCGTGCCGGCAATGGTTGCTAAAGCCGTCGCAGCAATTACAGCCCGGCGCACCGAGCGTTTAATATTTATAAAGTGTTTCATCTCCACCTGCCTCTCTGAATAGTTAGTAATTGGTATAGTGAACCGCACGGTCGTAACAGGGGTCATAACCACACAGTCGGGAGTTTTTGCTTTTCACTATTAAGAGTGGCGCAATATAGCGTTTGACGTCAGCGAAATTTCTTACGCAGCAGGCTTAACCGCCAACTTGGTTTTGCTCAGGACGAAGCCGAAGGTGCTGCCCTTATTCTCTTTACTTTCAAAAATAAGCGAGCCGCCTTGAGCTACCATCACCTTTTTTGCCATGAACAGACCGAGTCCCGTGCCGTATGGGCGGGCTTTGCGTGCATTACCGGCGCGGTAAAACTTGGTAAATAAATGCGCCTGTTCGCTCCGCGGCACACCAATGCCGTCATCGGTAACTCGCAGTTCAACCACCGAAGGCTTATCTTCCAACGAAACGGTAATTGTTCCGCCGCCCGGCGTGTAGTAAATGGCGTTGTCGATAAAATTCATGATGACTTGGAGCGTTTTGGTTTCGTCGAGCATCAGCTCCGGGAATTTCGCTGGTTTTTTGTATTTTAATTTCAGAGAGTGGGTTTTGGCGATCTCCTGTAGTTGACCGATTTCCTCTTCCACCACGGCCGACAGATCAACCGGCGATGGTTCAATTAAGAACTTTCCGGTTTTGATACGCGACACGTTCAGGAGATCGGCAATCAGATACACCATGCGCTGCGAACTGAAAAACGCCTGGTTGAGCATGGTCCGCTGCGTGGGCGTAATCTTACCAACATCACCCTCCAGAATCATGCTCAGGTAGCCTTTTACGCTGGTCAACGGTGTGCGCAACTGGTGCGAAGCCATGCTGATGAAGTCATCCTTGGCTTCATCGAGCTCACGCAACTTGGCGTTGGACTCCCGAAGCTGACGCAGCACAGACTGATTTTCCTCAAACAGCAATTTGTTGTCCAGCGCTACTCCAATGCTATCGCATAAACGATCCATGAGCTGGGTGTCGGACGCGCTGAGCTGATCCGCCGGATTCAAAAATCCGACCACCAATATCCCCACCAAGCGGCGGCGAGCCAGCAGCTTCATCACGTACAGTGACTTCAACGGCACCTGGCGTCTGATACGCTTAATGTCACTTATCGGACATCGCAGAAAATCAGCCAACATTTCTTCAGACAGACCTTCCAGCGAAATTATCTTGGTGTCCAATAACCCGGAGAACCAGGGATGCTCCAGCTCAATGTGAATCGGGCGGCTGAACCCCAGGGAGGCTTCAGGCTTCCCCAGCCAGGAATTGCCGCTCCAGCCATTGAGCGTCAATTTATCATGGCCACCCGAAGAACGCGTCAACAAACCAACAAAGGCATAATCAGTAACTTGGGTAATAGCCTCGGTGATGTGTTCGCAGACCATCTTCAGCGAGGCATGCGATTCCAGCACCATCGCATCGATTGTTCTGAGCAGCGACAGCGTCTTGTTAGTCTCGGCCAGCTCACGATTGCGCCGGTACATTTCCTGGGTGATGTGCTCCAGGTCACGTTCCAGCTGGCGACGCTTCTGAAAGGGTAATTTAGCGGTCTTGGCAGCCAGCGTTTCTTCGGCCTCTTTGACACCTTCAGGCATACTAACCCACCTTTCGGCTCATTATTTGAGGGCCTCGGGCAGGTGATCAGCCGGAAGTTGCCCGAGTAACGGAGTGGCGGCCTCTTTGGAAACCTCTTTCGAAATCTGCCCAAACAACTCCTGGTACACCTTAACCAAAGCATTAACCGCGGCGGCTTCGTCGCCGTCGATACTTACCTGAGTACTCGGCCAGTCAATTTTCAGATGCGGCACTCGCTGGGCCTGCTCAACTGCCACTGGACCAATGATTGCCTCTTGGGCCTTGATAATTTTCACGACTATCTGGGCATATACATCCATGTCATTCCACCTTCTCAAGTGGCTGAAGTGCCGGTTTGGTTGCGTAGGCCAGGATGCCGAAAGTCATCAGAAACAGGCCGAGGGCGAGTAGTAAGTCTCCCCAGTCAGCGTTGTAGTACGTATTCTTTGTCGTGGTATAGGAAAAAACTGAGTCGGCACAGTACATGATCGCCAAACCGGCCAGTAAACACAGCACCGCTCGGCGGTACAAGCCACCCAGATAGCGATGCGACAGCGCAAAGACTACCACCGCAAATGTCAGCGCTAGGAAATCGCCAAACGGATAGGCAATGTCCAGCACGGTTTTAAGTGTCGTTTCGTGTTCTGGTATCAAGGTACCGCCGCGCGCCAATTTTACCTGTACGTAGTAAGAAGGAATGAGTAGGATGAGGGGTACGGCCAGCGCCAGCGCTTTGGCCCAGTGTGATTTGCGCAAAACAAAAATTGCACCGGTAGCCCGGGCCATAAAGGCCATACCCAACACCCAGAAGAAGATACTCGGCGCAAAGCCGATGTCGGCCAACGAAGGATACGGCGCCGCCACATGCCTAAAGAAGTTATAGTACGACCAGATGCTCTCGCCAAAGCCCCACAAAAACAAGCCGAGCGAGAAGAAAAATACCGCCCTGCCCAGCGCACTCTTCAGCCCGCCCCAGATCTGCGCTGTGAACATGCCATAAAGACCGCCGAAAAGCGGCGTCAGTCCGAACAAGAAGGAGTACCAGTAATTGGCGTTGCCACTCTTATGGTGCGTGATGAACAACCAGGCCCACAGCACGACTGTGGCCAAAAAGTAAGCTACCACCAGTTTCTGAAAGACGTTAATTTTTTGCATTTTTGTTCCAGTCTTTAACTACTCTTAACCGTAAGCCTTTTACGGGTATTTGTCAAGAGTAGTTAGTGCAGCGTTAACTCGGGTCATCCCAGCCCCAGCCGGAGCCTGTACTGAACTTGATTCAGTACTGGGGTAAACTCCAGCTGGAATTTATGCCTCTTGTCATTCCAGCGCAGGCTGGAATCCAAACCAATAAAGCTGTGGCCTAATAAGGCCACTTATTAATAGATTGGATCCCAAACTAATCCCCGATCAAGTCGAGGACATAATTTGGGATGACACAGGAGACGATAGCTTATCTATCGGCATCAAAATCGCAAACGAGTTCACAAACTACTTAATATAAAGCGGTGGGGCCGGGAAACCATTAAAGCGGCTGGCCATAACAATGGTGTAAGCACCGGCATGTTCAAACAGTAGCTTGTCGCCAACATCAAGATAAGATGGTAATTCAACATCACGGGCGATGATGTCCAAACTGTCACCTGACGGCCCGGCTAGGGTATAAAATAGCGTTTCGGCCGGCTCGGTTGGTGGATTAAGCGGGTAGACGGGGAAGCGGGTTGCGCCCTGATGAATCATAGCCTCATACAATGCGTTATAAATGCCGGCATCGAGACACAGCCATGGTTTGTCTCCACGATCATTACGCGCAATGATCTCAGTTACCAATACCGTCGATGAGGCCACCAGACCACGGCCTGGCTCCATAATCACTTTTGGAATGTATGGCAACTCATGCAAGGCGTTATGGATATTGATAACAATCTCTCTGAGTTCCGGCGCGTCCTTGTGATTGTCGTAATGTACCGGAAAACCGCCACCGATGTTCAGGATCTCAAGCGTCACGCCTTCTTTGTAAAGTGACTCGATGATCGGCTTAACTCTGGCCACGCCGCGAGCCCACATATCGGCGTTAGCGGCCTGCGAACCGACGTAGAAGCTAATGCCATAGGTCTTCAGTTTCAGTTTCTTGGCATATAGAATCAGTTCTTTGACCGTTTCGGCCGGTGCGCCAAAGCGCTCGGACATCATGAACACACTGCCCGCGTCGTCAACGATAGTACGCACAAAAACCTTAGCCCCCGGCGCATACTTAGCAATTTTTTCAATCTCTTCTTTGGAGTCGGCGGCAAAACGATCAACACCCACCTTATGCGACAGCTTGATGTGCTCCGCCGGCTTGATAGACGTCCCGTAAATAATTCGGCTTGGATCAACGCCAGCGTTCAGAAGTAATTCAATCTCGTAGGCCGAAGCCGCTTCAAACCCGCAGCCCAGCTCGTTCAGATAGGTGAGGATTTTGGGGTCAGAATTGGCTTTTAATGCATAATAAACCTCTGCGTCGTCAAAGAGATGCGTAAATAGCTGATAATTCTTCTTGAGAATGCTGCGCATCGTAAAGAAGAAAGGCGTCTTGTAACCTAAAAATTGAGCCTTTTTGAGGATGTCTTCTTCGATGGCGGTGAGTTCTGGCATATTTGTTTTGGGGTGACGTAATTTATCTTAGCAAACCCCTGCTAAAACACCAAAATTGATTTAATAAAAATTTAATGTTTGCTTTTGAATTTACGCCAGAGAAATGATCACAATACCAGTAATCGTAGCGATTACACCAGCAATCTGCAATCGGCTGAGTCTTTCTTTAAGAAAAGTATGAGCCAGCAAAATCGTCGGCAGCGAAAAGGAGCCACTAATCATCGCCACTATGCTCGTCTTGGTTGTCGCGCTATAACCCCAAGTGATGGCTAGGTAGGCAATTGTCTCTCCAGCACCGATTAGCGCCAGAAACTTCCATAAACTCTTCTCCACTCCGCCAAACTGTACCTTAGTCACTAAACCTGCCAGAACAGCGCTCAAACTCATAAAAACGTACATCACCAATGCATAGCTGAGCGGGTTTTGGCCCTTCACCAGCTTGTTCCAGCCAAGCGTCCAGAAGGCCGCCAATAAGGCCGCCAGAGCTACTTCTTTTAGGCCAGGTGCGACCTTAAGCCGTCGCGAGCGTAACCCCTGTAGATCAAGGTTCAATAGCATGATGCCGGCAAACATCGCCAGTAAGCCAAGGCCCAGCGCCGGATGTAGGGCCTCACCAAGAAACAGAATCGACACGATGGCGACGATGCCTGGGAACGAGGCAAACACCGGATTCAATACTGCCAGCTGTCCTTTGCCAAAGCCTTTATATACCAGCCAGTAAACAATCATCTGTAAAACGCCAAAGAAAGCCAGGCCGAGCCAAGCAGAGAGATGTGCGGGCAGAGGTACTGAATGATGAGTAGCCAGTCCCGCAAGCGCCGTTATGATGAAAAATAGCGCGCCAAAGCTGTGTCCCCAGATCAAAGTTTTCAAATCGCCAATACGGTCAATGGTCAATTTAGCAAAAAAGTCTGCAAAGCCCCAGCCGAGCATGCCACCGAGCCCAGCAGTAATGGCAATAAAAAGGGTATTATGCATTATGATCTGTTCGTTATAATAAGACTTGTTCTCAACTATAGCAGATCACCAAGGAGCCCTATGCCCAAAATCGCCATCATAGAAGACGACCAGACCATCAGCCAGATGTATCGTTTCAAGTTCGAGGCCGAAAATTATGAGGTCCAAACGGCCGAAAATGGCAAACTCGGGCTGGAGCTGTGCGAGAACATGAAGCCGGACATCATCCTGCTCGATCTCATGATGCCAGAAATGACCGGTGATCAAATGCTGACCGAGCTGCGCAAACAGGCTTGGGGCAAGAACATCAAGGTTATCATCCTGACGAATATGGGCGAGCAGGAAATTCCCGACGAAGTTAAATCGCTTGGTGTTAGCGCTGTTATTTTGAAGGCCGATATGACACCGCGCCAGGTGGCCGAAGTCGTTAAGAAAACCTTGGGCTAAGATCCACTCACACATCATCCTGAATTCGTTTTGGGATTCCGTTTATTCTCCCTCAGATTTCCATTTTCTAGCGTCATTCCAGCGCAAGCTGGAATCCAAACCTAATAAAGCTGTGGCCTCTAAAGGCCACTCCTTAATAGATTGGATCCCAAATCAAGTTTGGGATGACAATGGGAGGACGACGAGTGACAATGTGATTGAGACAATGGCGGCTGCCAGTATACTATTAATATGAAAATCGCCATTGTTGGTTACGACGTTGACGGCCGGGCATCCTATGACTACTTTGCAGCACAGGGTCATGAGCTGACCATTTGCGATCAAAATACTGCGCTGGAGATACCGCCTAGTGCGCAAGCTGTGCTCGGCGAACAGTACATTGATAACCTCGACCGCTTCGACTTAGTTGTGCGGACCGCAGGTCTGAGGGCGGCAATAATTCTAGAGAAAAATCCTGGCCTGGAAGCCAAAATTACCACCCATATTAATGAATTTTTTCGGGTTTGTCCGACCAAACAAATAATCGGTGTTACCGGCACTAAGGGCAAGGGCACCACTTCGACCTTAGTCGCCAAAATGCTGGAAGCAGCCGGCCAGCATGTTCGTTTGGGCGGCAATATCGGCATTCCGCCATTGAGTTTTTTAACGGAATTACAGCCCGATTCTTGGGTCGTGTTAGAACTGTCCAGTTTTCAGCTCAGCGATATAGACTATTCGCCCCCAATTGGCGTCTGCCTCATGGTGGTGCCCGAGCACCTCAACTGGCACCCGGACATCAACGATTACACGACGGCTAAATCGAACCTTTTCGCCCGCCAAACGGCCGAAGACGTAGCAATTTACTTTGCCGAAAACGAACTATCCCGGCTGATCGCCAGTCACGGCGCCGGTCAGAAACTGCCCTACTTTGCTCCGCCGGGAGCCATTATTGACAACGATGCTATTAGCATAAGCGGTCAAGAGATTTGCCGGGTTGACGAGCTCAAGCTGCTCGGCGCCCATAATTGGCAAAATGTCTGCGCAGCTGTGACGGCAGTCTGGCAGGTCACGCAGGATGTGACAGCGCTGCGCCAGGTGCTCACCAGCTTCAGCGGCTTGGAGCACCGGCTCCAGCTTGTGGGCGAGGTTGACGGAGTGCGCTACTACGATGACAGCTTCGGTACCACGCCCGAAACAGCGGTTGTGGCCATGCAAGCTTTCGAAGCGCCAAAGGTCATGATTCTGGGCGGTTCCGACAAAGGCGCTAATTACGATGAACTGGCAAAAGCGGTGGCCGGCTCAAACGTCAGGCGCGTACTCCTGATTGGCGAGCAGGCCGGACGGATTCAAACAGCTTTGGAGCAAGCCGAATTTACCAATTTTGAGCCTGGCGGAAGTAATATGACCGAAATCGTTGCCAAAGCTCGGCAGGTGGCACAGAGTGGCGATGTCGTTTTGCTCTCCACCGCTTGCGCCAGCTTCGATATGTTCAAAGACTACAAAGACCGAGGCGAACAGTTCAAGCAAGCCGTGCAAGCTCTCGCCACAGCTTCTTGATCACCGCCTGCTCGGGTTGCAAGACATGGGCTTTCCCAACAGCCAGCTCCGTGATCTCCTGCTCAATCCAGTGATAGTGCGTGCAGCCGAGCACGATGACATCAGCACCCTGCTGCAGCACGTCGTTCACCCGCTCCGCGATTTTTTGCCGATCAATTTGATCGTGTTCAATCATGTATGCCCAGTCGCTACAGTCCGGTTCCAGGATCGTAATGCCTTGGGCATATTTTGCTTTCAGCCACTCATACCGGCTACTCCTCAGCGTAGCCGGCGTGGCGCAGACGGCAATGACGTGACTACCTGTAAGCTTCGCGGCAGGCTTAATCATGGGCTCCAGACCAATCAGCGGGACGTCAAAATGCTCCCTCAGCGTCTTGATCAGCGTCGTTGATACGGTGTTACAAGCAATAACAATTAGCTGGCAGCCCTCATTAACTAGCTCTTGGAAGATTGGCAGCACAAGGCCCAGGACTTCTTCAGGCTGACGGATGCCGTAGGGCACGTGCTCGGTGTCTTCCTTCAGGATAACTTCGTGTTCCGGCAAGGCTACTCTAATGGCGTTGGCCACTGACAGACCGCCAACACCCGAGTCAAAGACCCCAATTTTCATGCGTCTCTCGCGAAACGCCTCAATTCGTGCCGGCGTGGTAGCATGGCCGGAATTGGTTCTTGAGCCAAGCTTTCGATGGGAACGCCAAGGTCAAGACACTCGCCAGGCATACCGCGATCAAAGATACCGACTGCCAGAAAAACTTTGTCGCCCAAGAGGTCAATGCCCTTTTTCAGCGTCGTTCGCCGATTCATAACGTCTTCCACTGCTACCCCGTGCTCACCAAGCTCAGCCGTCTCTCGGTCCTCTTCAGAGGCAAAGACTATTTGCTTAGTCTTTTCCACTTTAGCAAGTCGAACTACTTCGATCCCAAGTCTTGTGCCAACCGCTTCTGCATAGCCGGTTGCCCCATTGGGCATCCCGGCCACAAAGTCAGGTTTGTACGGCTCGATAACATTGCATAATCCTCCAAGCACCCACGAGTATAAACGCTTGTTTTGCTTAACTTTATCGTAGTCGAGCAGCAGCTTGTTATTGGCAGACTGGCCTCCCGCAAATTGCGTATCAACCAGCTCAAAACCTTCCCAGAGCAGCGCCCGATGCAGACTTTTTCGATCCGTTTTATACACCGGAAACCTCCGCTTGAGCTGCTCGGATGACATTTTCAAACAGGGCGCAAACTGTTAGAGGTCCCACGCCGCCCTTCTGAGGGGTAATAGTCAGATCCTGGCGCTCGTACACTTCTTCGGCGACGTCACCTACGGTCTTGCCGTCCTCGCTGGCCACGCCGGCATCAACGACCACCGCGCCTTCTTTTATCATGTCGGGATATAAAATGGCCGGGCTGCCGGTAGCAGTGATAATAATATCAGCTTCGCGGGTTTTGGTGGCCAGATCGGGCGTGCTGCGATCGGCGACATCGACGTCCACTTCCGAGTCCTTAAGAATCTTTTCAAGCGGTGCACCGACCAGTTTACCGCGGCCTACGAGCAGTACTTTTCGGCCAGATAGCTCGACGTTATAACCCGAAAGCAACCACAAAATGGCCATGGGAGTGGCCGGCTCAAACTGAGCCTTTTGGCCAAGCGCATCAACGTCTTTTTCCGGGGTTACAAGGTTTACGATTTCGTCGGTTTGCTCAGGATTTTCTAGCGGCAGCTGAACGATAATTCCGTGAACTGTCTCATCTTTATTTAACTTGTTAAGTAATTCCGCTACCTCTGTTTGCCTGACCCGGTGCACTTCCACCTCTACCAATATGTCTGCCCCATATTGTTCTTTGAGACGAATATAAACATCAATAACCGGATTGTCGATGGTCACTACAATTGCCAGCTTGGGTTGCACGCCATGTGCCTGCCGCAAACCCCGTACCTGGTGCGCCTGACGTTCTTTAATAAATCCAGCCAATTCACTGCCGTTCAGTAATTTCATTGCCTCTATTGTAACAGAGTGAGCTGGGCAGCTAGTGAGCTTATTGCACCATCGGCGCCGGTGGCTTTGGAGCAGCAGCAGCGGCCGGAGTGGGCGCTGCTGGCGCAGCTGTTGCCGGCAACGCACCTACTTCGCTAATGTGATCTGCCACATAGCGATAACTTTTCGGCGCGAACCAGAAGCTGTAGATACCAAGTGTGATGATAACCAGTAGGGTATTTACGAAGATAAATTTCAATGTTTCGCCATACCCAGCTTTGTACGTAACTTTTTTGCCATACACCAGTGAGTTGTCAGCCAGCCACTCGCTCATATAGTTAAAGGCGAAGGCCCAGCCAAAAAATGGAATGTAGGTCATGATGAGTGTGACTACAAATACCAGAAAATAGCTTCCCGCCGAAGCGTCAAACTGCACTACTTTTTGATTGTTCATGATTTATAATCCTTATGCTAAATATAGGCACATCATAGCATATCTGATTATCGTGGCTATCATTCTTGCAAAAACAGAGGTAATTTGGTAAAGTTTTGTGGTACTTTGAGTTTATATGTCTTCATGACAAGTGGGGCGTAGCTTCGACACCGTACTTGTGTATACACAATATATGTCCGGTGCTTTCAGTACATTTCAGGAACGATTACGACCGATTTAGTTGTACTAACGACACTTCGTTAGTCTCGACAAATCGTCCCACCGGGACGATTTGGGCCATTAGCTCAGCCGGTTAGAGCACCTGCCTCTTAAGCAGGGTGTCCTGGGTTCGAGTCCCAGATGGCCCTCCAGAATCCTAAGCATTATGACCTCTTTAATAGAGGTCTTTTGTTATATTAAAGCTATGTCCAAGCTTATTGAATTATTAAGTCTTGACGAGATAAAGCGGTTGTCTCTACCTTCAAACTTTAGATATGGAGAGGCAATTTATAGGCGTGGGGCTATAGAGTTTATTGAACTGGAACCCACAAAAGCAGAAGCCTGGATAGGCGGACTTAACGGAACGATCGCAGAAGGCGCAGGCTCGCGTCGTCGCACCCAATTATTTGTTACGCCAGAAGGCTTGGCGTGGCATTGCGCTGGAAATCCCAAAAACCATCAGATCTTTTGTAAACACTGTGTTGCTTTAGCTCTTGCCATCCCAGATAAGTTGAAATAGCAATGACTGCGACTCTCCAAAATTATAGGCATTGTCTTGTATCATTCTTCTAAGCAGTAGTTTTACTATGTTAAGCTTGCATATTTTTTGGAGTACATAAATAATAGTGCTCACTTATGACTCAATTGGACAGTAAATTTGCTGAGTTCACCCATCTACCACCTTCGCCTATTAGTGAGTTTGGCTCGAGTGTTGGTTACTATTTGGAAGAGTTTGCGCTATTAGCTCGGAGAGCCGCTCCAGACATAACAACATCGGACTCCGTTGGGATCTCGGCCGTACTTGCTGGAGCATCTTTTGGAGTATTTAAACTTTCAGGCTTGGTTGCTGGAGAGTCCGCACCGAGACGCGTTGCCGATCCAGCCCTCAAATTATTGGGCGGAGGACTAGCCTTACTTGCGTGCTTGGAGGCAACCACTGTTGTCGGTGACGTAATCCTTAAATCTAAAGGTGGCTTAAACCGAAACTAGCATGGTTGGGCATGTATTCACGGATGGCGCAAGCTATCCAGCCGGGGTGCGTTAACGACGGTTTTTTTCATTTAAACTGCAAGCAAAACGCTCATGTAAGTAACTTCATAGTACACGTTTTGGTCGCACCTTATGATGAAAGCACTAGTAATATAGGGGGTTGGCATGTTTGGAGCATCACGGCGGGTAGCCCGTCGCACAGCACGCCGCGTTTCACGACGCCGCGGCTGACTATCATTACAATTGCAAGCTAAGTTTGATTAATTTGTAGTAGTGTTTTGTATGACTGAGCAACCACCTAACGAACACCCTGAGAATCATGAGCAGCAGGACGCAGTAAAGGCGAGTTTTGACCACTTTGCTGGGACTTATGATGCCTACGAAGCCGATGGCCCGGCGGATCAGAACTGGCGGAGCCCAAGTACTATCCCAAGTTTACGCTGCTCACCTGAAGATTGGCTGGTTTTGGACTTAGCTGCGCACTTTAAAAATAACTGCTTCATGCGGCCGCAGACTTAGCTTACCCTGCCGAAACGCCCGTCTTTTAGTCCCCGACTCCGACGACAACACAAAACTACCGGGCGTAATCGATGCCTTCACACTAAAGTTAGCTGACTTAGCTGAGAAGTTAATAAATGTCACATACGCGTCACTGTCGCTCCGCCGCAATAAACCAAGTACATTTGTGCTCGTTGTATCTACCAATTCGACTGCTCCGGTACGTAGCGCCGACGACGTGTTGCGCAGTTCACCCAACCGACGATAAAGCGTCAGGAAAGAATTCGGATCCTGTAATTCGGTCTCTACATTGTGGGTTTTGTAGTTGTCGGCGAGCGGTAACCAAGTAGTCTTGGCCCTGGAAAAACCGGCGTTTGGGCCAGCCGACCAATGGAGCGGTGTTCGTTCCGGGTCACGACCCGGGCCGCCCTGCCCCGCCGCTGGATCCATCACCATTTCCGGCGGAATGTTACCGTCAATCATACCTAACTCGTCACCATTATAGATGAAAGCCATGCCTGGCAGCGTCAGCAGAAGTACGGCGGCAGCCCGAGCCTTAGCTTCGCCAAAACGGCTGGCAATACGTGGCTGATCATGGTTGCCAAACGCGTAGCTGGGAATGCAGAGCGGGCTGAAGTCATCCATAGCCATATGGAGTTCCGTCAGAAAAGTCCGCCAGGCTTTGGCACTCCACTCCAACCACATACCTTCGAAAATAAAGGGCGCAGCAACTTCTGGGTCCATGCCTTCATAAAATTCCAAGTACTCTTCTATCGGATTAGCTGTTTCCGGATACGCTTCAGTAACCATGAAGCGGTGCGAGTGGACATATTTGTCTTCTTTAAGGACGGCTGCCAGTTCGGCTAAGTAGGCGTACATTTGTGGCCAGCCCGAACTGTAGGTATGCGTCCGGGCAGCGTAGCCGGGATCGCGTCCTTTTTTGTAGTGTGGGTTGACTGGATCGTCACGCAACAGTGGATCTTTGGCAATGAACGGTACAGCATCAACTCGGAAGCCGTCAACGCCCTTGTCTAGCCAGTAACGCATGACGTCTTTGATGGCTTCGCGCACCTCCGGGTTGGCCCAGTTTAAATCTGGTTGCTTTATGTCAAAGGTATGTAGATAAAACTGCTGCCGGGCTGGTTCCCATTCCCACGTCGGTTCACCGTCCAGCATGCTAGCCCAGTTGTTTGGCGGGATGGGCTGGCCCTTTTTGTCATGGCCTTTGGGATCACGCCAGACGTACCAATCAGAATATGGGTCTTCTTGGGATTGGCGAGATTGGCGAAACCATTCGTGCTCGTCAGATGTATGATTCGGCACCAAATCAACCATGATTTTTATGTCACGCATACGGGCTTCGGCCAGCAACACGTCCATATCGGAAAGTTTGCCGAAGATTGGGTCAACATCCCGATAGTCAGCAATATCGTAACCGAAATCTGCCATTGGCGAGGGGTAAAACGGCGACAGCCAGAGAGCATTCACACCTAGATCTTTGAGGTAGTCAAGTTTTTCGGTAATGCCCGCGATGTCGCCGATTCCGTCATCGTTAGAGTCAAAGAAACTCCGCGGATAAATCTGATATACGATGGCGCCTTCGGGCCAGCGGACGGTAGCGCCAGTCACTGGGTCAAACGGATTCTGATCTTTCATAGCTTTAAGCATATCAGGCCCGCCGTACTTCTCACAGCTCTGCTTTGCGCGTCGGCTATGCCGGCTTGTCCTGGGACAAAATGAGCGCTGCGTATGGAGGCAAGGTTACTTGCGCCGTGCCGTTTTTAACTTCAACTTCCGGAATAGTGACGTCGTCAAAATCGGGACTATAGCCCTTCCAGGTGCTATTAAAACGTACTTTCCAAATGCCGTCTTTAGGGAGTGACAGTTGGTAGTCATCAAACTGCCTGTTACTGGAATTGATGATAGTTACCACATCGTCGCCCGGACCGCCCCAGCTCCACCGATGATATGCCAATACTTTATCTTGATGGTTAACATGTAAAGTATTGACGCTTTGCCCCTGTAAACCAGCGCTGTTGCCATAGCTGTTCCGGCGCAGCGCGATAAGGTGCTGGTAGGCAGTGACAATGCCTTCATGACGCTTCGCTTTGCTCCAGTCCAAGCCTTGCCAATCACTGAAGCTGCCACCTTGCATAAACTCCTGCCCCATGAGCAACATCGGGATACCGGGCGCCGTAAAAATAATGGCCGCCGCCAGCAGAGAGCGCTGCCGAGCGTAAATGTCGTCCGAATGTCCGGGTGAAATTTCCTCGCCGAGTCGGGCAGCACCGTTTGCGGCGCTATCGTGCGAATCACTGTACACAACCCGCTGGAAGGCGTCGCCATTAAATGACCGGCTAAGCTCTTCCAGAATAAGTCCGAGATTACGGTCCGAATCGTGAATGGCATCGAGCGCGGCGCGGAGTGCGTGCGGAAAAGTCACACCCCACTGAGCGGCAAAGCCGGCGCCACCGTCCGAAGCCGATTTTGTCAGATAATTATTAGCGCCAATATCTTCAGCAATGGTTAGCTTTTCCGGGCTTATTTTGCGCGCTCGCTCGTTTATTTGCTGCAATAATGTCCAAGCCTCGGGTATATCCGTAGCCGGTTCGTCATTATGCCCTTCGGCATTTCGAATGAAAATGGTCGAGTCTACGCGCAGGCCATCAAGGCGACAATCATGCAGCCAATACGTGGCGTTGTCGAGAATGAATTGCCGCACTTCAGGGCGCCCATAATCTGGTCGTGTTTCAGCCCAGGGTGTCGTGGAGCGCCAGTCATTATAGAAGTAGATACCACCTTTGCCGTTTTCGCTCCAGCCATCAAATTGCCACAAATCAAGGTTATTATCCGGCCCCAGATGGTTATAAACTACATCGAGCACAACCGCGATACCCCGTTTATGCGCAGCCTTCACAAATTCCAGTAATTGATGACGCCCACCGTATAGTGTTTCTACGGAATAAATAAAGTCTGGCGTATACCCCCACCACTCATGGGTCATCGACATGGCGCCGATTGGCATAAGCTCGATTGTCGTGATGCCGAGTTCGGCCAGGTAGTCAAGTTTGGCGCCAACACCCTCAAAATTCCCGGTTGTCGCTGAGTCGGGACGATTGAAGGTACCAACGTGTAACTCATACACTACCTGTTGGTTCGGAGGTAGTGGCTGGAAGTCATCATGCTCCCAGTCAAAATGCGTATCGACAACGACGGAGTTGCCGGCCGTAGTGGTCAGCTGGAGCGCTCGGGGATCATTTTTGAGCAGTTTGGAATTACTGGTATGAATAACGTACTTATACTCGTGTCCAGCTGTGGCTCCCGACACTATTCCAGCCCAATAACCATCGTCTTCGCTTGCCAGGGCCGTTTCACCCCAGTTATTAAACGTACCGGTTACCGCAACCTCAACAGCAAACGGCGCCCAAACGCGAAAGCTTACGCCATCCTTTTGTACTACGGCCCCCACATTTTTCTTGAATTTGCTCATAGTAATGGTTCTATTATGCTTACGCTAATGGGGAAGCGCAAGCATAGTCTCACGACTTTTCCTGTGTCATCCCAAATCATGTCCTCGACTTGATCGGGGATTAGTTTGGGATCCAATCTATTAATAAGTGGCCTTATTAGGCCACAGCTTTATTGGTTTGGATTCCAGCCTGCGCTGGAATGACAAGAGGCATAAATTCCAGCTGGAGTTTACCCCAGTACTGAATCAAGTTCAGTACAGGCTCCGGCTGGGGCTGGGATGACCCAGCAGATGCAAAGGTCAGTTTTGATCTACTGTAAATTTCCGTAGGCTAACCTTCTAGCTGAAAAAGGCCAGCGAAGATTGTGGTAGCTGCTTCTTAATACGATTAATCCTCACTTCGCCAATAACTTCTGTGAGCGCCTTCCAGGCCGCACTAATCTGCTTACGAGCTTGGGAGGCGTCGATGCGTTCCATCTCCATAAACTGGTCTAGAATGTCCTGGCGGCTATTTTTATCGGTCGGGTACACAGACAAAGCGATGTTTTCCAATTCTTCCGGCAGGTGACTGGCAAAATCCTTGCGCTCCATTTCGTCCAAATGCACCGCCAAGCTCTCCACCATCATTTCCAAAGCATCCTTGGATTCACTATCGGAAAAACCCGAGTAGATCTGAACTTTTTTAATAAGCTCACGAAATCCCATAGCGAACCCCCTTCACTCTGAAAGCTTAAAGCTAACGCTTAATACTCGGCCACTGTTTGACCAAAGCCATGGTCGAAGTCGAAATATGACCGGCTGATCGGTCGACAACGTATGGTGATGGCGTCAGACATAGCTCCCTCCTTAATATGCTATCCAACACTAAGCATATGGACTATAAATGCCCGTCACTATGAACTTTCTAACATGTGAAAATTTCGTCATGTAAGAAGTTACTCAGAATACAGTTAACTATCACACTGCGTCCGCACCTCTGGTTTACTAGAATACATGGCGGATAGGAGGAAACATGGCAGATAAGAACGTTGATCTCTTCCACTCAAATCACAGCTCCAACCGCATCAGGCTGGCAGCTCGCAAGCTGGGGGTGACGGATGTCGACCAGCTGAGAGATGGCACTTCAGGGCTTCCGGGAGCCGATCAGGAGCAATCCGACATTATGTAAACCAGCCTGTCAGACCGCAGTTTTCACATACGTAGCGTACGAAAATATAAAACCGTTTTGCTCGAGCAGTTCACTCTGTTCCTGCAGTTGATACCCTTTAGAAAAGTCGGGGAAGAACTGGCTGCAGTTAAAGTCGGCTTCGACGCGGGTAAGTAGCAGCTCGTCGGCTTGATCCAGCTCCATCACCTGAGCAAAGACGTTCGCACCGCCAATCACCCAGATATTATTGTTCACGAATTCTTTAAAAAACGCTTCAAGGTTGTGAACAAGTGTAACACCTTCAATCGGTGTTTTATCATGTGTTAATACGTAGTTTTGCCGACTGGCCAGCGGCCCCTTTTGAAAAGTTTTGAACGTCGTGCTGCCGATTAAGCAAATGCCGCCCTCAGACTTAGTCAGTTCCGTGAATCGCGCTTCATCCTCAGGTATAGACCACGGCTGAAAACCATGCTTGGCGATTCCCTGCTTACGATCCATGGAGGCAATCAGTCGATTCATCTTATGCTTAATTATTTCTCATTTAGCGTCACAAGTAAAACAAACCCTAGTTTGGGCTGCTCTTCTTTGGTAAGATGTAAGCGTTTCCGTAGATGCGAGATCTTCACATAGATTTCTAGCATTCAGAGTTTACCCCAGCGAAAGCTGGGGCTCGCGTCTACAGTAATGCGTAGTTTCACTAAGGACGGTTCCCTCGTGTCTACGCAAATATCCACCGGATATTTGCGCCCTTAGCTCAGCGGATTAGAGCGCCTGTCTTCGGAACAGGAGGTCGCAGGTTCGAATCCTGCAGGGCGTACCAATCTGTTAATTAATACTAGCAAAGCGGTCTTGTTCAAACCCTGGCTAATGCTATGGTAAAGTAAGCAAAGTATGTTTGGACATAATAGAGCCCCGAAATCAGATCGGCATCCTGCGGAGGGGGATTTTGACTATGCAATGCGTTTAGCCGCTGGTTTTGAGCGGCCAGATTGGGTAGTACAATCTGGTACAGCAGCACCTGTATACACACCAAAATTTGCAACCCTCATAATAGCTCTTGAGAACAATATCCCTTGGGAAGAAGCCGAAAGTGTATTTAGGCAATCTGCACTAGGCCAAGTACTTACTAGCGGCCCCGAGGATCCAAGCGTCCAATCGCCGTAGCAAGTTTCGTTCTATCTTCTCGTCCTCTCAGCTCCATCAGGAGCTCGATAAGACTCTCAACCCGGGCTTGAGGGTTTGAGGAATGTCGGCCCTACTGTACCAATTAATAGTTATCTACAGTAGCCGGGCCCGCCGAAGTTGAATGAGGTAGTAGTGGCGGAGTTGAAGTTCCAGGCTGTTGGGTTACTGGCAAGGACTGGCAAAAAGTTGGACTGTACGGCGGCGCCATACACTTTGAAGCCGCTAATAGTTGCCGTACGTGGGTTGGATGGGAAGACGCCACGGCCCATTTGCGTGCAGTAGCCATTATCTTCATACACCTCGCCCCAGGCACCTTCGCGCACGCCGTATGTGAGGGTAACATTGTGTCTTTTCCAGACAGAATCCGGATAATAACCCATTTTGGTGCCGTTATAGATTACCCACCATCTATTAGTCTGATGGATGATGGCAAATTGCCGACGTGTCCCTGGGTACACCATGTCACCGGGTGCAACCTTATTGCTAACCTGAACGTAGCCACAACCGTTGTAGCAGCCTTGACCGCCGTTCCAGCCTTTTATGGCATCGTATACGAAGAGGTGGGCCTTGTAGTCGTGATTGTTCGGGTCCACGTTCCAGCCAAATTCCACGTCATCTTGACCGGTTGGTCCAACAATACCTATTTGAGCCAATGAGTGCGGCGCGTAATGGGCGCCGGCGGCCGAACCCAGTGTCGGGTCACCTACCGTGATGTAAGCTGATACACCTGAAGCACGGGTGTTTTCAAAGCCCTGAACATAATGATACCCGGCTGGCGCCCTATACCCAGCCGCCGTAAATTGTTTGGAAAGCGCCGGGCCAGCACTAGCTATCGCAGCCGAAGTTGGTTTATGTGGGTCGAAGACGCTCTGCTTGGCTTCGCTATAGGCCTTTACGCTCTTGGGCACGGCCGGGCTATCGGCGTGACTAGCTACAATGTAGCCGACGCCGGCTATCGCGAAAATCAGGAGGAAGAGCACTAAAACTAGATCGTGGGAGAATCCTATTTGGTTCAATTTTTTAGTTTTCATGTGTTTATTTATATTTGGTGCTATTTGTAATTATAAATTCATCGAATTTGTTGTCAATTATTTACCATTTTCCCAGTGACGGCCCATAAAACGAGTTGGCTCGCCTCCGAGGGATCGCATTAAGCGAGCCAGGTTGCGCTGCTTGGCTTCGTCAGACTTAAGGTTAGCCAGGTAGCGCAGGATCTCCTTCTGTCGGCTGGGTGTTAGCTTTTCCCAGTTGGCGGTGGCGGTGGGGCTTTTGGCCAGTGGTTTACGGAACCAGTCTGGTATGGGATCTTGAGGACCATTTCGATATGTCTCGTTAAACCAAACTTTCACAGTCACCGTATCACCTACCTCGGTTTTGGAAGCTTTGCGCATTTCGCCGTGCAGGTATAAGCAGAAGGTGCCTTCGCCGGTCGGCATCATATTGGTGCGCCACTCAAGGCTCTCATCGCCATTAATTTGTAGGCTAACCGGCATGGGTTTGCGCCAGTCTGGCTTAAGCGCCGCGGCCTTGTTAGCAGTGACTAGAACGTAGGGATTGACGCCGATAATCCGTATTTTTTCTACAATAAGAATGGTCTTGGCCATAGTACACATGATACCGCAAGCATAGCCGGGCTCATCTGGACAACGTATCACTTTAGGGGTGGAATTGTTATACTGAAAATGTATGATCAAGGCAACACTCAGATCACGGTTGTTTCTCCACATCTGGTTGTGGGCTCTAGCCGTCGGCGTCGTTGGCGGCATAGTGTTGACGCTGCTTATAGGTCTGGTCACTGGCAACCTATCATCCGACCCATCAAATGACAGTACCGACTACGGATTTCTCGCCGCCATACTTCTTTTGGGTATTGGCAACCTGTTAAGCTATGTAACGGCGATCGTGGTTGGAAATCAGTATGTGCGCAGTCATCATCAGGGGACAAAGTTATATCTGGCGAAGTGCGTGCCCCTAAGCCTGCTGGCAATATTTTTATCATTTAGTATCTTATTCCCCTTATTATTGGTAGGTAGTTTGATCGCCGCGTTTATCGTTACATTTTCGATCCGGCAGGTATTACCTGAATTGTCTGCGCCTAAAACAGCACCCGCCAAGTAGCCCTGCATGCATTGACAAAAGTGCGAATATAAGATATACTACTATCTGTTATGAGTGAATTCTCGCAATCCAAAGATCGAGCCATTTCGTATGGCTCCTCTCACAATCGTCTAGCTGTGTTGGCTTTGACAGCCACTCTTGGCCTGGTAAGCGCACCGACGGCTACGGCTAATACTTCTCCGCTTAAGCGAGCGGTTCGTACGCTTGAAGAACGCATTCATCATCGTAAACCAGTTGGCGTAGAACCAAATTATGACGTTTTCTGGGCCCATCCTGGTGCCCGTACCACGTTTACGAATGAAACGCAGGACCCGGTTAAAGCCAGGGTTGGTAATAAGTGGCGATTGTTCCAGTTATTTGAGCGTGGCAATGGCGTGAAGGGTATCGTAGTCAGTCCTCTTCCAGAACGGGTCGCAAAAGTTGATAGTGACTTCATTTTTACGGCTTCGCCTGGGGGTTCGTATGCAGCCGATCCCTTCTCCACCACTTCTGCCGTGGTGCAGGTAACGAACAATTACGAGAGTGCGCGGGGGCCTAGCCTCAACATCGTTGCCCGTCATAAGAGCGGCGAGCACACAGTAATGCCAGTTGGCTTGACCTCACCATACGACAGCAACGGCATTCTGCTCAATGCTGATGAGCGCTAGCCCAATTCCTACTGAATGATAAACTGAAGAAGGTTCAGTTAATTTGCGCGCGTAGCTCAGCTGGCGTTGGCGAAGTCGACAATATTTAGTTAAACGCTCTATTTAGCAGAAGTTTAGCGCGTAGGCATACCGTACCTTTAGTTTTTGATCGATTTGCGCGCGTAGCTCAGCTGGATAGAGCGTTGGTTTCCGGTACCAAAGGTCGGGGGTTCGAATCCCTTCGCGCGTACCAAAGCTTAAGTATTATTAAATCTCATTTTCATATTGTACGATTGGCTTATGTCGGAACGTCTATTATTGCAACCGCCTGAAATTGTTGAAGTACATGGTCCAGTGATATTTTTGGCAGGCCCTATTCAAGGTGCTCCCGAGTGGCAAACGGAGGCTGCTTCACAAATTCATTGCTTAGATCCAGGGATAATCGTGGCGTCACCCCGTAGAGATTATCCCGAAGGAACATTTGTATATGAGAAACAAGTGGATTGGGAGACATACCTTTTACGTCAAGCTGGACGAATTGGTGTCATCGGATTCTGGCTTGCAGCTCAGACTGAGGAAACCCCAGGACGTGCATATGCTCAAACTTCAAGATTTGAGCTCGCCGAATGGAAAATGCGCCATGAGTATGAGGGCGCCAGGCTCACTCTTGGCATAGAAGACGGCTTTGGTAACGCTCGTTACATTAGACGCCGATTTGACCAGGATTGTCCCGACGTTAAGATTGCAGATAATTTACCTGAGATGTGCAAGAATGCCGTTGAGTTAGTACGCCAAACTAATTAGTTTGGTTCTAACCTCTGCAATGGCGGTATACTAACTTTATGACTGAAGTACATATTAAACGCATCTATGATGAGCCAAAGCCAGAAGATGGCTTCAGGATATTGGTGGACCGGCTTTGGCCGCGCGGTGTTAGTAAAGAAAAGGCTTTACTGGATGAATGGGCAAAAGATATAGCACCGTCAGCTGAGCTGCGCATGTGGTTTAAGCATGATTCTGGTAAGTTTGCAGAGTTTAGTCATCGGTACCGCAAAGAGCTCGAAACGAACCCAGCCCTGGCAGCCATGCTTAAAGTAATCAATGAGCACAAAACCGTTACGTTGCTCTACGCTGCCCGTGACTCCAAAATTAATCATGCCGCAGTTCTTCAGGATTATCTGCATAGCAAATAATTGTCGGCTTTGTTACTGTCGAACTATAATCAGGGCACTATACTGATCACATTAAGCAAAGGAGGGTCTATGGCAGTACAACTTAATCCATATTTAAGTTTTAAGGATAATGCGCGGGAGGCGATGGAGTTTTATAAATCGGTGTTTGGTGGGGAGCTTGATCTGCGTACATTTAAGGATTTACACGCCGCACAAGACCCTAGCGAGGAAAATTTGATTATGCATTCGGTTCTGGAGGCCCCTGGCGGCCTAACGTTTATGGCGTCAGATACACCCAAGCGCATGGAATACAAGCCAGGTAACACTTTTAACATGTCTCTCAGTGGTGATGATGAAGCGTTGCTCAGCGGTTACTTTGAAAAGCTTTCAGCAGGTGGCACGGTGACCATGCCGCTCGAAAAAGCTGTTTGGGGCGACACGTTTGGCATGTGCGTCGATAAGTTCGGCGTGCAGTGGCTCGTCAATATCTCCGGTTCACCGGTGCCAACCGCCTAAACGCGCGTTACTTTTTTGTTTTTGGCGCGAGTGGCCTTTGCCACCGGCGTGGAAGTGTTTTGCGCCATGGTATGGAGGTTGCCCAACATTTGTTCAATTGTCATACTTTATCCTTTTTTGTCTTGGCAAATGGTCTTTGTCTTGACAATTTGTTAATACCCTTGCAGCATAGGCTCCTTGCATATGAAGTGCTGTAAAATATCTTACAGTTAGTAACACCTTGCGCTTCCTTAAAATAAAAAATCTCGTTCAACATACCTTCCCCGTTGTGTAAAATAAGGAGGCTATCAGCAAGAGACTTCTGTATATCACTAGCGGTGTGCTCCTGTGTGCCACGATTGTTCTGGCGGTGTTTTTAATCGCGGATTTGAGCGCTGACAGGCAAGAACATAAGTACCCCTTACTTGCCAGCCGTCTTTTTCAGGATAAAACAGCCTATAACGACGTCAACTTCCAGCCACTCAGAGATCAGGTGAAGAGCTATTTGGCAAAGGCTAACGTTGACCATAGCTTTTATTTCGAATACCTCTTTACGGGTTCTACAATCCGTGACGGCGACAGCAATCAGCTGGTTGGCGCTTCGCTTATGAAGATTCCTATCGTTATGGATCTGTACAAGGCTGTTGAGGAAAACAAGATTTCGTTAAGTAAAGAAGTTACCGTTCCAAGTGGTGCGCTCAACTCCAACGACACTAAGTATGGTAACCTGGCGCATCTTAAGCCGGGTCAAAAAGTCCGTTTAGATACTGCGGCCAAGATTACGCTCAGCGAGTCGGATAATACCGCCGCTTACACTATTTTTAATGCCACGCAGGGCTTGCTACCCGCTTCGGACCAGTCACTGAATAATCTAGACATCGAGACGCAGGCCGGTGACAGCAATAAAGGGCCGCTGGTGCTTATAAGTTCACGCTCCTATAACTCCGTGCTGCAATGCTTATACTTCTCGTGTTTCTTGAACGAAAAGGACTCGCAATCTATCTTGAATTACTTGACTATGGACAGCGATGACAATAGCCGGATCCGGGCTGGCGTACCAAGCAATGTGCTAGTAGCTCGTAAACTTGGTTCCTTTAGTAACATTACTCAAAGTGACTGTGGCATTGTGTACGTTCCCAACAAAGACTACTCGTTGTGCATTCTTTTGAACGAAGACGGGCCGGCAGCCGACAAACACATCAAGGATTTATCAGCAATGGTGTACAAGTACGTCAACAACTTGCATTAATTACCGTGTGTTTGTTGTAGTCGGAGCCGTGCCCGGGTTCAGTGGAGCAACAGCGATGATTTTATTGATACTTGGCCGGTAGAGAATTGCTTCCCTGGCCTGCGCATAGATCAACAAACGGTCGCCGTTGGCAGCATCTTTAAAGAATGTTATATTTTTGTACTTACTAGCATCATTAATAATAGCCAGGGTTGGCTGCTCGCCTTGCGGCACAAGGAAAAGTTTGCTTACTTTGGCTACGGTGTCATTTATCTGCTTTTGACCGCCTGCCGATTTATTTGAATAGTGGCTGACCACTAGAACAATGACTATGATAACGACTACGACTGCGGCAGCTATCCCTAGAAATTTTGCTGTCAGAAATTCAGGTAGCTGAACGGTGCGTGCACCCTGCCTGGCGGGCATAACATCCATGATTGGCTTGGCTTTTGACTTCTTCTGTTTCACTTATTACGGTCCTGATGAGGTTGATGAAGGTGAGTTGTCATTGGTCGAGGTATTGTTGGTTGTACCGCCCGATGGAGCACCGTTTTGGCTTGACGTGAAGGTGTTAGCGTTATTGACTGCCACAGCTGACCAGTTGAACTGAATGTCCTCCGCCGCCTTCTTGCTCAATACTATTGTAAAGCCTTTGGTGGTCACATTGGAAACTAAGTAGTTGTAGCCGGCGTCAAACAAACGTTGTTCTTTGAGCTGCGGATCTTCGATGGTACCATCGCTTAAGCGTACCTGGTCTGATACCAGTGACGCAGTGATGATAGGCGATTGAGCATATTCTTTACCAAATTTAACGTTAACGCGAGTGTCACCGTCCTTAATAATAGCGATGCCGCCGGCATCATTGTTGAAGGTCACGCGGCCGTTGGCATTCACATCGCCGTTGAATGTTGTGTCCCCAAGGAATTGAGCCATCTTGGCAAAGGTGGCGTTGCCACCAAACAGCGAATCGCCGTTGATAGTTAAATCGCCGCCAACCTCCATCTTTCCGAGCACATTCAGGTCAACACCAAATTGGGCGTTGCCATCGGCGTCGATGCTGAAGCTGTTATCACCGTTCTTATTCTTGATGAAGACGCTGCCGTTTTGGCCTGGATCAATCGTTATGTTGCCGGTGGTTGACGGGGTGATGGTATTGGTGGCAACTTTATCGGCGATTACCGAAGGCGTTATGACGTCAACATCGGCGCTTATGCGGTCGGTCATGACTTCGGATAGCCCATCCGATGTCAGATCGCTGGTATCGACAGCTTGGTTCTTCCAACCCATGAAGTACCGCAGAGCTTGCATTTCTTCGTCCGGCGCAGCAGTTGCAGATGAATCAGTGGAGGAATCGACTGGAGTAGTCTGTGGCACGACATCGTTGATTCCGCTGCCATTGTAATCACCGTTCTTAACGAAGGCCACTACGAATTGGTCGTCTGGGGGCATACTGCCGTCATCACCTGTTAGAGCTTGCCCGATTATTAGGCCTGCTTTAGTAGCTTTCATGGCCACCCCTGGTGTGGAGGAGGGTGTCAGGTAATCGCCGGGTTGGATTGGGCCGTTTTCCATTGAGACATGAACCGGCACACGTCCAGATAAGGCTACGAGCACAGGTTTGACGCATTGGTCTTCTACGCTACCGGTAACCAGACCTGGATTAGTTGAAATTATGCCTACCGCGTTCTTGTCATAAGCCTTGGCTGTTTTTTGGACACCCGCCTTGAGTGTAGGATCTATGGCAACTGTGTCACCCGACTGTAACTGTGCGTCGTTTGTGCAGTAGATTTCTGCAAGGTCGGCTCCTGCCCCCCGCAGTGTCCAAATCTTGGCCTCGCCTCGCGCCCCAGCGCCGCCTGTTCCGCCAGCGGCCGAAGACAAGCCTGAGGCGCCACCCCCGCCTCCACCGCCACCAGGAGCACCACCTGCGCCACCTGTACAGCCCGCGCCAGCGACAATGCTCGCTCCACCGCCACCGCCAGCACCGCCGTACATGCTAGTACTTGCCGTTCCAGCACCACCTGAACCTGTAGTAGCACATGAAGCAGCAGCGCCTGCAGTTCCGCCACCACCGGCAGCACCAGAAGGAACAGCACCACCGGCACCACCGGCTGTCGCAGCGCAAGTCGCCGCACAGCTGCCGCCGGCACCGCCGCCTGCCGCGCCGTGCCCTGAGCTACCGCCAGCGTTACCAGCTGTACCACCAAGGTTCGATCCGGCTCCACCGCCGCCACCCCAGTTGGCTAAGCCGCCATTACCGCCGGCAGCACCATTACCACCACCTCCTCCGCCGTTGCCTGGGTTCTGTGTACCAGGGGCGCCAGCAGCGGCACCGGTTGCAGCAGCCGTTAGACCAGGCAATCCGCCTGCTCCGCCGGTCGCCGAAGATGCCGATGAAGAGCCGGCTCCGGTGGAGCCGCCGCCGCCACCACCACCGGACAGGGTGGCGCTGTTGTTGCCTCTGGAGCCGCCGCCGCCGCCGAAGGCCGTTAGAATCGGCGTTGTTAAGAAAGTGGTGCTATTACCGCCGCCGCCATTGGTTCCCGTAGTGTTCGTGCCGCCGGCTGCGTTACCTGTCGCAGCGCCAACGGTAATAGTCTGGTTTCCCGCGGC
The DNA here is from genome assembly GCA_964533425.1 of uncultured Candidatus Saccharibacteria bacterium. GTDB lineage: Bacteria > Patescibacteriota > Saccharimonadia > Saccharimonadales > UBA4665 > CAZHJG01. Next base: position 7,265 of record CAZHJG010000002.1, on the reverse strand, counting down.
CACATTTGAAGCCGCAAAAGTTTTAGTTACGTAAGCGCCACCTCCGCCTGCACCGCCGCCGGTCGCGGCCGTGGTGCCGCTGCTACCTCCGCCGCCACCTCCGCCGCCACCTCCGCCGCCAATCAATTCGACGATCAGCAATAAGGCATTGGTCGGTTTATTCCAGGTTGCAGTGGTCGCGGTTAAATCGTCGACGTGCGTGTCACCACAAGCTGCAATCGATAAGGTGCCGGAGCCGTTGGATTGCAAGCAGCCGGCGCTGTCTGCGGCTGGTAGTACCCAGTTTATATTTGCGGTAGGGCTAGCATTGGCTTGAATCGAGGCCGTGAAGCTGCTTGAGCCGCTACTTGCTAAGACCAGCTTTGCGGTTAGCGTCCCTGCTTTGCCTAAAATGATCTGACTATTAGTGGTGTCGACAGCTAGTAGATTGTTGCCGGTACTAGTCTGAATCTGGAAAGCACTTGTGCTGTCGGAAACAGGCTTGGCCAGCACACTGCCGCCCAGCGTAGAAGGCCCGTTCACAGTAAACGATGCGACGTTGCCTGTGACGAGCACATCATCGTAGTTGCTGGTCAGGCTGCTCTTGCCAGCGTTGCCTTCACCGATCTCGATCGAGGTTGCATTTGATGAGCCCATGTTGACGCCGCTTGCGCTAGCTACCAATATGCCATCCATACTGAGCTGCCAACTACCGCTGGTTCCGGTGTTAACGCGCAGTTCCATCTCGTGCCAAGTGGTAATGGACATAGTCGCCGTGCCGCAGGTACTACCTGACGTCACGCTGTTGAATAAACAAACAACGTTGCCGCTGCCACTGTTAGTGATAAACACCGTGAAAGCGTTGGCGGAAGCGATGACCTGCATGAGGTCGTTACCATTGCTATTGGTGTTGCCGGCAATGTAGACATAGGCCCGGTAATAGACAGAGGACGAGCTGCTCGACAAGTTGCCGGTGGCGAATTTAGTGGAACCGGCGGTATAAGCAGCTTGCGCAGCGTCAGCACCGGAATGCACCGTAGAAGTTTGCACCGTCATGCCGGTATTCGTCCAAGCACCCATGGTGCCCGATTCGAAACCGTCCGAAAACAGTGTGCTGCCAGCACCGCTTACGGTTATATTACCGTTCAGGGCGATATTCAATCCGTTGGTATCAACGTTGAACAACGAGCTACTGGACGCGTTTTGAATCTGGAAAACCGCCGTGGAGTCCGCGCTGGGCATAACGACAACGCCGGAGTTAGACGCACCACCGGGGTTAAGAATTATGCCGCCGGCGCCAGAGCCTGTGCCGCCTTTTATGGTGGTGGAGCTGGTCGTATTCGTCGAGCCAATACTTACAGTTTGCGCGGCTCCGGTTGAGTTGGCCAGGTTCAGCGTGGTAGTGTTGGCCGTTGAGCCAACCGCACCGATGTTGACCGTCTTGTTGTTAGCGCTCGTGCCCACGCTGACCGAACCGGTGGTGGCACCTTCCAGGTCGAGGTTTGTGGCTGAACCACCGGCCGCCACGGTGAGCGCTCCGGTTCCGGTAATATTCGTGGCGCCAACAGATACAGTGTTGGACCCGGAATTCAGGTTTAGAGCATTTGATCCCAAAGACTGAATAGTTACAGCGCCTTGGTTGGCCGCCGTACTGGTCACCTGAATAAAGTTGCTGGCACCGCCAGAGCCTTGGACATCAAAAACGTCTTGGCCAAAGGAGCCGGAGGAATTTTGAAGGATTTTAACAGAGGTGATATTAGTGGTCGGCTGAAAGGTATTGGTACCAGTAAAGGTTTCGTTGGCGGCCAGTTGTCCGAACGAAGAAGCCGCCAAGCCACCGAGTAAACCAGAGTTGAGGGCATAAGGCGAAGAAGTCAGCAGGATGTACGGCTTCATTTCCCCGTCTCCACCACAGTTTGCCGTAAAGTTGCCAGACGGAGTACAAGATGAGGTGTTGCCAACTTGGATCGACAGATAAAGTGGATTGGTGTTGAAGTCGATGCCGGAGAAGTTGTTCGCCGCAATAGAGTCTAGATTGACTTCGAACGTACCACTGGAAGTAGTAACGCCGTGGCTGGCACTAACCAGCCAGTCTTCCGTCCAGCCTAGGGTGCAGCCTACACCAGTGGTCGGGTTACAGGAACCGGCCGCCGTGTAGATCTTAAATTCCATGTTGTAGGTGTTGTCGGCCAGGTTCAAGCCTGAGCCGTCGACAATCTTACCCTCGAAGCTGACCTCCTGGTTTATGCCGGTGACCGCCGCGGTCTTCTCTGGTGATAATAACAGTCCAAAAACAGAAAAAAGTAAACCCAGCGATACAGTGGCTACGCCAAGCACAACGCCTCGTTTACTCAACATAAATCTTTCTTATTTTCCCCCTTAAACTATAGCAGATTTAACAGGGGAGAACAATGCCGCTTACGGTTTGGGTCGAAGTCGATACTTTTTGTAGCCTCTATGGGCTAGATATGAGCTGGTAGCGAGGGCGAGCAAGACCAACAGTACTGTCAGCCATAACAGCGTACGGCTCAGGTAAAAGAAGCGTTTCGTGTAAGTGATTTGACGCAGCCCGGCGTCGGCTTGATATGTCACATGAAGCTTATACCAACCGGGGGTAAAAGTGTGCTTGGAGTATATCAGGTTAACCTGGTACAACCGGTCAGTAGCGGGCAGAACCAGGCCCGAGTCAACATTGATAATTCCCCGCGCTAATTCCTGATTTTGGTTGTTAGTAAGCGTGACTATTCCGTGAGGCGTAGTCTGCGTGTTACCGGTGTTAGCAAAATCAAGATTGAGCGTGCTGGGAAATTTAGTGGCTATAGTATTAAGTTGCGGATTACTTAGGGAAATGGTTTGAGTGCGACCACTGGACGTAGTGAGAAATACTAGGACAGATACTTCCTCATTGGTCGATAACCCACTACCGTGCAGAGAGGTCGGTGTTGGCAGAATTTTAAAAATTACTGCGCCATAATGCCCGCCGGGGGCCAAATGACTGGCGTTGGTAATCGTAATTGGCACTGTTTGGTTGGAGTTGGCACCCACCACCAACGTAGGATTGGCAACGTGCATTGACTGCGCCAGCCCATGTAGATTGCTATTCTTGTAATGGGTGCCTAGGAATGACACGCTTCCGGTGGTGTTCAGGGCCGTGAAGTCGCTCATTTGAACCTGAATTGTAGCCGGCGCAGAGCTGTTATTAACAACTGTGGTTTGGAAAGATACGGTGTCCTGATTTGGGCTCAAATTGAGCTGCTCAATGGCCGGAGAAACAGACAGGTTTGAGGTTGTTGAGGCCGAAGTCGGACCAGCCGCATAGGCGGCACTCATCGACAGCAGCGCCAGAAGCATAGCCAACCCGCCCAAGCGTAACCGTCTCGCGGCAATTATCACCTAACCAGTATATAGGATGCGTTCTAGAATGAGCCAGCACCGATGACAGTAACCGTATCGGTGTAGTCGGCGCCAGGCTGGGTCGTGGAAGAAATATCAGCTAATTCGTGCAGCACTTGGGTCACACCAGAGCCGGCGGAAGCGCTGGTAGCGATTTGGTTGAAGGCTGTGTTGCTCAAACCACCGCCAGTGGTGCCGGCGTTGTAGGCATAGTTGGTGGTGTTGTTAGCGCTGACGCCTAACGCGTACTTCTCACTACCGATTGCCCCACCGTTCATGGTCACGTTGCTGCCTGGCGACACTGTAGCGATCGTGTGGCCAGCGCTGGTGGAGTTTAGACCGGCGTTGGAATCTTTGGCATACAAACTCCAGCCGGAGTTTGCGTTGGTGCTTACTGTGGCTGTAATGCCGTTGGAAACGGTTAGAGCGGAAGCGGACAGATTACCGGGGAAGGAGTCGGTGTTGCCACTAAGCGACAAGGTGAAGGTCTGACCAACAGTACCAGTGATGGAGTAGGCGTTGTCGCCAGAATTAAGCACGTCAAAGCCCACGCTCTGGCTGTCTGAACCTGCGGTTACTAGTGCACCATAGACACCAGGTGAGGCCGGGTTGGTAACAGCACTCGTGGAAGTCAGGACGGTACAGTATTCGGTGGTGGCCGATAGAGCTGTGACGTTGCTGATAGTTATAGTGTTGCTGGAGCCAGCTGCTGTCAGCGAGCCAGGTAATAATGTGGCGTTCGGGAAGTAAGTGGTACAGCCGGTGCTGGAGACGCTTTGGGTAGCGTTTACAGAGCCACCACTGAAGTTATTGAAATTAACGGTTACTGACGTGGCGCCAGAAGCCACGGTTTTGAAATCTAGTGCAAACGACTGGCCATCGCTGGCTATCATGGGGTTAGCATTACTGGCTCCGCCCAGCTCAAGGATAGACGTCTTGGTCAGTGTGCTGGCTGAAGCTTTTGGTAGCAGAACCACGGCATTGGCAAGTACGAGTGCCAACACCAAAAAATAAATCTTAGCTTTTGAGAACTTACTTTTTTTCATATTTGTTTTTGTTTTAAGTTAATCCTGCAATTAATTATTAGTATAACCGTTTTAAAGTCAAGCGCGATTTTGTCTTTCCTGTTTATTTTTGTTTGTAAAAGCGGTTTAGAAGGAACCAGTACCAATGACGGTGATAGTGTCTGTATAGTCAGCGCCAGGTTGGGTGGTGGCTGAGATATCCGTCAGTTCGTGTAGAACCTGGGTGACTCCATTGGCGGCTGAGGCGCTGGTAGCGATTTGGTTGAAGGCTGTGCTGCTGAGTCCGCCACCGGTGGTGCCGCTGTTGTAGGCATAGTTGGTGGTGTTATTAGCGCTGACACCTAGGGCGTATTTTTCGGTGCCGATCGCACCGCCGTTCATGGTTATGTTACTGCCCGGCGAAACTGAGGCGATGGTGTGGCCAGCCGAGGCCGACGTCAACCCCGCATTGCTATCTTTGGCATACAGGCTCCACCCCGAGGGAGCGTTGGTATTCACCGTGGCAGTGATACCGCTTGAAAGGGTAAGGGCAGAGGCTGAGAGGTTGCCCGAGAAAGAGTCAGTCGAACCGCTCAGTGACAAGGTAAAGGTTGGTGCAACAGTACCGGTGATTGAGTAAGCGTTGGCACCAGAAGCCAGTACATCAAATGCTGCGTTCTGGCTATCTGAACCGACAGTTACTAGCGCGCTGTATACGCCACCGCCACTGGGATTAGTAACAGCGGTCGTGGAAGTCAAAATTGTACAGTATTCAGTCGTGGCCGACAGCGCAGTAATGCCAGTAATACTGACGGTAGTGCCGGAACCCGAGGCAGCCAGAGAGCCGCCCGGCAGCAATGTGGCATTAGGGAAATACGTTGTACAGCCGGTACTGCTAATACTTTGTGTGGTATTAACTGTGCCACCACTAAAGTTGTTGAAGTTTACCGATGCGGTGGTGGCACCAGCACCTACGGTTTTAAAGTCAATTGCTACTTGCTGACCGTCACTAACAATCATTGGATTGGCATTACTGGCCCCGCCAATTTCTAAAATATTGGTTTTGGTGAGTGTGCCAGCAAATACTTTAGGAATGACGAACGTAAAGTTTGCCAGCACTAGCGCCAGCGCAAGTATCAGTATTCTCACCCGGGTCATTTTTTTCATAATTTAATGTTTTCTTAATGTTTCTCGAGGTACTGCCCACATTTTAGCATAAGTTTGATGAAGTCAACTATTTTGGGTGCTTTATTTGTCTTTTCTGTGGATTATTTCCACGTTTATCAAGGGTGGCGAAAATTTACGCTTTGCCAGCCAAAACCTTCAAAGCCCTTCCAATACGTTCCCGCCCGAACCACAGGCCAGCAATGATCGCCGCCAATACAATTATGAAGCCGCCAATTATCTTCCACGGCAATACCCAAAACGAAATTGTACTCGTCAGCGGAATGGTCTGCTTGCCATTGTTATATATCAGCGTTAGTTTGGCGTAATATTTTCCAAAGCGAAGTTTTTTGCCGTGCGAGAAATCCCAGCTGAGGCGTTGCACCGGTTGGCCTGATTTATCCCTGACTGCCTGGCCGGCAATTGTTTTATTGACAAAGGCCGGTGAGCCATTGCTCCAGGTCGCGCTAAAATTCCGATATGAATCTGGCAGCACGTTCCCACCGTTCGGGTTCACTTTCAGGACATCGATAGTGTGGGTGGAGTCAGCGCTTTTGCTGATGTAGATATTGCCATAGGGCGCCAGGTAGATATTGCCATTATTATGTACGCTAACGGTAAATGACGCTGGTAAGTATTCGTAAATTTTTTTGCTGCTCGTGAAACTTGCAATATCAACGGTCCGCTTTTCATTGCCAGATTGGGTGTCCACCAGCACCAAAATACCGTTACTACCCTTAATGACATTAGTGTGATTGCCGGCTTTGGTGCCAATGTCAGGCGCAAAGACCGCAGCATAGTAATAACCCAGTTGGGCATTTTTGGGCAGGTTGATGGTCATTTTTACAGGCATCCAGACGCTTGGCTGGGCAATAAAGCTTTTCGGCGAAAAGCTGACCCAGCCGGGAGAAGGATCGTTGGGCGCTGGTTGGGTAATAATGGCCTGGCCGTCGGTACCCTTGGCGCTGAATTCATCCAGTTGCATGGTGATTTTTACCGGTGTCGTTCCATTATTCATGACGAGCAAGGTGCGCGTCACACTGGTTCCGGACTGCACCATTAGATCAAGCGAAACTGGAGAAGTCGTGAGACTGATCCCGCTACCAGCGGCGTGAGCCGTACCCGGCATACTAGCCAAGCCAGTAACTATAGATACTGCCAGCAACAGGCTTATAGCACGTCTCCACTGCTTCATGGCTATGTAGTATAACGGACGTGGCGCACTCATAACACACTTAACATGTTAACTTTTTGTTTATTAAAAGCTAGCCGAGGCAATAAAAGTAAAGACTTCGTTGTAGTCAGAAGCAGGCGGCGCGGTTTGCGGGGCTTTTACTTGCACATTTGCTGTAGCCGTACCGCCAATAATCGATGCGCTGGTTGTAAACATTTGAGCAAAGGTGGTGGACTCTGCCCCAACGTTATTGCCGCTACCATTATAAGGACTGACGGTAGTTAGCGGTCCCCCTGAAGTCTGGCTGGGGTTGGTTGCCTGAATACCAAAGCCCTGGCTCAGGGAGCTCAAGTCGCCAGTCACAGCTGATATGGTGAAACTTTTTGAGGTGCTGAAGAAGCCGGAATTTTTACCCATCACGTAAATGCCGCCCCCGGAAGCACCGTTGGTAGCATAGGTGAACGATATGTTAGGGCTGGTGACGATGGTATTTGGCAAAAAGCTACCCACATTGGCTGAGTTTGGCGAAACCGAGAATGATAAAGTTGGGC
>CAZHJG010000001.1:47279-84508 GCA_964533425.1 uncultured Candidatus Saccharibacteria bacterium | reverse complement strand
CGGCTACAGCTATGCTAGTGACACCCCGGCGTGGCTCGGAGGTGAGAAGTGGCCTCAAGCGACGGGGCTCGCATGCCAAACACAAGGCTATGCATATTGGTCACGCTGAAAAGGAAGTGGCTGAGCATGCTGCGGCGCGCGCTAAGTCCACAGCCACGAAGATAAAAGAGGACGCCAAGGAAACCGGGCGCGAGGCTAAGGCGGCTATACGCGCTTCAAAAGTAGACCATGACGAGATGGCTGAGGAGATCAGGAAGCGCGGCGAGCCGTAAACGATTGATAGTGTGGAATTTGCAACGCATTGACAGAGGTCGGCAATGCATGTTACTCTAGTATGGTAACTCGGTCAAATATTGCACTTGGTTAGCGCCAGCAGGTCTACCCAAACAGGGGTAGAAACCGCTCGTAACCAGGCGTTTTTATGTCTAGCTGAGCCACATGGAATAGCACATTTCGTACGTAAATCTCCAGTCCGCGCTCGCCGTACGTTAAGTACAACTCGCTTACGGGCTTCGATTTTCGCACGAACTGCACTACCAATGTGACTCAGCCAAGATTGAAGGCTCGAGATGCAGAAAGTACCAGAATGAAAGCATTAATTACCCGCAAACTTGGCATGACCAGTACCATCAATGAAGACGGTACCGTGCAGGCTGTTACCTTGCTTTCTGTGGGCGAGCACACCGTGGTTGGGCACAAAACCGTAGAAAAGGACGGCTACACGGCCGTACAAGTCGGTGCCGAGAAGGCTAAGAAGCTCAGCAAGAGCGTGGCCGGGCATGTTAAGGCCTCCAAGGTGACACCGAAGATTATTCGCGAATTCCGCCTTGATGAGATTACAGAAGAACTGAACGTCGGCAGCCACATCAGCGCCGACGTTTTTAGTGTGGGCGACACCGTACACGTCACGGGCCTCAACAAGGGTAAGGGTTGGGCTGGCACCATCCGCCGCCACAACTTCCACCGCGGTCGCAAGACCCATGGTGGTCGCAGCTACCGCCGCCCGGGTTCCATCGGTTCCATGTACCCACAGCACATTTTTAAAGGAACCAGGATGGCCGGCCAGTTGGGTCACGAGCAAGTCACCGTTCGCAACTTGAAGGTTGCCTTGATCGATACCGAACAGAACGTCATCGGCGTCACTGGCGCTGTGCCTGGTCCCAAGAAGGGCGTTATCATCGTGAAAGGGGCTCGTGAAGCCGGTAAGGCTGAGGGTAAACAATAATGACGGTTGCTACTTATACGAAGTCAGGCACCAAAGCCACCACGCCCGCCAAGCTCGATAAAGCAGTGTTTGGCGTGGAAATCCAGAACCATGAATTGGTCAAGGCCGCCTATGTTACGTACCTGGCCAACGGCCGTGACAATCTGGCTGTTGCCAAGACACGTGGTTTGGTACGTGGTGGTGGCAAGAAGCCGTGGAAACAGAAAGGTACTGGTCGAGCGCGCTTTGGCTCTAGCCGCAACCCTATTTGGCGTGGTGGCGGCATCGTGTTTGGCCCAACCGGCGAAGAGAATTACAGCAAGCAGCTGAACACCAAGGCTAAGCGGCTGGCAATTCGACAGTCCCTGAGTCTCGCATCAGGCGCCAACAAAGTAGTTGTTATTGAGGATATCGTTTCAAAAGACGGCAAAACGGCTGAGTTAGCACGATTGCTGGCCAAGATTGGTGCTACTCGCAATGTTCTGATCGTCGTTGAGCAGAAGACTCCGGAATTGGTTCGAGCTGCCCGTAATTTGCCTAATGTCAAAGTGGTGAGCGCTCAGTACGTGCATGTGTATGATGTGATGAATGCTGATTGTGTAGTGTTTAATCAGGCGGCTCTCAAGGCTACCACAGCCTGGCTCGCCACTAAGCCGAGTACCGCTTCGGGCAAGGAGGCCACCTCCTCCGCTAAAGCTACAGAGGTCAAGAAGTAATGAGTAAAGAAATTACTTTGCGCCCTCGCCTGAGCGAAAAGACTTACGGACTCAGTGAACACCGCGTGTATGTGGTGGATATCCCAGCCGGGGTTAACAAGCACGGTGTGGCCCGGGCTATCGAAGCCCAGTTCGACGTTAAAGTTGTTAAGGTCAACGTGGCTAACATCGGCGGCAAGGCGAAGCGCACGATGAGCTTGACCGGCAAGCGCTACCTGAACTCAAATGGTAAGCGCAACAGTATTAAAAAGGCTTATATTACGCTGGCCGAGGGTCAGGGATTGCCATTCTTCGCAGCCATCGAAGAAGCTGAAGAGAAGGAACAGGCTACCCAGGAAAAGATTGACAAGGCCGCGGTCAAGCAAGCCGCCAAGGAAGGCAAGAAAGAAGCCAAGCCGGCCAGCAAGGCCAGTACCAGTAAGACCAGTAAGCCCAAAGAAGAGGTCAGTGAAGAGCCAGCCAAAACCAGTAGTAATCCGTTCCGCCGTGGCCTGCTTCGGGGCCGGAAAGGCAAGGGAGACGCGTAATGGCTATCAAGCAGTACAATCCGACGACTCCCGGCCGGCGCGGCATGACCACGCAGGACTTTGATTCTATTACGACCAAGAAGCCTTTGCGCTCGTTGCTCGCGCCCAAGCGGCGTGGCAATGGCCGTAACAACCAAGGCCGCATCACTACACGCCATAAAGGCGGCGGTACGAAGAAGTTTTATCGCATCATGAACTTTAAGCTGGCCGATGGCGTGACAGCGACTGTTGAGCATATCGAGTATGACCCCAACCGCAGCGCCCGCATCGCCCGTATTAAAGAATCGAATGGCACCTATCATTACATCCTGGCGGCTCAGGGCATGAAAGTTGGCCAGAAGATCGCCAGCGGCGAAGAAGTCGCCATCGAGACGGGCAACCGCCTGCCACTGAAGAACATTCCCATCGGTAGCACGGTGCACGCCATCGAAATGAAGGTTGGTGGTGGCGCGCAGATGGTGCGTAGCGCTGGCAATAGTGCCCAGCTGATGGGCCGCGACAATGGCTACGCTCAGTTGCGCTTGCCGAGCGGCGAAGTACGCTTAATCAACGAAAACTGTGCCGCCTCACTCGGCGTCGTCGGCAATGAGCAACACCAGAACATCAAGATCGGCAAGGCCGGCCGCAACCGCCACAAAGGCATTCGCCCATCGGTTCGCGGTGTCGTTATGAACGCCGCTGACCACCCCCACGGTGGTGGTGACGGCGGTCGTCACGGCATCGGCGGTGGCAAGAACCACGGTTCCGCGCCAAAGACGCCCTGGGGCCAGAAGACCTTGGGCTACAAGACCCGCCGCCGCAAGAGCACCACTAAATTTATTGTTCGTAGTCGTCACCAAGGAAAGAGGAAATAGCTATGTTAGGGTTTCATAATCGGCCCCCGAAATCGAGTGAAGATGTCTATATTCTAAAGAGTACAGCCTATGAGCTGGACAGCATTGAAAGCCGCTACGATTTGTGGCGAACTGCACCAGTAAACGTCAATCCGGCAAGCTTTTTCGAGGGCCGGCTTGAAGGTCTTGGAACGGCAATAGGCATAACATTAATTGAGGCTACGGAAGTTCTTGATCCTGTTGCTAGTGACGAGCTTATACAGTCAGTAAAAGCAGAGTTATCAGAGTTACTTCAAGATAAATCGACATTTGAACTTGTTAATGATGGCATGAACAAAGGCATTGTTACTGGCAGGCATTTTGCTAAAAGTATACACGGAGTTACGCAATGAGTCGTTCATTAAAGAAAGGTCCGTTTATTGACTTCAAGCTGGCCAAGAAGGTCAATGCTTTGGGCGATAACGACCGGACCATTGTTAAGACCTGGGCGCGGGCCAGTACCATCAGCCCGGAGTTCGTCGGTAAGACGATCGCCGTGCACAATGGCAAGGTTCACGTGCCGGTGTTTGTTACCGAGAATATGGTTGGGCACAAGCTCGGTGAGTTTGCACCAACCCGTAAGTTCCGCTCGCATGGCGGTAAGTTAGCGAAAGGCAAGTAGGAAGCGTTATGGCAGTTAAAGCAGTCGCTAAAGGAGTTCGCATGAGTCCCCGCAAAGTCGCGGTGGTGGCTGCTCTGGTGCGTGGACACAGCGTGGAAGACGCGCTGACTATTTTGGAACACACGCCGCGTCGCAGCGCTTTGGCTGTTAAGAAAGTTATCATGAGCGCCAAGGCTAACGCTGACCACAATCACGGCTATAAACCGGCTACCTTGCAGATTACGGAAATCAGCGTCACCCCTGGTCCGCGCACCAAGCGTTACCGACCGGCCGCCCATGGCCGCGCCCTGCCTTTCGAGCGTAAATCCAGCCACATCCGCGTCATCGTCGATGGCGAGAAGCGTGAAGCTAAGAAACCCGCTGCCAAACCAGCTGCCAACGGTGCCGCTCAAGCAACACCTAAGACTGAGGAGAAGAAATAATGGGCCAGAAAGTTAATCCGATTTCAATGCGACTCCAGGTCAATAAGGACTGGCGCAGCAAGTGGTTTGCCGACAAGCGTACTTACGCTAAATTCCTGAAAGATGATCTTGAAGTACGTCGTTTGATCACCAATAAAATGGGTTCCCGGGCTGCTATCAACAAGGTTGAGATCAACCGTACGCCGAATCTCGTCACGGTAACCATTGCTACCGCTAAGGCCGGCGTCGTTATTGGCCGTGGTGGCGCCAGCGCTGCTGAACTCAAGGATGCTATCGAGAAGATTTACGGCATACCGACCCGCGTTAACATCGAAGAAGTCAAGAAGCCGGATATGTACGCTAAACTGGTCGCTGAGAACATCGCCCACCAGCTGGAACGCCGTATGAGTTTCCGCCGGGCCATTAAATCAGCCGCCGCCGCTACCATGCGCGCTGGTGCCCAAGGTATTCGCATCGAAGTTGCTGGGCGATTGAACGCTTCTGATATGTCCCGTCGCGAGAAGGAAGTCGCCGGTAGCGTGCCATTACATACGCTGCGTGCTGATATTGATTACGCCCAGGTAAATGCTCAGACTACCGCCGGTATTATCGGCGTCAAAGTTTGGATTTATAAGGGAGAGGTACAGTAATGCTCCGTTTCACTACGCATCAGTCGAAAGTCAAAAGTCCAAAGCTGAGAGCAATCGCAGTACCTGCAGCGGCTTTTGACCTTTTTGACTTTGGACTTTCGACCGTAGCGACCAAGGGGAGCGCCTAATGTTGATGCCTAAGCGCCAGAAGCACCGCAAGGTGCGTAAGGGCCGCATTCGTGGTGTGGCGACCGCTGGCAACTACATTGCCTTTGGTGACTTCGCGCTTCAGGCCCAAGGCCAGGAACGTATCACCGCCCGCCAGATTGAGGCCGCCCGCCAGGCCATGACCCGCTACATCAAGCGCGGTGGTAAGATTTGGATTCGCGTATTCCCGCATACTCCTGTTACCCGTAAACCACAAGACGTTAAGATGGGCAGCGGCAAAGGCAGCCCAGAGTTCTTCGTGGCCAAAGTCCGACCCGGCACCATCATGTTTGAGATGCAAGGTGTGAGCGAAGAAGTGGCCCGCGAAGCCATGCGCCTAGCCGCCCATAAGCTACCCGTTAAGACCAAGTTTCTGGTCCGGGAGGAGGCGTGATTATGAAAGTCGCTGAAATCCGTAAGCTATCGACTGCTGAATTGACCGTGGAGAGCACCAAGTTGCGTGAGGAGATCGCCGAGCTGCGACGCCGCTTACACATGGGCGAAATGCAGAATGTACGCGTTATTCGCAGCAAACGTAAAGACCTTGCCCGGATGCTGACCGTCCTCGGCGAAGCCCTGGTAAAGGAGACCAAATAATGCCTAAGACTATCATCGGTACCGTTTCATCGAACAAGACCGACAAGACCATTGTCGTGACCGTGCTAACGCGCAAGACTCACCCGCTGTACCGCAAGCAGTACACGGTGAGCAAGAAGTTCATGGCACACGACGAGAAGAATGAAGCCCAGGTCGGCGACAAAGTAGCCATCGTGGAGACCAAGCCGATCAGCGCCCGCAAGCGATTCGCGCTCAACGAGATCATTGAGAAACCGGTGCTCCGCGAAGACACGCTAGCCATTACCAAGTCTGAAGACGAGGGCAACGCTGCCAAATTGGCAGCTAAGCCACAGCGCGCCAAGAAGGAAGCAGCCGAAGACGAAGCGCAGGAGGAGGCCAAGAAATGATTCAGCAGGAATCACGACTGGTTGTAGCCGACAATAGCGGTGCCAAGGAAATCCTATGCATCCGCGTGCTCGGTGGTACCCGCCGCCGCTACGCCAAGGTTGGTGATGTTATTGTAGCCACCGTCAAAGACGCCAGCCCTAATGGCACCGTCAAGAAGAAGACCGTGGTTCGGGCTGTGGTTGTGCGCACCCGTAATCAGATCCGCCGCAAAGACGGTTCGACCATCAAGTTTGACGATAACGCCGCCGTCATTATTGGCGACGACAAGCAGCCCCGTGCCACCCGCATTTTCGGCCCCGTGCCCCGCGAACTACGCGATCAGGGCTATGCCAAGATTATTTCACTCGCTCCGGAGGTGCTGTGATGAGTCTAAAGTCCAAAGTCCAAAGTCCAAAGCCATACAAGATCCGCCTGAAGAAGGGCGATCTGGTCGTGGTGCGCAGCGGCAAGTACAAGGGCAAGACCGGCAAGGTCAGCGCTACACACCCGCGCGAGAATAAGGTAACTGTGGACGGCATTAACATCGTCAAGAAGCACGTGAAGCCTGACCAGCAGCACCCGCAAGGCGCCATCGTGGAGATTACCAAGCCTATTTGGGTCAGCAAGGTTTCAATCGTCGAAGCCACCACCAAGAAGCCCAGCCGCATCGGCTACAAGCTCGATAAGGACGGCAACAAGACCCGTATATATAAGAAGACTGGAAAGGAGATCAAGTAATGGCCGAAACTGCTACTACCAAGCCCAAAGCTGTCAAAGCAACAGCTCCTGTATCAACCGCTGCCCGTCTCCGCGTCCAGTACAACTCAACGATTGCTAAAGATCTACAGAAAGAGCTCGAGCTGAAGAATATTCATGAAGTGCCACGCTTGGAAAAAATTGTCGTCAACGTCGGTCTCGGTAAGGCCAAGGATGATAAGAAGATTCTGGAAGTGGCTACCAACACCCTGCGCAAGATCACCGGTCAACAGCCGGTTGAGACGATTGCCAAGAACTCCATCGCTGGTTTCAAGTTGCGCGAAGGTAATAAGATCGGCCTGAAGGTCACCTTGCGCGGCGAGAATATGTATGAGTTTATGGACCGTGTGATTAACGTTGTACTGCCACGACTGCGTGACTTCCACGGTGTCAGCGCCAAGGCCTTTGACCGCCAGGGCAATTACGCCATCGGCTTCATCGATCAGTCCGTTTTCCCGGAACTCACTTTTGAGGAAACGACCACGGCTCATGGCCTGCAGATGATTTTTGTTATCAACGCTAAGCAAAAAAAGCATGCTCGCGCTCTGTTAGAGAAGTTCGGCGTGCCGTTTGAGAAGGAGGCCAAGTAATGGCAAGCATGAGAGAGGAAATCATAGAAACCGTTTCAGGTCGATCCTGGAGCATGGCTGAGTTAACTGGTTTGTTAGTGGTCACAGGACAAGCAAGCGAGAACCTCCTGAGGGAGCTCGATCTAGGTAAGGCGCCCACTGATCTGTCTGCCTTCACACAAACGCCGCAGGAGATGGAGGAATAATATGGCTAAGAAATCGATTATCGCTCGGGATCAGAAGCGCATTAAGATGATTGAGCAGTACGCCGCCAAGCGTAAGGAACTCAAAGAGCTCGGCGATCAGGAAGGCCTGGCTAAACTGCCACGCAATTCCAGCCCGACGCGCCGCACGAACAGATGTATTGAGACCGGCCGCTCGCGCGCCTATATGCGCCAGTTCGGCCTCAGCCGCATCAGTTTCCGTGAACATGCCAGCAAGGGTGAAATTCCTGGCGTAACGAAGAGTAGTTGGTAAAGGAGGTAATGATTTGAGCACTACAACAACCGATCCCATTTCCGACATGCTGACTCGTATTCGTAATGCCATCGCAGTACGTAAGCACGAGGTCTCTTTGCCGCACTCTAATATCAAAGAGTCGGTAGCCCGTCTGCTGCAAGAAAGCAACTTCGTTGACGGCGTTTCCGTCGAAGACGCTCCGGTTGGCAAGACGCTGACAGTCAGGATTTATGACGAAGACAGCAACCCCCGGATCACCGAAATCGTCCGCCTCAGCAAGCCTGGTCGGCGCTACTACGTCAATTCCAAGGAAATCCCGGTTGTGAAGCGGGGGCGCGGTGTGGTTATCATTTCCACCAGCAAAGGTCTCATGACGGGCGACCAAGCCAAGACTGAGCATGTTGGCGGTGAGTTAATTTGTAAGGTGTATTAATTATGTTGAAGGTCAAAGGCCAAAAGTCAAAAGCAGTCGCAGCCCTTGCAGCGGCTTTAGGCTTTTTGGACTTTGGACTTTCAGCTAAAACGACCGAAGGGAGCGCATAATGTCTCGAGTAGGAAAACTGCCGATCGCCATTCCGAGCGGTGTGACAATCACTGTCGAGCCAGATGAAATCACGGTTGCCGGGAGCAAAGGAACCCTCAAACAGTTCACTATGCCCGACATCACCGTGAAGCAGGAAGGCGAAGAGCTGATTATTGCCCGCGCTAATGACGAGCCCAAGATCCGTGCCAAACACGGCCTGATGCGGGCTTTGATTAATAACATGGTTGTTGGTGTGAGCGAAGGCTTCTCTAAGAAGCTGGAGATCAATGGTGTTGGTTATCGTGTGGCCCAGCAAGGTACAGATCTTAAGTTGAATCTGGGCTTTTCGCACGATGTGATTTACCACGTGCCGCAAGGCATCACTACGGCCGTTGAACAGAACACCATCACCGTCAGCGGTATCAGCAAGCAGCAAGTTGGCCAGGTAGCCGCCGAAATCCGGGCGCTCAAGAAGCCGGAGCCATACAAGGGCAAAGGCATCAAGTACGAAGGTGAGCGCATTATCCGTAAATCAGGTAAGAGTGGGAAGGAGAAATAAGATGCTCCGTTTCACTACGCATCAGTCGAAAGTCGAAAGTCCAAAGCTGAAAGCAATCGCAGCACCTGCAGCACCTGCAGCGGCTTTAGGCCTTTTCGACTTTAGGCTTTCAGCTCAAATGACCGAAGGGAGCGCCACATGAGTAAGCAACTAGCCCACAAATTACAGAACCGCGGCCTGCGCAAGCACCGCATCCGCAGCCAGATCAGTGGCACCGCCAAGCGGCCACGTCTCAGCGTATTTGTCAGCAACCTTCACGTTTCCGCCCAGCTGATCGACGACGAGGCCGGCAAGACGCTCGGTGCCGTCACTACCGTCGGTCAAAAATCGGTCAAGGGTACAATGACCGAAAAAGCCACTTGGGTCGGCGAAGAGATTGCCAAGCAAGCCAAAGCGTCCAAGATCAAAGTTGTCGTATTCGACCGTGGTGGCAAGTTGTACCATGGCCGCGTCGCAGCGCTGGCAGAGGCCGCCCGTAAAGCAGGATTGGAGTTTTAATTATGGCAGAAGCACAAGCACAAACCCAGAATCGGCGCCGTGCTCCAGAACGACGTAACCTGCGTCCAGAAATGGTGCCCGAGGAAAAGCAATTCGACGAGCGCACGCTGCACATCGACCGTGTAGCCCGAGTGGTTAAAGGCGGCCGGCGCTTCCGATTCCGCGCGCTGGTGGTTGTGGGCGACCGCAAGCACAAGGTTGGCATTGGTTCCGCGAAAGGCGCCGATGTGACCGCAGCTGTTACCAAAGCCACCGAGGTTGCGAAGAAGAACATGATCAGCGTTTCACTCTACAAAGGCACTTTGCCGCATGATGCCGAGGCCAAAGTCAGTGGCGCACACATCCTCATCAAGCCGGCCAGCGCCGGTACCGGCCTGATTGCCGGTGGCGTGGTGCGCTCCGTGCTGGAGGTTGCTGGCGTGCATAACGCCCTCAGTAAGTCGCTCGGCTCGACCAACAAGACCAATACAGCGTATGCCACGATAGCGGCCTTGGATAGCTTGGTTCCGGCCAGTAAGTGGGTCACCGCTTCAACGAAACCCGGAGCCCGAAATCCGAAGTCCGACAAAGCAAAGCCAGTAACCAAGACAGCGTCTACCGAAAAGAAGCCAGCGGCCAAAAAGACCGCGACTCGGACTCCGGACTCCGCGACTCGCAAAAAAGCCGGAGGTAAAGCATGAAGTATCACGAACTGAAAACCACCAAGCAGAAGCCCGCCAACCGTGTTGGCCGCGGCATCTCAGCCGGCCAAGGAAAGACTGCTGGCCGCGGCACCAAAGGCCAAGGTGCCCGCACCGGCTCCAGCCGCAAGCCTGGTTTTGCCGGTGGCTCCAATCCGCTCATGCAGAAGTTGCCGAAACTACCAGGCTTTAGAAGCCACCATCCGAAGGCCGAAACCGTCTATACCGGTCAGCTCGAGCAGTTTGCCAACAAAACAGTCGACGCCCAGATCCTCGCCGAAGCCGGACTCATAAGTAACGCTTACGTCACTGTTAAGCTGCTCGTCAAGGGCGATTTGACCAAGAAGGTCACGGTTAAGCTACCGAAGGCCAGTGGAAGTGCCATAGCCGCCGTACAATCGGCTGGCGGTAGCTTTGAAAAGGCCACACGATTACAACGCCCACAGACTTCCGAAAAGCGCAAAGACGGTAAGCCCAAAAAACCCTAACTTTGCGCAAACCGCAAAAGTTTGTACTAGTAACACTGAGTTGCTAGACTGAAGGCATGGATAAAGAGACTACTGGGCAGCCGGTGCCCATACCTGAGAACGGCCATAAACAGCTGCCAGCCCTCTCTCCAGGATGGCTCAATCGACGGGTTAGTGATACGAAAGGCGAAGAAGTTCTGCTGACTAAAACCAGCGGTGAGGTGGAGCATGGTATGAATAACGGGTTTTTAAGCTATAACGGGGTAGATATTGTCAGTCATGCTGTCGTTCTAGAGTTTCCTGAAGATGGAAGGAAGGTCGCCATACCGGCTCAGCGCATAAGCCACATACGACAACCACGATACAAAAAGACGACAAAAAAACAGGCACCTGAAACCTGAAGTCGGTTTGGTCGCTGAGCCCGGCATGTGCTTAAATATATGCAAGTGATGCGAGAGACAAACCAGGCATGAACTGGAAGATTATTGGCAAGTCCCTGACGCATCCAGATATGCGTAAGCGTATTCTGGTTGTGATTGGCATTTTACTCGTTTTCCGTATTCTAGCGCATTTACCGGTGCCGATTGGCAATGCCCACACGCTGCACCAAGTGCTGCAAAATCTGTTTAATTCCAGCAATACGCCGCAACTGCTGAACTTTATTAATGTCTTGAGTGGCGGCGCGCTCGCCAACTTCTCTATCATGATCGCGGGCATGGGGCCGTACATTAACGCCTCCATTATTATGCAGTTGCTCACCAAAGCCATTCCGCAGCTCGAAGCGCTGCACAAAGAAGGTGAGTTTGGCCAAAAGAAGATTAACCAGTACACCCGTATCCTGACCTTCCCGCTGGCCATCATCCAGTCCATTGGCTCAATTTATCTGATTCGGCAAGCAGCGCAGAGTATCGGTGGCGTTGGCGACATCACGGCTCACACGTCAATTATGCAATGGATTCTGATGGTGTCCGCGCTGACTGGCGGCTCGATGCTGCTGATGTGGCTTGGCGAGCTGATAACCGAACAATCCATCGGCAATGGTATTTCGCTGATTATTACGGTTGGCATTGTCAGTCGCTTGCCAGCGACGATCTCCAGCATCATCGGGTCGGTGCTTAATAAGGGGCACCACTGGGTACTCTTCGGTCACAAGCTGCCGATTAACAAGGGCGCGTTCTGGGCCAGTCTCGGCATTCTGGCGGCCGTCATTATTGTGACCTGGATAGTCGTTATGCTCAACGAAGCGGCGCGCAACCTGACCGTAAACTACGCCAAACGTGTGCAAGGCAATCGCACCTACGGCGGGATAACGACGGTTTTGCCGGTTAAGTTAATAACCGCCGGCGTCGTGCCCATCATCTTCGCGGTAGCATTTTTAAGTGTGCCTAGCTTCGTCGGTCAGTTGCTGACCTCCAATCACAATCCTCACTTGGCCCATTTAGGTACCAACCTGGTGACGTGGTTCCAGACGCCGTCGGCCCAAACCTTCGCGACTGAGGGCTGGAAAGCGTACATCTACCCGGCCACATACTTCACGCTGGTCTTTGTTTTTACCTTCTTTTACACCAGTATTACGTTCAACTCCAAAGAGATTGCCGAAAACTTGCATAAGCAGGGCGGCTTTATTGAAGGCGTTCGAGGCGGCGAGCAGACCGAGAAGTATTTGGGCAAAATCGTCAACCGCCTAACATTGTTTGGAGCCTTCAGCCTGGGCCTGCTGGCGGTCGTGCCGATCATTGCCCAAGTTTTCATCAGCGCCAGTATAACCATTGGCGGCACCAGCGTGCTGATCTTGGTCTCGGTGGCCCTGCAGACATTACGAGCCGTGGAATCGCGGGCGCTCATGGTTACCTATGATCAGTATTCGCAACCTGATTTCTTTGTGGACACCAGCGCTTTAAGCGGCGGCGCGGCCGAGTCTTTGGCCGTCAAACGCCCGCGCTTGCTCAGATTCTTACCAGCGGCGCCTAAGAAGTCGAAGACCTCCAAAAAGTAGTAATTGCCACGAGTGCGTGGTACTATAAGTACTGTATTCCCCGCAACAAGAAGAGGGATTTGTTAAAGAGTAAAAAACTCTTTACAAAGTGTTGTGGGAGCTGTTATAATTATCTATTGTTATATATGGCGGCCAACAAGGAAGTAATCGAGCTAACGGGAACCATTGTGGAAACCCTCCCGGGTACACAATTTCGTGTTGAACTCGAAAACGGCCACCAGATTATAGCTCACGTCGCCGGTAAGATGCGGAAGCACTTCATTCGCCTCGTGCCGGGGGACAGCGTTACGGTTGAGTTGACACCTTACGATCTTACGAAGGGCAGAATCACGTATCGCCGAGGCTAAGAGCCTTACCCACTCCAGGACCGACAGGTTCTGTTAACAATATTAGAGCAGTGAGTCATCGCAGCAAAGGAGCGTTTGATCCGCATGAAAGTGCGTGCCAGTGTCAAGAAAATCAGTCCAGACGACAAGATAGTCCGCCGTAAGGGTCGGGTCTATGTTATCAACAAGATGAAACCTAAGCACAAGCAGAGGCAGGGTTAGAGATGCTACGCTACGCTACGCATCAGTATTCAGTTATCAGTTATCAGTATTCTGTAAGCTCACTGAACAAACAGACTACAGATAACAGACAACTGACTACTAAAACGACCAGGGGGAGCGCCTAATGGCCAGAATTTCCGGCGTGACTATTCCGGCCGAAAAGCAAGTTTGGGTTGCTTTGACATACGTCTACGGCATTGGCCCCAAAAGCGCTCACGACATTCTGTCGCAGGCGAAAGTTGACGAAACGACCCGGGTCAAGAATCTAACCGACGCGGAGATTGCCCGGATTCAGGATATTATCAATGCTGATTTTCTCGTCGAAGGCGAGCTGCAGCGTATGGTCAGCGGTAACATCAAGCGCCTCAAGGACATTAAGGCGTATCGCGGTATGCGACACGCCGCCAACCTGCCTTCTCGTGGTCAGCGGACCAAGACCAATGCCCGCACCCGTCGCGGCAAGAAGGTCACCGTCGGTGGCACGGCTAAGAAGGTAGCCTCTAAGACATGATGCTTCGTTTCACTACGCACCAGTCCAAAGTCCAAAGTCCCAAGCTGAAAGCAGTCACAGTCTCTGCAGCGGCTTTCGACCCTTTCGACTTTCAGCTTTCAGCCTCAGTGACCAAGGGGAGCGTCTAATGGCAGACGAAGATACGACAACTCCAGAGACAACAACAGAGGCGACAGCGGCAACAGCCACAACTGAAGCGCCGGCTAGTGCCGAAGCTACCAAGACAGCCCCGAAGCGCAAGAAAAGCAAACGCGCAGTGGCTAGTGGTCAAGTGCACGTGCAAGCTACATTTAACAACACTATCGTGACGTTTACGGATGCCAAGGGTAATGTACTGACAACCTCCAGCGCCGGCGCCTGTGGTTTCCGCGGCTCTAAAAAGGGTACGGCATACGCCGCCCAGGTAGCCGCCGAGCGAGCCGCCCAGGCCGCCAAGCAGCAATACGGTTTCAGCAAAGCCGAAGTGTTTATCAAGGGAATAGGCCTGGGCCGTGATGCGGCCGTTCGGGTCTTAAGTGGCATGGACATCCAGGTGGAATCGATTAGGGATGTGACCGGTGTACCACACGGTGGCGTACGCCCCCGCAAAGCGAGGAGAATCTAAGATGCTTCGTTACACTACGCATCAGTCCAAAGTCCAAAGTCCAAAGCTGAAAGCAGTCGCAGTCTCTGCAGCGGCTTTCGACACTTTCGACTTTAGCCTTTCAGCTCAAGCGACCGAAGGGAGCGCCTAATGGCCCGTGACCGACAATCCATAGTCAAGATGAGCCGCCGAGAAGGCTACGCCCTGCACCCCAAAGCCCACAAAGCCTTAGTCAAGCGCACCACTATGCCCGGCAAAGCTGCCGGCGGTCGGATGCGCGGCGGCAAAGCCAGTCAGTACTCCCTGCAGCTGCGTGAAAAGCAGAAGGTCAAGCGGTTGTATGGCTTGCTGGAGAAGCAATTCAGCAACCTCATGAAAGAAGCCGGCCGCCGTCAAGGCCAATCCGGTCAAGTGCTGCTGCAACTGCTGGAGCAGCGCGCCGATAACGCCGTCTACCGCGCCGGTTTCGCCCCGAGCCGTCGGGCGGCCCGTCAACTGGTTACTCATGGTCACTTCATGCTGAACGACACTCGCGTCGATATTCCATCCATCCGCCTGAAGCCCGGTGACATGCTGGTGCTTCGCCCCCGCAGCCAGAAGACCGAGTACTTCAAGAACCTGGATGAGGTCAGCCCGGCCCCAGCCGATACCCCGGCTTGGCTGAAAGTTAATCGTAAGAAAGTTGAACTATCCGTAACTGGCGTTCCTGCCCGGGATGACGCCGAACCGGATATCAATGAGCAGTTAATCGTCGAGTACTACTCACGCTAAAGAAGGAGCAAGCATGTCAAATACTATTCACACCCCCGGCCTCGTCAAAGTCGACGATCATGGCGCGTCCAGCGCAACGTTCAGCGTTGAGCCGCTGCACAGTGGCTATGGTATGACGCTGGGCAACAGCTTGCGCCGGGTACTGCTCTCCAGCATCTCGGGCGCGGCGGTTACGGCCTTCCGTATTGAGGGTGTTACGCACGAATTTACCGCTGTTGACGGTGTCAAGGAAGACGTTGTTGATGTCATGCTCAACCTTAAGGGCATACGCTTCCGTGTCTACGGTTCCGAAGCCCAGGATCTGCGTATTGTTAAGCAAGGCAAGGGTGTGGTCACCGCCAAAGACATCGAGACCAACGCCGACGTCGAAATCGTCAACCCAGATCACGTTATCGCTACCATCGACGAAGCTAAGACCCAGCTGGTCATCGACTTGCGGGTTGAAGTTGGGCGCGGCTATCGCACCATCGAAGAAGGCACCGCTCGCAAGTCCAACGACATGATTGCGCTGGACGCTATCTTCAGTCCAGTCCTGCGGGTGCGCTACAAAGTAGAAAACACCCGTGTCGGCCAGGCCACTGACCTTGACCGCCTGCTATTGACCGTTGACACTGACGGCTCCATTACGCCCCAGGACGCCTTTGAGGAAGCTGCCGCCATCCTGATCAACCAATACACGGCGCTGGCTGGCAAGACCCGTGTGGCTGTACCCGAGCCGCTGAGCGAAGCTAGCGCTGGCCAGGACTCCGAGTTTGGCGGCGAAATGCTCGGTGACGAGCCAGCTGCCTTGAACACCTCCATCGAGGACCTCAACCTGTCAGCCCGCACCACCAATGCCCTGATTAACAACGACATTCACACCATTCGTGATCTGTTCGCACTCAACGACGCCGAACTGCGCGACCTGAAGGGCTTTGGCAGCAAAGCCCTCGACGAAGTGAAAGAGAAGCTGGCGGAGTTGGAACTGTGATGCTCCGTTTCACTACACATCAGTCCAAAGTTCAAAGTCCAAAGCTGAAAGCAGTCGCAGTCCTTGCAGCGGCTTTCGACTTTTCTGACTTTCGACTTTCAGCTCAAGCGACCGAAGGGAGCGCTTATGCATAGGCACGGATATCAGGGTCGTAAACTGCATCGCGAACGCGATCAGCGCCGGGCGCTTATTAAAGGCCTGGCCGACTCCCTGGTAAAGTACGAATCCATCGAAACCACCTTGCCCAAGGCCAAGGAGGTTGTGCCCTATGTCGAAAAGCTCATTACCAAGGCTAAAAAAGGTGATTTACACAACCGCCGTCAAGTTATCAGCGGCTTGCAGACCGTCACCAGCGCCCACAAACTGGTCGACGAGATTGCCCCCAAACTGAAGGGTCGTGACAGCGGACACTTGCGTATCGAAAAGACCAGCCTGCGCCGCGGCGACAACGCCCAGTTGGCCCGCGTCAGCTTTGTTGATGACCTCAAAGAAGCACCGGTCGCCAAGGCCGCTGCGCCTGCTAAAACCACGACCGATAAGCCTGTAGCTGCGAAGCCGAAAGCTGCCCCGAAGCCAGCAGCCAAAAAGCCGGCCACGGCAAAGCGCGCGCCGGCCAAGGAGAAGAAATAATGAAAACCTATAGCGCCAAGCCCAGTGACGTGACCCGCCAATGGTATGTCATCGATGCGTCCGAGGCGCCCATCGGCCGTCTGGCCACCAGAATCGCTACCTTGCTCACCGGCAAAGGCAAACCCCAGTTCACCAAGCATATCGACTGTGGCGACTTCGTCATTGTGGTGAACGCCGAGAAGACCGTGGCTACCGGCGACAAGCTAAACAAGAAGGTTTACTACCGCCACAGCAATTACCCCGGCGGCCTCAAAGAAGCCACGCTGGCCGAGAAACTGCAAAAGGACCCGACGTTCCCGATCACCAACGCGGTTCGTGGCATGTTGCCAGTCAACAAGCTGCGTGACGAACGCCTAAAGCGCCTCAAGGTATACGCCGGCGCCGAGCACCAGCACGAAGCCCAGAAACCGGTAAAATTATCGTTAAAGGACAGTAAGTAATGGCAAAAAATACCTATTTTTACGGCTTAGGCCGCCGCAAAAGCTCAACCGCCCGCGTACGTGTGCAAGGCGGCAAGGGCGCTATGATTATCAACGGCAAGTCCGCCGAGGAATACTTTGCCGCTAGCAAGTATCTGCTGGCCAAGCTGCAACAGCCCTTTGTGGTGGTTGACTCCGTCAACAAGTTTGACGTCAGCGCCGTCGTTTCCGGTGGTGGCCACGAAGGCCAGGCCGAAGCTATTCGCTTAGGTATCGCCAAAGCCTTGACCGTTATGAACGAAGACCTCAAGAGCACGCTCAAGCGCGCCGACCTCTTAAGCCGCGATTCGCGCGAAAAAGAACGCAAGAAATTCGGCCTCAAGGGCGCCCGCAAACAGCGTCAGTTCACCAAGCGTTAAATATGCAGCGAGCGGCATGAGCATAGTCCGGCGCATTAACGAGGTTGCGCAGCCAACAGCCGAGTTTGAGCTGGCTGTAAAACTGCTTCAGAATGAAGGGCTTGCGCTGGCTGCTACGGATTACTACTACAATGGCCACAAGTCCAATCCTGAGCTGACCAACTCCAAGCAGAGCTTTTCACTGTTTGCTGGCCGAGTGGCTTTCGGCGTGCCTCGCTCTCTGGTACGTATCGAGCACGCTGCATTTGACATTCTGCTAGCCGAAAAGGCAGCAGCCGATTCGCCAGCTCAAAGTACGGGTGAGGAATGGGAATTTCCCCCGGTCGTTTGAGTCGAAAGTCAAAAGTCCAAAGCTGAAAGCAGTGGCAGTCGCTGCAGCGGCTTTCGGCTTTTCGGCTTTAGACTTTCGACTGATGTGTTGTGAATACTTCCTGGTTTGACACCCCTTGACGACAGGTGTATATTACTAGGCATGTCAAGTGGACAGCACAACCAGAATTGGGTTTTCTTTACCGACTTTATTAAGGGCGGTGAGTTCGCTGTTGACTAACTAAACAACCAACAGAGCAAGCAAACCGCCCAGCGAGGCGGTTTTTTAATATTTAAGAGGAGAAGACAACGATGAGAGCAAATAGAGAACGACTGGAGACTTTGGTGGATAGTGGCTGCCAGACAATTATTGAGAGTGCTTATTTGTACGAGCGAAGATTCATCAGCCAGGATGTTCCAGAAGTACGTCAGCTAAGACACGCTGATAACCGCAGAGACGCTGAGCGGGCGGCAGGCAGGAGTGCTATGACCTCGTTTGTCGATGTACCAGGCATTGTCGAGCAGTCCCTTTACCCAAGCCGGCTGGTCAGCGAAGAGAATAGTCTATAATAGGATAAGCTATGGCAAAACCAGTAGTTCTAACCGGTCTACGGGCCAATAATGACTTGCACCTGGGTAATTACCTTGGGGCCTTGCTGCCTTTGGTCGATATGGCCAAGCAGAAGGCTGGCGAGTACCAAATCAATCTGTTCATGCCCGATTTACATAGCTTTACGACGCCGATTGATCATGAGCAGCTGCAAACCGGCGTCATGAACGCCTTGCGGGTTTTCGTCGCGGCCGGTCTACCGCTTGACCACGATGATGTCTTCATATATCGACAGAGCTATATTGCGGCCCACAGCGAGCTGACGTGGATCCTAGGTTGCTTTACTGGTTTCGGAGAAATGAGCCGTATGACACAGTTTAAAGATAAATCGGCGAAGCTGCATGAGGATCGTATCAGTGTAGGATTGTTTAACTACCCGGTGCTCATGGCCTGTGACATCTTGCTGTATGGCGCCGAATATGTGCCTGTCGGTGATGATCAAACGCAGCATGTGGAATTCACGCGTGATATTGCTGAGCGGATGAATAACCAGTTTGGCGAGCTATTCGTCGTGCCCAAGCCGGTGCCTGAGCAGCATGAGTTTTTTGGCAAAGACCAGGGGTTGCGCATTCGGGATCTACAAAATCCGACGAAGAAGATGAGCAAAAGCGAAGAGACCGGGCGTGGAGTGATTTTCTTGACCGATTCGCCCGACGAAGCTCGGAAAAAGATTATGAGTGCGGCAACCGACAGCTTAAACGAGGTGCAATACGATTATAAAGAGCGCCCTGGCGTGAGTAATTTGCTTGATCTGTACAAGCTGCTCGGCGGTAACCCTGATGAGTTTATTGGGCAAAACCAGTACGGGCCGCTGAAAACAGCCGTGGCAGATAAAGTGGCGGCTTTTCTGACGGCCTTTCAGGCTGAGCTGGCCAAGGTCGACGATCGGGCCATCACCCAGAGGCTTGAGGCCAGCGAGCTTTTGATGCGTGATGTGGCCGGCCAGCGGTTGTTTAAGGTGCAGCAAGCAGTTGGTTTGCGGCCGTAGTGCCAGCCATGGAAGAGGTGCAGCCGGTTGAGGCCCTGAGGTTGGATCAGTATATTGTGTCACAAAGCCCCGAGCTAAGCCGGTCATTCGCGGCCCAACTTATTGAGTCGGGCAAAGTCATAGTCAACCAGGAAACGGTTACCAAGCCAAGCTATCGGGTGCGTGAGGCTGATGTGGTACTGGTTGATTTTGTACCTGGGGAGTTCAAGCCACCGCCGCTGAATCTGCCCGTCATTTATGAAGACGAGGACTGCGTGGTTATCAATAAACCGGCTGGCGTGCTGACGCATAGCAAAGGAGCGTTTAACCCTGAGGCGACCGTAGCCACCTGGCTGAGTAGCCGCTGGCAGGGCGAGAGCGGTGAGCGGGCCGGCATTGTGCACCGATTGGATCGAGCGACGAGCGGCGTGATGATATGTGCCAAGACGTCGGAGGCGCTGAGTTGGCTACAGAAGCAGTTCTCGCAGCGCAAGGTTAAAAAGTCGTATCGAGCAATCGTGAAAGGTGAAATGAATCCGCCAGAAGCCATCATTGATATGCCGATTGAGCGTAATCCCCGTCGGCCGCAAAACTTTCGAGTTGGCGCGCATGGTAAGACCGCCACCACGCACTATAAAACGATTAGAACTGTTGGTGCTGTCTCGGAGCTGGAGCTGCGGCCGCAGACCGGTCGTACACATCAGCTACGCGTGCATTTGCAGCACCAAGGGCACCCAATTGTTGGTGATACCATGTACGACGGTCCACCGGCCGACAGAATGTACTTGCATGCCAATAGCTTGGAGGTAACACTACCCAGTAAGAAAAGGCAGGTTTTTGAAGCACCGGTGCCGGTGTCTTTCGAGGAGTTGATGACCCGTGGCTGAACTGCTGAAGCATCCAGAAACTATCAGACGGCTTAAGGCTTTTCAGGCTGAGCCAGCGCACGCCCTGTTACTGACCGGCCCGGAAGGCAGTGGCAAGTACAGCTTAGCCCGGGAAGTGGCAGAGAGTGTACTGGGCCTGGAGCCGGGCAGTTTTGAGACCGATGCGTACGGGCTGGTAATCCAACCGGAGGCCGAAAAGGCGATTGGCATTGATGCGGTGCGCCAGCTGGAGCACTTTTTAAGCCTCAAAGTACCTGGTCGTGAGGGTTACAACCGAGCTGTCATTATCGAAGCTGGACACCAGTTGAGCCTAGAAGCCCAAAATGCTTTGTTAAAGACGTTGGAGGAGCCGGTGGCGGGCACGCTCATTATCCTCACGGCTGCCCAGCCGCAGGCCTTGCTGCCGACGGTGCGCTCCCGGCTGCAGACCATCGCCGTGCACCGACCTGAAGTCAACGAAACTGAGCAGTTTTTCATCGCCCAAGGCTATGATGGAGCCGCTGTCCACCGGGCCGTAGCCATGAGCGGCGGTCTGCCTGGTTTGACCCACGCCCTGCTCAGTGAGCCTGAACACCCACTCTCCCAAGCTGCCGAAACTGCCCGAGAACTGCTCAGCAAACCGGTCTTTGAACGGTTGGTCATGGTTGACAGCCTTTCCAAAAGCCGCTCCCAAGCCCGCGCCGTGGTTTTCATGCTGCAACAGATGGCGCAGTACGGCCTGCTGAGCCCGCAAGCCCGCGCCGCCAAGCGATGGCAGGCGGTGCAACAAGCCAGCTACATTGCCAGCGAAGCACTAGCTAACAACGCCCAGCCCAAGCTGGTACTCATGAACCTCGCCTTACAGATCTGATAATGCTATACTTAAAAGTACAGATTGCCTATGTATGAACTGTTTATTGTAGCCGCTTTTGCGGGTCTCGCTTATCATAACGCGCAGGTGCGGGATGATGAATTCGCTAACGTTTCCCGACGGGTTGGTGACCGGCTCGGCCGTTTGTGGGATATCGCGCACCAGGGTATGCGTGAAAACCGCTTCCTGCGCGCCGAAAAGGCTCTGCTGACCATCCTGAAAATCGACGAAAAGAACGCCGCGGCTTACAATCGGCTTGGTATCCTCTATGCCAAGCAAAAGGAATACCGCGACGCCATCGACTGCTTCGAAATTGCCTCCAGCATCGAGGCCACGGCCTCCAGCCTGCACAACCTGGGCTTGATCTACTACGAGACCGAAAATTATGAGAAAGCGGCCGTCGCCTTTGAGCAAGCGCTTAAGCTGGAAGATGATCTGGCGGCCCGACACGTGGCGTACGCCAAGGTGCAAGAGAAGCTGGGCAACGAGAAGTTAATGTTCCAAGAACTTGAGAAAGCTGCTGAGCTGGAGCCGAACAACGAAACGTATACCTTATTGCATAAAGCCTACATGAACCACGGCATGCAAGCCGAAGCCGACCTGATTGCCGACAAACAGAAACGCCTCAAAGCACCGGCCCGCGCCAAGCGCATCCTGCGCCCCCGCCGCGTTGTAGTGTAAAATACAAACTCTTTTCGTATACTTGTCCAAAACGTGCTACAATGCCTAAAAGTAAGGAGTGTGTGATGGGAATGGAATCAGGCGTAACCCAAAAAGATGTCGAGAAATTACGTGCCGAGGAAGAGGCTCTAAGTGAGCGGACCGAAGCGCTGCGAACTGCATACGAAGGTAAATCGAGCTCAGACATTAAAGTAGATCTTGAAGCGACTTATGTATCGATAGTTCGCGAGACTGAGGCCGATGATCGCGCAGATTTGATGCTTAGGGCCGACGCTCTTGCTGACCTGATGCGTGAACGCGAGAACGAAGAGCTGCTAGGCCAGTTAGCTTATGGGGGCACCAACACGTTCTCTGACCCGAATCATCCAGTCGAGGCTTAGTGCAGCAAGGCGCCTAAGCCAACCAATAACTCCATCAACATCCACAGTAGACTGGCCGCGATTAAGGGCCGGTCTCTCTTTTTCAAACCGTACGCGAGCCAAATGCTTTCGCTCAGCGCATACAATAACCAAGTCAGCGCCGACACGCCAACAGTTTGATGCTTAAACCACACTTGATAGACTTGTGGCAGCGTCGAGAGTGGTTCGATGGCGGCCACGACCAGCACAAACCGGTCAAACAGGTCGGTTTTATCACCCTGCTTACTGATCTGCTTTTCGGTTTCTACTTCTTCAAGACCGCGACTCATACTTTCTTATGGTACCAAATGGCTAACCGTCTCTCCAGGCGGTGGGTTACGAACCGCCGTCGATGCAACGTGAGTAGTACGAGCCGTCGCCGCTTTGCTGCAGATATGTCACCACAAACGTCTTTGGACCGGTACCGGTCACAAACCAGGTGCCACTACTGTTACACTCCAAACCGAAGAGCCAGTTTGGTTCAGTGGGCCACGGCCCTATCTGCGTAGTGCCGCTGGCGCCATAGTGAAAGCCGGTATAAACACTTAACTCTGATGCTTGCAAAGGGATGCTGTTTGGTGACATACACTGAGTATAGTCATTGTTATGATCTGCCAAGCAGTTTGTAATGGCCGCCACTAACAATGCAGCATCGTGCTTACGCCCATTATTGTCGGCGTTGCGCCGCAAATTAGGGAAGGCCAGGAAAACAATCAGCAAAATCAAACCAGCAATAGCCAAAACGATCATGACTTCGATAATCGTAAAACCGAGAGTGTTGAAGCGAGCTTTCATAGCAATTGACAACCTATTCCTGCCTCTATTGTAGCGCAAAAGTGATAAACGTAAGCTTTTTGGCAGCAATTGTCGGGGCTTGGAGCAGCATTATTGCCGAGCTCGGAACTATTTTGCTGGATTTTCCCGGCGCTCAAACCATTCCGATGAGCGGTTAAATTGCCAAAGCTGCTGCCGCTCCACTATCTGTGCCATCCAAATCTATTACAACGCATTGCATGAACTAATCATATCAAGCAAAAAAGCACCTCTGACGAAGTGCTCTAAGCGTAAACTATGTGGTGAAGCGTGATAAACGAGGTTAGAACTTTATTATCAACTTAAGCGTGAAGCTACTTCTTGATCAGACCGCTCAAACAATGCTGTCCCTAACGCACCAGCAACTAAATAATTACCTATTGCTAAGCTTAAAAGCTCATCAATTTCATGCGAGGCTTCTTCTGGAACCCCCATGCCCTCACTTGCACGATAGCGATGATCATTAAGCGCATCTCTAACTTCTGTAAGTGTAAATAGTTCATCTGGGTGTTTTCTGGCTTGTCGAGAAGCGGACAAATCAGGGCCACCCCTAAACCCCTCTTGCGAAGCTATTCTAGGACGGGGCACACCGACATCTCCTACCACTACTCCTTTTACTACCTTCCAAGCCTCTATGTATTGCTCTGCAGTTTCTCTGTCGGCTGCTTCAAGAAAATAGACAATCGCACCGTCTTTTATGCCTCTTTGCTCCATGGATACAGCATCAGCCATGTTGAACCCCGTTAATAATACGATTATGAATTGTATTTATCTTGATGTCAAATTCTGGTGCAGGGTGGAGGATTCGAACCTCCGAAGGCATAAGCCAACAGATTTACAGTCTGTCGTGTTTGACCGCTTCACTAACCCTGCATGCTTTTGCTTCGCAAAAGTAATTATCAATTTTCAATGAGCAATTTACAATGGCGGCCAGCCTGACGGCTAAATATTTAACTCAAAAGCACTTGGCTTTTGGCTGCCATTGATAATCGAAAATTGTAAACTGTAAATTCCTTTGCCTTAGCAAAGCCTGGAGCCACCTATGAGATTTGAACCCGTGACCCCATCCTTACCATGGATGTGCTCTACCCCTGAGCTAAGGTGGCGAATAACCAGACAATCATAACAAAAAAACAGGGATAAATAAAGTCTGGGCGGTCGCTCATTGTTGCAAATGTCTGTTATTATGATAAATGATATGAGTGACAGCATAAGGAGGGTGCGCCGGAACCGCCACGCTAAGCTTAAGAAAAAGGAAGTGTATCCTTTTCTAAAAGAAGTGAGGCCGGTGCGAGCCGTGTACGCCGAGATAGAAGACCTAGGGGTTGACCGCAAAGCTAAGCTCTGGCTGCCACCCCTCACTAGCGTCTTCCCAGCTACTGAGGCCATAAGGAGACAGTCTAATGGCGCTTTTATGTTTCGGCTGATCGTTCTGCCAGCGCAGCGAATAGCCGACCTGTCGACTGGGGAGTTTTCTCTTAATGGCGTGACGGGGGACAGGCTAGTTAGAGACGGGCAAAGGGACTATGCGGCAGAGGGGTGGCTAAAAGTTAGGCGTATTATACGCACGCAGCGTCAGCGCGAGAAACTTGAAGCGACAGTGGCGACGGTCTATAAAAAAGATATCGGGCGTAATGTGCTGCAGGTCGCTGCTCCCTTCATTGGTGATGACGCGCTTGTGGAACATTACAACACCGAACTGAAAGGCTATGGGTTGGGTGAGGACTCGTAGCTTTAATTCACCCCCGTTTTTTGCTAAACTTGATGGGTATTTTGCCGATGTAGCTCAGTTGGTAGAGCAGCTGTTTTGTAAACAGCGGGTCGCAGGTTCGAGTCCTGTCGTCGGCTCCATAATATCCCGCTTACGGTTATGTAAGATTTCTTACAGCTATGATCGGCAGCTGCCAGTACACTTCTGGTAGTGCTGACTAGCAGAAACGATCATTAAGCTGATGCGCCAAGCGAGCACAGAAAAACACCCCCGAAGGGGTGTTTTTAGTTGTCTTTGTGGCGAGCTCCAGACTTGGCCCATTTTGGGCGAAAGCCTCCAGTCCGCACTCGCCGTACCATAAGTACGGCTCCTTTACGGGCTTCGTCCTTCACTCCAAACTGCGCTCAAGACGGAAGCCCTCACGGTTGTGGAGAAAAGGTGTTGACAAATGTATAACGGTGGATTAGCATAAGCATTAGTAAGTGTAAACCAAAATACATTTACAAATTGTCCTTCTTGCAAGAGGAAAAAATAAAAATAGCGGTGTGATCAACCGCTATTTTTATTTGGCTTTAGTGACGCTTCGCTCGTGTCTACAAAATATGCCACTGGCATATTTAGGGTGTGATCAACCGCTATTTTTATTTTGTGCTGAAAGTCTAAAGCTAAAAAGTCTCAAGCAGCCACACGGCGGCGGCTTTCGACTTTGAGCTTTGTGCTTTTGACTGACTACACCTCTGCTATTTACAAGCTGGTGCGTATCTGTTAAACTTATTAATCTATGGCAAAAGGCGATAAGCGGAAGATCATTGGTCTCGTCAGTGAAGAAAGCGGCGAGCGCTTGTATTACACGACCAAAAACACCATGAACACGCCGGATAAGCTCAGTCTGCGTAAATATAGCCCAAAGCTGCGCAAGCACGTAGTTTTTACTGAAACCAAGAAGAGTTTGGGGCGCAATGAAGCGCCGAAGCGGTAATTAGATCTTCGATCTTGGACCTTAGTTCTTAGGGGTTGGGGGTGCGGGCTGTGTTGAGGGTTTCGACAGGTCCAGCAAGGTATTGACGAGCTCGGCATGGCTCCAAACGAGGGGCGTGACACCGAGCGGTGCCCCGGTCTCGGGATCAAATTGCTCGCTGAGTGCGCCACTTGATAGCTCGCGTTTCAGAGACCAGTCCAGCAGCGTCTGGGCCTTATCGGTCTGCCCGGTAGTGGCATAATACTGAGCTAGCCAAAGTGTAGTGACTACCCAAGGATTGCCGGCATACTGGTGTTTGCTCAGGAAGTAGCCATCGTTTTCGTAACGCAGTACACCACCACTCGGCGAGGTGCCAAGAAGGCGCTTTTCGACCTGTTGAGCAGTGTTCATTAGGCGCTCATCATCCAGCGGCAAGCCAGCGTACATGTAGGGGCCGTACAGGCTGGAAACATCGAGCGTATTGTCGTACTCCAACTTGCCATCTTCTTGCAGCAGAAAACCCTTGACGAAATAGCCAACTGAGCTGTAGAGCTTATCGAGGTTTTCTTTGATGCTGTCGGCGGTGCGCTTCCAGCGAACGGCATCCTCGGGCAGCTCAACCAGCGTGGCTAGTTTAGCCGCCGTCTCTAACCCGGCAATCACGACACACACGGTATACGTAGAGGTGAGGAACTTTTCCTCCCATAAATCATAGCTGGCGTGTGGCAAACCGGTCTTTTCGTCGACAAAGCGGCACATAAAGTTGGCGCACGGCTCTATAAAGGTGTGATAGAGATTTTGCACGAAGTTCCTATCCTTGCTGGCTTCGTAGTACTCGCCGATCATAAAGATCACGCCAGCCGTCTCATCTTCCTGAATGGCTAGCTCCTTGTGCTTATTGTGCACCAACGGGTGCCAGGTGCTGCCGATGGCGCGGTCGGGCTGGTACTTGTGCATCAGATAGCCGTCCTCGTGCATGGTGTCGCGGGCAAACTCAAAGTAATGGCGCGCTTCGTCGAAGTGGCCCAGGCGGATCAGCGGCCAGATGGCGTAGGCAGCATCACGTGGCCAGCAGTAGCAATAGTAGTCGCGTCCGTAATTAAAAATGCTGGAATCCCCACTGGCCAGCACCGAGCCGCGCTCGTCACAGTGAGCCTTGATAATCAGCAGACTGTGCTGCAGGCTGCGGCGGTGAAAGTCCGGCGTGTCGACATCGCCCTCGCCCAGCCATTTTTTCCAGAATTCGCGGGTTGCTTGTAAGCGTTGCGACATCTCTTGTTGTTTGAACTGGACATGCGTCTCTTCGCCGTCACTCTGGCTGCTGGAAGCGATGATCCAGTAATCAAGGCTCATTGAGCCGCCGGCCTGTAATTGCTTACGGAACCGAATGACACTGTCGACGCCACCATGCTCCACCGGATTATCGGACAGCTCACCATCCTCGGCATCCAGATACGTGCCTTGTTTGCCCTCGATGCCATAAATACCCACGGCGTACTGATCAAAGGATTCACCATCCTCGAATTTGCCACCGATTACCAGACAGTAGCGCCCCTTGTAATCCAGTAAGTAGTGTTCGTCGGGCACATACAGGGCCGTGTCGGCTCGTCCAGCTCGGGATATCTGGAATACCTGGTGCATGAACAAACGAACGTCACGTTCCTTCTGGAGTTCGTTGGTGACTGTCAAGTGCCGAATGAGGGCGTTGGTCTCTGGATCTATAAAGTCCTGGGCCGCAATTGTCAAACCCAGCTCCCGGGAGTGCAGTTTGACATCACTAACCAGCGCCTCGTCTTCGAAGTTAACCTGAATTTCCCAGGTGCCGTCATCGGTCCAGCTGAATTTTTTGTCAACCCAAACACCTATCTTGTGCTGGCTGCTGCGGGCGTTACAGAGGTTTTCCAGGCCCACATAAGGATAATAGAAGTCGTGAACCAGGCCGTTCTCGTCTAGGCCGACGAACAGCTGACCGTTACTCAATACGACTGGTCGACCCATGCCACCCCCTCTTTAGTACTATTTTAGTACAATGCTAAACCTCAACGCCCTTTTCAGCCAGCCTAAACTGCAAATCCCGATAGGCGTTCATAAAGTTAATGTAGGCTTCGTACGGCGTCTCGTATGGGCTGAAGTAGGCGTGAATATCGCCGTCGTTGAACCACTTAGTACACATATAGTAGAAGTGGTCGGATGTTTGCAGCCGGCGCCAGTCATCTATCAGCGCTAGATCATTGGTGCCAATCACCTTATCCTGCAAGCCATACAGCGCGTGTATCGAGGAATCTTGCATGGAATTTCCCAGCCAAGCTGACAAGTCGCGCTCGGTATCGGCCCAGGTAACGGTCTGCGGGATGTCGATCTGTCCGACAGCTTCAAAATTGTCTATAACTTCGCTGGCGGTCATAAAGGTATGGCCTTCAGCTTTCAGCCACTCTTTGGGCAGGTGCTCCAGGAAGTCAAAAATGCCAGATTCATGCCACTGGTGCTCGCCAAAGGTCTCGTAGTCCATAAAGAGGTTGAAATTGGTGGCGTCCTTATCCTCGCTTAGCCAGTGTGAGAACTTGTCGGCTGTGAGGGGCCATTCTGCCCATTCACGGTCACCAAAACGGAAGGCGATGTCATCGCTGAGCTTGTAATTCTTCATAAGCAGGCGAATTTGATTGGTGTACGTTGGCCGGTACACGAAATTCGGACTGCGCCACTCCAGAACCGGATCCCAGCCCTCGGCTAGGATACCTTTGTAGCCGGCCCGGTCGGCCCACTGGGCTAGGTCATTGTTATAAGCCAACTCGGTGTTGCGGAAAACCTGGGGCGTCTGGCCGAATATCTCTTGCACTTTGCGGCGGTGCATATCAACTTGCATTTCAAACTCTGCTCGCGAGTAGAAAAACGCTAGGCTGTGATGATAGGTTTCGGCCACAATCTCCACGCGGCCGGTGCTGCACAGATCTTTGAACGATTCCAGAGCCTCTGGCGCCCATTTTTCCAACTGCTCAATAACCGTGCCCGTAATGGATAGGCTGAGCTTGAACTGCGGATTTTCATCGAGTAGTTTGCGTAAGCGAGCGTTGGCCGGCAGGTATGACTTTTCGGCCACCTTCTTCAGGATTCGCTCGTTGCTCTCTTGGTCTTCATAGGGGGCGTCGAAGTAATCATGCTTGGCGCCGGTGTCAAAAACGGTATAGTGCCGCACTCGATAGGGTTGGTGCACGTGCAGGTACAGGACGATGGCCTTTTTCATGCCGCCGCTCCTGCCAGGTGGTTTTCGTACACCTTCATAACCTTTTCACTGGCGTCATCCCAAGACAGCTTCTCAAATTCAGGGTAAGCATTCTTGAGCAGTTCGTCGCGCAAGGGGTCGTTTTGCACGACTGCCGTGATCTGGTTGGCCATTTCGTCGATGTCCCAGAAGTCTACCTTAAGGCAGTTCCTGAGTACTTCACTGACGCCAGACTGGCGACTGACCAGCGACGGCGTGCCATAACTAATAGCTTCCAGTGGCGTCAGCCCAAAAGGCTCTGACACCGAAGGCATGACAAAGAGATCACCGATGGCATAGGCGTCGCGCCATTTTTTGCCGCGCTGAAAATCGGTGAAGAGCACATTCGGGCCAATGCCCAAGCCAGCGGCCATTTCAATCAGCTCGTAGTACTGCTCGCCGCTGCCGACTATCAAAAACATGGTCTTTGGCGCTCGTGCAATCACTTCTTTAGCAGCGTGCAACAGGTTTGGCAAACCCTTTTGAATAGTCAGGCGGCCAACGTTGACCACCACCCGATAGCCAAGCGACTTCATCAGGCTCAGATAGCGGTAGGCGTTATCGCCGTCCAGCGGAGCCAGCTCGCCAGGATCAATGCTGTTGTGAACCACCTCAATCTTGTCGGCTGGGATGTGATAATCGCGCACGATGGAGTCCTTGGTGTGCTGACTGACGGCAATTACCCGGTCGGCCATGTGCATGGCCATACTCTCGATTTCATGCACCATGGGGTTGCCCGGTTTATTGCCGGCCCGATCAGATTCAACGGAGTGCACATGCAAGATAATCGGGCAATTTTTGAGCTCTTTGACGCGCATTGCCGCCCGAAAAGTCAGCCAGTCATGGGCATGCACGAGGTCGAAGGTCTTGTTCTCCACCAACTGGGCCACCGTGTGTTCGTACACCTGTTGCTGGTCGTAAACAGTCAGCCATTCCTCCGAACCGTCATGCAAGATGTATTTGTAGCTGTCATACGCTATCCCGGAGCGAATAACAGAGGCGGCACCTTGTGGGTGAGCGGCTGTAATATCCATAAAATCAATGCCGTGATCGGCATGGTAGGGCAGTATAAACTCGATGTCCACATCTTTTTTTGAGAGAGCTTTGCAGAGCTGGAAACAGGCTGTTCCCAGTCCGCCGCTATTGTGGGGAGGTAGCTCCCACCCAAGCATCAGTATCTTCATGACCCTCTTTTTAATTGGTGCTATGTTTTGTTTTCCTTATGCTTATTATAGGTGTTGGACCTCAATAGCACAAGCAGTATTACAGGTTCAGTTTAGCAATAGCGTTTTGCTAAGTCAACCCTTTTTACAACGTTGTCGCCGGGGTGGACGATGTGATGAAGATCACAAGTTACTGTAAGACGCACGTATAGCTGCGCTCAAGTGTGTCACACCTCTGGTCAAGGGTTAGCGGAACGTGGTACATTGTCTAGGTCGTAGGGGAGTAGCTCAGTTGGTAGAGCATCGGTCTCCAAAACCGAGGGTCGCAGGTTCAAGTCCTGTCTCCCCTGCCACGAATTAGTAAGCTTACATGTGGTGGGCGGAGGCGTCATGACAGAGTTACCGGCCTGTGAACGCATTATTCTAGCAATTGATACGTCTCGCGAAGAGGACGCGGTACGCTTGGCTACTGTGGCCAAAGAGGCGGGAGCACGTTTTATAAAACTTGGGTTAGAGCTGTCAAGCGCTACCAGCTGGCGTCACTGCTCCGAACTAGCAGCCACGAATGGCCTGGACTGGGTTGCAGACGCAAAACTGGATGATATTCCTAATACCGTTGCCAAGACTGTGAAAAACATAAAAGCACTTGAGCATCAACCGTTTGGTATCACTATGCACACCACCGCCGGTGGGGACGCAATGCGTGCAGCGCAAGAAGAAGCCGAGCACATTACTATGCTAGGAGTGACTGTTCTAACTTCAATAGAAGATGCAGAGGTTTGGGATATGTATGGCAATTCTTCTGACGAAGTTGTGCAAAACCTAGCCTTGAAAGCGTCGGTGGCCGGACTAAGGGGCATCGTGTGTTCGCCTCTGGAAGTTGATCTCATCAAGAGTAACCCTAATACAAAAGATTTATTTGCGATGATTCCAGGCACCCGCTCAGCAACTGTTGATACGCAGGACCAGGCTCGTATTAGCACGCCGAGCGCCGCCATCCGTGACGGCGCTGATCTCCTGGTCATTGGTCGTCAGATTACGCAAGCTGCTGATCCGGCACACGCTTATGAAGAGCTTGTAGCGGAAATCGAAGAAGCTCTGTAGCCGCCCTCCGTTTTGACTTTTCATTCAAGGGGAAATCTGCTATACCTATAAGATATGGCTAAAATATTTCCGACCAAACCTTTTTTGCTGTTATTTTATGGGTTTCCAGGGGCCGGGAAGACGTATTTTGCTCGACAGTTTTGTGACAGCGTACAAGCAGCGCATTTGCAGGCTGATCGGATCAGGGGTGAACTCTTTGAACAGCCGCGGTATGACAAGCAGGAAAGCGACGTTGTGGCGCAGATCATGAACTACATGACCGAGGAGTTTTTGGCCGCCGGTATCAGTGTGGCCTACGATGCTAGCGCCATGCGCGCCAAGCAGCGTGTGGAGCTACGCAATCTGGCGCATCGCCACCATGCCAAGCCGCTCTTGGTCTGGTTCCAGATGGATCCCGACACCGCCTTCACGCGTAACCTGAAGCGCGACCGGCGCCGTGCCGACGACAAATACGCGGCGCAGTGGGACCGCACCACCTTTGAAGCGGTCATTGGGCAAATGCAGAATCCGACTGCCGCCGAGGATTACGTGGTGGTGAGTGGCAAGCACCTCTTTGGCATGCAGCAGAGTGCTGTTGTCAGCCGTTTGCGCGAGATGGGCACTCTGAGCCTGGAAGACGCCAGTTCGCAGGTTATTAAACCTGGTCTAGTAAACCTGATTCCAAACGCTAATCAGGGCCGCGTGGATATGACACGACGCAACATCTCAATCCGCTAAGCTGTAAGCAGTATACGGTATACTGTATACGGTCATGGCTCAAAAACAATTTGCGCTCGATGAACGCACTACGATCACTGTTTATAAGCGAAAATCCAGTCGCAATTTACGCCTGAGCATCGCTGCCGATGGCACCATTCGGGTCAGTATCCCAACTTGGGCGCCGTATAGCGCCGGCATCCGGTTCGCCAAATCACGCAGCGCCTGGCTGGAAGCTCAACGCCAGCCGAAACAATATCTGGCAGATGGGCAGCGTATCGGCAAGGCCCATCACCTCCGCTTCGTCCCGGCCCAAGCCGACCGGATTACCAGCCGTCTGCGGGCCAGCGAAGTTGTGGTTAACCATCCGGTGAATAGTTTGTCTACCGACGATAACGTCCAAAAAGTAGCCACCCAGGCGGCCCTGAGGGCGCTGCGGGCCCAGGCCGAGCAACTTTTACCTCCCCGGCTGGCATATCTGGCCTCGCAGCACGGCTTTACCTATCATTCGGTAGCTATCAAGCGCCTGAAGAGTCGCTGGGGCAGCTGCGACCAGCAGGGCAACATTGTGCTCAACTTGTATCTTGTGCAACTGCCGTGGGAGTGTATTGATTATGTGTTGCTCCATGAGCTGACACACACCAAGCTGATGAAACATGGGCCGGAATTTTGGGGCGCCATGGAAGAGATATTGCCAGACGTCAAAGGCATTCGCCGCACGATGCGCGCCTACCGGCCGATTTTGATTTCTGACAGCGCGCTTTCATGACATAATAAGAGGCAACATGCCGCTTAAGCCCACCAAAAGTTCGTCCGGCCAAAGCTCCAAACGCCTCGAACACGAGCGCTTGACCAGCTTGATCAACAGCATGGCCGACGCTGTGATCGCCGTTGACCAGAAAGGCAAAATTGTCCTGTATAACGGGGCTACGCTGAATATTTTTGACGTCAATAACATTAAGGTGGGTAGCTTGCTGGGTGATTTGTTCAAGCCCATTGATAAAGACAACCAGCCCTTCGACATTACCGCGCTTATTCTAAACACCCACGTGCCAGCCACGAATCGTGACCTGCGCCTGCAATACGCCGATGGCAGCTGGATTAACCTGTACATGAGCATTGCGCCGGTGCATCTAGGCTATGGCGAAAGCGGTGACAGCGGCTACGTGCTGCTGCTCCGTGACATTACGCGGGAGAAGTCACTGGAAGAGGAGCGTGATGAGTTTATTAGTGTTGTCAGCCATGAGCTGCGCACGCCAATTGCTATTGCTGAAGGCAACATCAGTAACGTCAAGCTGATCTTGGAAAAGCAAGGCGACGTGGCCGCCATGACTCAGGCGCTGAAGGCCGCACACAGCCAGGTTCTGTTTCTGGCTGATATGATCAACGACTTGTCAACGCTGAGCCGGGCCGAGCGGGGCAAGCTGATTGTAGAGGTGGAAACCATCAATGTACACGACCTCCTGAACGAACTGGAGCACAATTATACACCGCAAGCTACGGCCAAGGGCTTAAGTCTAAAAATTGAGCCCGACCCCAAACTTGAGCTACTCCACTCGACCAAGCTGTACGTACGTGAAATACTACAGAATTTTATTACCAATGCCATTAAATATACCGAGCGGGGGCAGGTCACGGTTACGGCGACCGCCGAGCCCAAAGGTGTGCGGTTCAGCGTCAGCGACACCGGCATTGGCATCAGCAAAGCCGATCAGGAGCGGGTCTATGATAAGTTTTTCCGGTCTGAAGATTACCGGACGCGACAGGCAAATGGCACCGGCCTGGGACTGTACGTGACCATGAAGCTGGCGCGGTTGATTCATGCCGAGTTAGACTTGAAAAGTGAGCTTAATAAGGGCTCAACCTTTACGGTTTTTATTCCGAATCTGAGCTGAACCCTGCTAGGCGGCGAGGGATATCATGGCGGATGGCTACTTCGCCCAATTGCACCAAATCAACTGCAACAACCACACCAGCGACTTCGTGTACCGCTTCATGGTGTGGAAACATGCCTAGTGCTTGCCCAAGCGTGCCGAGAGCCACAACTCCAAGGCCGGCAATGACGCGAGGCTTATCCCAATGCGCATAGCGTTCGGTCATGGCAGCCCAACGAGACCGAGGCTGTGGTGCAACTTCAGGAGGTGTGCCTGGGATGAGAGACACATTCATGCCTTAATTATATCCCTTGTGTCAAGTTTTGGGCAGCCCTGACGCCACTCTCATGAGCGGAATACAGATGTTACGGTCCTTCCAGACGACCTCCCGGAATTCATAGCGCCACATGGAGTAATTCAGCAGGCCAACGTCAAAAAGGACGGTGAAGGGCCATATGAAGAGGCTTGAGCTGAGAAAATGTCGATAGGTCAAGGTGGTTACTCTGGAAAACGCATCCGCCAGCAACACCATTGTAAAGGCCGAAAGAGCCAGCAACGGCCAGTGGCTGGATAAGGCTGCGGTGAGCGCGGTCACTAGCGGAAGGCTGAGTAGTGTCACTTCGGCCAGGCTGAGTAGGGCTACAATTTCCGGCCGCCGGTGGGTTTGGGGGTAGCGGGTTCGAATGGCGGTGGCGCGTTGCTCCACGTAACTTTTGGCGCTGTCGAGACCCAGCGCCGAATCGGCTTGCAAGAAACCGTAGCCGTCGGCGTGGCTGGCGGTAAACCGCGCAAAATAACTTTCTGGCACCACAGTATGGCTAACAGCCTCAAAACCACCGGCATCCATTAACGCTGAGCGCTCGATAAGCCAGCAGGTACTTAGTACCGGTGGGCGCTCTAAGAGACGGCGGGGCAAACTGAGCTCCCAGGCATAGCGTGCCGGCTGTACCAGCAAACCAAGTCGCTGGCCGCTCAACGGCAGATCGTTGCGAGGAACGAGGCTGAGCATGGTTTTATTTTTGGCAAGCATGGTTTCAATCATGTGCCGCAGACTGTCCGGGGTAAAGCGAGTATCAACACCGCAGAAAAGCAGAATGTCGCCGTTTGCTGCCTGGGTCAGCTGCTCGTAGGCGTAATTCTTGGCCAACCAGCGTTCTGGTGGTACTTTGCCACCGATGAAGTGCACCCCGTGTTGTGCATAGCCGCGAATAATTTCGGGGGTGTGTTTGTTCTGGGAGCAGTCATCGAGCACCAGAATCTCCAGCTTACTGTAGTTGCTGGCTACCAGAGATTCCAGGCAGGCTTCCAGATCTTCCGTTTCGTTACGTGCCGGCACGCAAACGCTTAGCGTCGGTAGGTCGCGGTCGGCCAGATGCTTTGTAATTTGTGGTGCTCGCGTTGTTTGCAGGTGGCGGCGGGTGGAGCTAAAGATTACGATCGCTGTAAATAATTGAGCAAATCCAAAAGCGTACCACCAGTCTAGCTTGGTGACACCGAAATGGCGGCCGACCAAGGCCACAACAACGACTGTCAGCTGCAAGCCAATGAGCCATAGGCTACTGCGTCTGGCTACGACGTTGAGCCGGGCCGGCGTTGTGCGTTCCTCGAGCAAGCGCAACAGATTTACTATCCGATAGCCACTTAAAACTAACACTATAAACGCCCAAACAGCATACTGTGCCCCAAACTGCAGACCGCTCACCACGGACAGCAGCGGTATCAATCCCACTACCATCCAGCGCCG
The DNA here is from genome assembly GCA_964533425.1 of uncultured Candidatus Saccharibacteria bacterium. GTDB lineage: Bacteria > Patescibacteriota > Saccharimonadia > Saccharimonadales > UBA4665 > CAZHJG01. The sequence goes on along the minus strand of CAZHJG010000001.1, from coordinate 49,042 downwards.
GGCGGCTTTGAAGAGAGGCAGCCAGAGCAGCAATTCAATCAGACTGAGGCCCAGGAACACTTCGAGCGTAAGCGTCATACATGTAACTATAGCAGACAGCCAAGTGGCTTGACCTCTGGTCTGCGGGCTGTTATACTTGACGGCATTGGCCTGCATAATATGTAGGCTTTTTAATTTTTAGGTGGGAGCCAGGCAGGATATGGCCGAAGAAAAATCAGCGAAAACCCGACGCCGGGTTAAAAACCCCGAGACCTTCAGGGAAAGAGCGGAAAAAGCGGCGGAAGCCAGTGAGCAACCCCAGCGGTCGCCTCGCATCAGAGGTGCTTTTGGACGGGTCTTGCGCCCGGTTTTTGCACCAATCGGCCGCGGTTTGCGCTCCTTTTTTGGGCACAAAGCCTTCCGACCGATACGCAAAGTGTTGCGAATGATTGGCAAGGTCATCTTCCCGGCCTACTTCCGTAACAGCTGGCGCGAACTCAAGCTGGTCACCTGGCCAACCTGGAGGCAGAGCCGCCAACTGACCTTTGCCGTACTGGTGTTCGCCATCATCTTTGGCGGCGTCGTCGCTCTCGTCGACTATGGCCTCGACAAAGTCTTTAGACAACTATTATTAAAGTGAGGAACAGAGTAAGCCTATGAACACTAGCAAACGCTATGACACTAGCAAACGATGGTACGCCATCCACACCTATAGCGGTTATGAGGAAAAAGTCGCCGAAAGCATCCGTCAACGCGCCGACAGCCTCGACATGAAGGACAAGATTTTTGAAGTCCTGGTACCAAAAGAAAAAATGATTGAGATCAAGAACGGCAAACGCCGGGTGGTCGAAAAGCGCATTTTCCAAGGGTACGTGCTAGTACAAATGAAGCTCAGTGAAGACGCCTGGTACATTGTGCGCAACACCCCTTCCGTGACCGGTTTCGTGGGCAGCGGTACCGACCCGACCCCAATCGAACAAGACGAAATCGAGAAGATCCAGAAGCGTATGGGCCTGGAACAGCCAAAGCACAAGATCGACTTCTCTATCGGCGAAGTTGTCTCTATCACTGACGGCCCCTTCAAGGGCTTCGACGGCTCCATCAACGAAATTGACGCTGCTAAAGGTAAGCTCAAGGTTCTCGTGAATATGTTTGGCCGCGAAACTCCTGTTGAGCTGGACAGCTTGCAGGTTAAACGTGTCTAAAGTTGTAGAAGCCATTGACCGGGCAATAGCCTACCTCAGCTACGAACCGAGAACTGAACTCGGCAGAACAGCGTGGATGGGCGGGATAGCCATGATGGTGATTGGTACCGTAGAGGCGTTGTATAATGGTACAAACTTGATTTTGGACGCCACAAACAGCTTGCATCACGCTGCGGGGCACGCCGAAGGTTTAATTGCCGGTATTGCCGTGAGTGGTGGTGGCGTTGTGGTGTCGGGTCGTGGTGCTGAGGCTGTTGACGAGTGGGTAGATAACCGGCACGCTAGTGGACAATAGTTATCAACTGTTGTATACTTAACAGGTTACGCACTTCTGTCTTAATCGCTTCAATTTATTAAGCAGACATGAGCTCCTGGCGAAGCCGGGGGATTAAGAAAGGGAAGGAGGACGTTGAGCTTAGCTCCGTCCGCTACATACTATGGCAAAAGCAATTAGGGCTAATTTAAAGATGAAACTGCGGGCTGGGCAGGCTTCTGCCGCGCCGCCCGTGGGTAGTACGCTTGGCCAGTACGGTGTGAACATGATGGACTTCATCCAGCCGTTTAATGACGCCACCAAGG
>CAZHJG010000001.1:0-47269 GCA_964533425.1 uncultured Candidatus Saccharibacteria bacterium | reverse complement strand
ATATGCAGGGCGCTGAAGTCACGGCGCACATCGTTATTTATGACGACCGCACGCTGTCTTTCCGCGTGGTTGGCGCGCCGACCGATGACTTGATCCGGCAAAAGCTGGGTATTCAAAAGGGTTCAGGCCGCCCCAACAGTGAAAAGATTGAGAAGAAGCTGAGCCAGCAGGCGCTGACCGAAATTGCTGAGGCTAAGGCTAAAGACATGAACGCTGAGGGTATTGAGTCTATCAAGAAGATGGTGGCCGGCACGGCGCGCAGCATGGGTGTAGAAGTCGAGGGCTAACGTGGGCCATCCCTTTGAGAAAGTTCCTGATTCCAGCATCGATCTGCATGAGTGTATAGATGTTATTAATGAAACCTATGAGAGAGTGGTCGTAAGGTTTGCCTCTGAGGGGTTCGCACGCCTAAAGGCGCTGCATGTTATGGATGCTATCACCGCAGCAGCTAAAGCCACTAAGCCCCCGACCACCAAAGGTGTATTGGAGCAGCTGTTGCCGTTCGAACTGGAGCGGGCACAGAAAGTTCTCAAGGCCGGCCGGGCTGCACTAACAGCGCCCACTGAAAGGCAGCGAGGAATGGCTCACCAGATATTGGAATATAGTTTGAAAGTATAAGACTAATTTGTGGGAGACCTGAGGAAGGTCGTCAGCACCACGAGAGGAGCAATAATGGCTAAGACGAAAGCAGAACTTATTAAAGAAGCAGAGGGCCTCGGTATCGAGGTTGATTCGAAGGCTAAGGTGGCCGAAATCAAGGCCTTGATTGAGGACCGCGCCAAGGATGTCATTCCGAGCGAAGTCGAGGAGTCTCGTAATAAAACACAGGACGAGATCTCTCCCGCTGGTCGAGATGACAGCAGCGAAGAGGAGCCCAAACTGGCCAAGGCTGGCAAGCGCAGCGCGAAGGGCGTTGCCGAGACCGAGCACAAACAGGCTAAAATTGAGCACCAAAAGCATGGCGCGGAGGAGTCCGAGCAGCCAGAGGCCCAGCCGAAAAAGGCAGTCAAGCCGTCTCGTTCGCGCTTGGAGCGCCGGGGCAAACATTTCCGGAAGAGTGCTGAGCAGATTGAAAAGGGCAAGCATTATAGCCTGGAAGAAGCTGTGGCGCTGGCTAAAAAGACTAGTCATGTGAAGTTTGATGCCACCGTTGAGCTGCACGTCAATCTGGGTGTTGACCCTCGTCAGGCCGATCAGAATATTCGTGACAGCCTAGTGCTGCCAGCTGGTACGGGCAAAACAGTTAAGGTAGTCGTCGCCGATGAGGCGCTGCTGGCCAAGCTCGATAAAGGCACCATTGATTTTGACGTCCTGGTTGCGACGCCGCAGTTCATGCCAAAACTTGGCAAGTACGCCCGCGTGCTTGGCCCCAGAGGCCTAATGCCAAACCCCAAGAGCGGCACGGTGACCGCCGACACCGATAAGGCTGTGGCCGAAGCCCAGGCCGGACGGGTTGAATATCGGGTGGACAGTACCGGTATTGTGCACCTGGGCGTTGGCAAAGTGAGCTTCACCGAGGCGCAGTTGCTGAAGAATGTACAGACTGTGCTGGCCAGCATCAAAGGCAACAAGCCGGGCAGCCTAAAAGGCAACTACATCGAGGGCGTCCACCTGACCACTTCTATGGGTCCTTCCGTGAGCGTCGAGCTGGCCAACCTCGGCTGAGCGTTCAAAGCGCCAATTATGCGATAATACAAGTGTGATTATCGTGGGGCTCAGTGGTGAAATTGGCAGCGGCAAAACCACGCTAGCGGACTTTTTGGCTGCCCAATCACTCCAGGCTGGGCATTGGGAGAGCTGGCAAGTAATTGCTGAGGTGGCCGATCGGCTGCGCACCAGCGGCATGCCGTACCCGACGGCTGAAGACCTTGACCTGATTAACGCTTGGTTGCAGCCCTTGCCGAAAGCAGTGAAAGAAGTGGCGCACCGGGATATTCCCTATGGCACGTTACACTTGACGGCCGAGCGGGCGTCAGAGAACCCTGAGCACTATGAAAAGCTGTTCACCCACCTCCATCAGGTGGTGAGTCAGCCCAAGCTGGCACATGGGGAGATAACGGCCGAAAACAAGGAAGCCTTTCGCCCTTTACTGCAGTGGCTGGGTGGCTATTTGATAGAGAAGAGCGACGAGGGGTTGTGGTATGACGAGATTCTGCGGCGCATTGCACGCCAACCCTCGCTGGAGCTGGCGACAATCGGTGGCGTCCGCTTTCCAGGTGAAGCCAGGCGTATCAAGGCGGCGCATGGTTGGGTGGTACGCATTGTCCGGCCCGATCAGGCTCGTCGTGACGCCACCGACCTGACGGAGCGGAAAAACGAGCAAATTCCGGTAGACTGCACTGTTATAAATAATGGAACATTGCTGCAGCTACAAGCCTGTGCTAAGCAACTCTTCAAGGATCTCGAAAAAGGCCATCCAGAACCAAATTACACAGCCGCTAATGCCTGACCTTAACCCGAAGCGCCCGCATCAGCGCCGTCATGGTCCGCGTAAAGCCCGGTATGCCGTTTTGGTAGGCCACATAACGGCTGCGCCACTCTGGTTCGTACTTGGCTTTGAACCGGTGCAGACCGCTGAATGAGTAGAAGCGGTCACCGTTGGCGTAGGCAAAGCGCAGGAAATTGTCGATGAGCGTATTGGCTTCCGGGTCTTCATCCCTTAGTCCGATAAGTGGACAAAGACCAAGATTGAGCCGTTGATAGCCAGTCTTGCCCAGCTGCTCTATAAAGTTTATGAGCAGAAAATCGTTAACATTACCTAGGCTGTTTTGGGTGTGACGCAACATGTCAAAGGTGGCCTCTTCGGTGTCAAAATCCGCTGGCACTAGGTTGATAAAGGCCTGGATGGTACCGGCGGCGTCGCGGACGACCATCACCGGACACTGCTGAATGTAGGCGGCGTTGAAATAGCCCATCACAAAGCGTCGCTCCACCCGTCCATCTTGCGCTAGCCAGTCACTGGAAATATCCTTCAGTCTGTCTAAGACTGCTTCGTGGTGTGGCGGCTGCAGCATCTCGCAGAAGAAGCCCTGTTTAGTGAATTTATTGCGGATGTGGCGGAAATATTTGTTGCGCGCGACTTCCGTCTGAAAATGCTCGAGTTCCAGAACCGCTTCCTGCCCCAGTTTTTGCAGGGTGAAACCGTGGTTTTCGTATAGCTTTCGGTGGGTTTCCTGAATGTGAATGAAGGCTGGCTGCCAATCATTGAGATGGCACAGGCGCGTGAACTCGTCCATCAGTGAGCTAAACCGCTTGGTCTGGCCCGCGGGATCACCCAGGCACAACGCCACACCCTGCTCGACATGAAAGGCCACGCCACTGAGCTGGTTGCTGTCAAAGAAGAACTGCTTATCGTGTGGCCAGAGCTTGAAAAAGTCCTCGCTCCGGGCACCGTTGTCCTGCAGCAGTCCTCGCATAATCGCGCGATTGTGGGACTGGTCGCTCAGCCGGGAGCGCAGGGGCTGGAACAGCGCGAAGAGCACATACAGCATTGCTAGAGTACTGACAAAAGACAGAGAGTCCAGAAAGAGCCGGGCGCGTTTCGTGTAAGGGTGCAGCGGGTGATTGGTGGTGATGTTGAACTGGTCAACAGTGTAGTGCGCCGCTGTGGCCGGGCCAATCTCCTGGTGGAAGTCATGCGTATCCATGAGCAACATGCCGGCCATGCCATAGAGGAAGGCAATCAGCAGAATCAGCACCGAAAACCGGACCGCATCCCGAAACCCCTGAATATCACTGCGTACCACGTATTCTCGCCGGAAGAGGATGAGCAGCGACACCACCAGCGCTGGGAACACCAAGGTCCGGATGAACTCCAGCACCGTTGGCTCATGCCCGTGCAAGGGGCTCAACCAGCCGGCCACCCCTAAGCTGGCATACAATAAGTAGGCAAATATGGCCACCCACCAAGCAGTTTGCTTCTGGCGCCGCAGCAGCATACTCAAGTAGATCAGGCTTAAACCGGCTAGCAACGGCACGTCAAAGTCTATGCTTGTCAGATGCGCCCCACGGTGCACCGCTATCTGATCAAGCAGACTGCCGGCCAGCGTAAAAATACCGTGTACGGCCACCAGTAGACTTATAAACTGCACCGCAAACTGGTGACGCAGCCGCAGCTGGCGGTGGGCAGGGGCTTTTAGTTCCATGTCGTAGATCTATTGTACTAAAAGTGACCGCGGACGGCTAAGCATAAACAGTTATAACCACCGATTTGCGTAAAAATCACATTATTATTATGCTTGCCTTTCGGCCAACTCGTCTACTACAATAAATTCGAACGTGGAGGAGCGACTTGGCAGTCTATAGCAACACACAAATTCGGCAGGCCGTAGACGATGGGCATATTCTCTGCCACCCCTTTGACCCGAAGCATGTGGCGCATGCCAGCCTGGATGTGACGCTTGGCTTTTACTACTACCGTATTGAGCGGATGAACGAACGGACTATTTATAATCCGTTTGACCGTGAGGACGTAGAGCGGTACTTTGATGGCCCCTATAAAGCCTTGTCGCATGGCGAATGGTGCGCACTGAATGGCTTTAAGCCGGTCAATAATATTCCGCTTGATCACCCGGTAATCAGCCTGAAGCCGCGCGAGCGAATTCTGGCACACACCCACGAATTCTTCGGTATTTTGCCGCCCGGTGCTTGCGAAGTTCGATCGCGCTCCAGCTGGGGGCGCAACGGCATTGCCGTGTGCTTTGACGCCGGCTGGATTGACCCTGGCTACATCAACCGCCTGACGCTGGAGATTTATAACCTTAATGAACGCGAAACGGTGCTATTGCCGGTGGGTGAGCGCACGGCGCAGATTATTTTTCATGAAACTGGTGAAGTTGACGGCAGCTATGGCGCTGGCCGGGACAGTGGCTTCAGCGGCAAGTACCAGCAAGGTACCGACCTGGACACCATTATCAAGACCTGGTCCCCAGACATGATGCTGCCTAAAGCCTATAAGGACCACCGGGCGCTGCCCAAGAAGATCGAAGGGCTGGCGTATGACTAGGGGTAAATACATCGTTCTGGAGGGCCCAGAAGGCGTTGGCAAGACCACGCAACTGTTGGAGCTGGAACGCCGTTTGCGGGCCGCCGGACTGCCGGTGCGTACTTTGCGCGAGCCGGACAGTCAAAGTGATTTAACAGCTCGCGCTATACGCCAGCTGACCCAGGATCCCCGCTATCCCATGAACACCCGTACTGAAGTGCTACTCTATAACGCGGCCCGTTCGCAGAGCCTACAAATCATTAAGCAAAGCGTGGAAAGTGGCATCATCTGCCTGGTTGACAGAAACTATCTGACGACCCTGGCCGTGCAATATTACGGCCGTGGTGACGTGCCTGATTACCAGATTATAAACAATATCATTCAGTTTGCGGTGGGTGGTGTAGAACCTGATCTGTGTATTGTCCTCGATGCGCCGGCAACTGTGTTGAGAGAACGGCTAAAAGGCCGGTATCAAGGTGAGCGCTTTGACAACCTCGACGAGGCCTTTTTGGAGCGTGCCCGAGCCGGCTACCTCTGGGAAGCCAACCAGCGCGGTTTCCCGGTGGTCTTTGCCACCGAAGGCGCTGAGCAGACGGCTAACAGCGTCTGGCAGCTGGTTTCCAAGGAGCTGGCGGTACGCGAGCGTAGTAAGGCCAGCGCAGTTTCGACACCGACGTCGGTCAAAGAAGTCATTGCTCAAAAAGACGTAACTGGGCCAGCGCCACACGAGCCACCAGTAAACGTCACTCAAGAGCCTGCGGAAAACAGGCGGTCAACACCTAAAGAAGCCACGCCGCCAGGCCCGTTGCTGGACAAGCCGGAGCATAAGCCGCCGGTGATCACTGCCGCCGGCAACGCCTACTTAGCCGAGGCTGTGACCAATGTTGACGGCAACACCTATGCGTTTACTGATAAGTTGAGTCCAGTCACCATCGCCGCCGCCATGGCTCGCCTGAGCCGCCGCGGTGACGACATGCGAGTGACAATACTTGACGAGTTTGCCGGTAAGGTTGATCAGGACGCGCAGCTGCTACACCGGGTAATCACGGCCTACGGCGACGATTCCGTGCAGCAGCTGGCCGGCTTGCACTTTGTAGTAGAAAACGCCTCCAACCTGCTGACTAAGAAGTTGGAATGGGGCCGGCTGGCCGCCTATCTGGAACAATCAACTCGCTACATCTACTTCGACCAAAAAGACGCCGACGGGCGCTACAAATTCTACACGCCGCCATACCTCAAAGCCGACATCAAATCCCAATATAACAAGTCGCTGGTAGCGATTTTTGAGCTGTACTCTACCATGGTCCGCGAATTGACCGAGTATGTACGCAACAATTCAACGGTGCCAGAGAAAGAACGTGATGGCGCTTGGAAGGGGGCCACACGGGCACAGGCTTGCGATGCTGTGAGGTCAGTGTTGCCGGTAGCCACGAAGGCTACGGTGGGGATCTTTGCTTCCGGCCAAGCGCTGGAAAGCCTCATCATGCATTTACTGAGCGAGGAACTGCCGGAAGCTCGTCAAACCGGCCAGGATCTCCTGAACGAGGCTCGCAAAGTTATGCCAACTTTTCTGGAGCGAGCCGATAAGCCCGAGCGGGGTGGCGCCATGGTGGCGTACCGCGCCAACACAGTCAAGGCCGTTAAGAAACTAGCCAAGGACTATTTACCGGATAATCACGCTAGCACTCCAGGCGCTCCAGTCACGCTCGTGGATTTTTGGCCCAAGAACGAACTGCTGTTGGTGGCAGATATGCTTTACGAGCACAGTAATTTGTCGCTGGAAGAGCTACAGGCCGAAGTCAACAGCTGGCCCTATGAGAAAAAGGCCGAGGTTTTCAAAGCCTATATTGGTGAGCGCTTAAACCGCCGTCACCGCCCTGGCCGCGCACTCGAAAAGGCCCACTATAGCTTTGATCTGCTGTGTGATTATGGCATTTTCCGCGACCTACAGCGCCATCGCATGGTTGACGACATGAATTGGCAGCAGCTGACGCCGCGCTATGGCTTTGAGATACCTAAACTAGTCGAGGAAGCCGGCTTGACCGAGCAATTTGAAGCCTGCTTTGACATCAGTTTTAAATTGCATAGTGCACTAAAACGAGCCGGCTATGAGCTAGAAGCACAGTACGCCACACTGCTTGGCCACACCATGCGCTGGAAGGTAACTTACAACGCTCGCGAGGCGTTTCATTTACATGAACTCCGTACCAGCCCACAGGGGCACCCAGGCTATCGAAAACTGGTGCAGCAAATGCACGAAAAGGTTGCCGAAATTCACCCCATGTTGGCCGATGCCATGCGGTTTGTGAACTCCGATGAAGATCCAAAGCTGACCAGGCTAGCCGCCGAGCGGTATTCGCAGTTCAAATTGCAGCAGCTGGATAGCAAGTAGTACTCAGGCCACTATTGGCAGCTCAGCTAAAGCTTGGACCTCAGAGAAACCAAGGCGCTGATCGCCTGGGAGCGCCATCTCCAAGCATGAAGGCCACTCACTATCTGCAATAGTGTCAGGTTCCTGGCGGCGTGGAGTCACTGACTCATGATTAACTTCATCCACCGCGAAGCCCATTTCCGTCAAGACGTAGGCATGTACTATCTGCGCTAAGAACTCCTTAGCAGGTAAACGTTCCGGCATAATTTCTTCGTAATTTGATGAGGGTAAGCCCGTGCCAAGCACCAGTATGGCCGGCGTGTCGGGTTGCTCAAGAATGCTGGAGAGATACGAGGCCACCCCGGGCCGCGAACGCCCAGTCCGGCCACTGTAATCAACCCCGTCAATGATAATTAAGCCGTTGGCGCCCTCGGTGTGTGTGAAGTTTTTGAGCAGGCCTACGGCAGCTTCGTCCGCGCTGGGATTATTGTTTGTTTTAGCCTTAAGGTAATACGGCGCAACGGTATCGATGTGACTGACCACTGCCATGACGTCCGCTTTCAGGCTCTGACTCTCTTCATGGCCTGGCAAGCGCACTTTACAGCTACGCCTGGCGATCAACGTACCGACGATCATGCCGATATCTTCGTTTTGCAGGCGCAAGCGGCGCTCTTGGCTCAAGGCTTCCACCTCAGTCATGTCTAGTCCGCTGATCTCATGAGGGCTCATACCACTCCTTACATAACGAAAGGCTCCTTGCTTTTCGCTTGGAGCCCTTCCGGTTGCTGATTAGGTCGTGAAGCTCCAAACTAGGCGGTAATCACAAAGAGGCCGTGCTTTGTGCAAGCTGGCATCCATGTGTGCATAGTTTGGGAATATGTTTTCACGCATTTAATCATAATCAGAGCCCAGAGCTTTGTCAAGCTTACAACCTTTTTCCATCCAAGCTTCTACTTGACAGTCACCCGCTGCATATGAAATATTTAAAGCATGTGCAAACGATTCATCCTCAAGGTCGTGATTCTCTCGCCGCCACGCGGGTAAGTTTGCATTTACAAAGTCAAACGACTCCCGCCAACAGCGGGAGTTTTTTAATGCCAAGGGAGGCCAAAAAATGGTTGAAACGGGCTATGAAGAGATATATGAGAACTTTGAGGACGGCGATTTTAATCAAGCGGCGGCAGTGTACGCGGGTGAAACTATGGTGCGTACGATTTTAGCGAATAATGTATCGGTTGTGCAGGCGGAAGTCGACCCGATGGGTCAAGAATAGGAGCGAACATATGCTGGAAAACCCAATCCCTAAAGACGATATACGTCGCAGATCACGAGGATTTGATATGGCGAGATATGAGGCAGAACAGGCTAAAATAGCCAGCGACTACGAAGTTCAACGTCGGGCAGCTCTGGAGTCAACGTATAAGAAATTAGGCCGGGAGCCCAGGCCGGTCGCCGTTGGACAAACTGCAGTCCAACGAACTATCACTGCTGATCGTTTAGCCGCTACCTCCGCAGTCCCTGACACTCAGTCTCAAGATCTCGTAGAGTACAAGAAGGAGTCGCTTGCGACGGAAATTTTACATACCGAAGCCCATCCGAATGAAACGCGCCACTACTTGGAACACATTGGCATGGCACATTTAGTGAGCGAACATGAAGGCGGTCTTGCTGAACCTTCTGCTGCGTGAATACAGGTGACCCTTGCGAGATAGTATCATCGGTGGTAAAATGACATGTAAGTTGCCAGAGACAGCGACGGTCTTCGAAGCTTTAACGTAGGAGACTTGATAATGTCGCCGAGGTACAAACGATCTCTTTTGAGTGTTTGAACGTCTTTGGATACAACAAAGGCGTTTTTGTTTGGCAACCAACCGGTTTTAAGGTCGATGCCGGTTTCCATCAATAATTCGGAGGAATGAGATGGCTCTAACGAAAGATAAGAAGAACGACGTCATCAAAGAAGTTGCTGACTTGCTTAGCAGTTCCAAGATGACCGTCGTGGCTAAATACGAAGGTACGCCGGTGAAGGCGCTGCAGACGCTGCGCCGGGAAGCTAAGGCCAATGGCACCAAGGTGAAGGTGGTCAAAAACCGCTTAGTGGTGCAGGCGCTGAAGCAAACGGATAGCCTAAAAGCTGTTGATGCCAGCACGCTAGAAGGCATGCTGCTGTATGCCTTTAACGGTGAAGACGAAGTTGCCGCGGCGCAAAGTCTCAACAACTTTGCTAAAGCAAATCCAACTTTGGAGTTTGTCGGCGCTATTAGCGCTGAAGGTGAGTTTATTGACGCTAGTGGCGTTAAAGAGCTGGCCGGCTTACCTGGCAAGAACCAGCTAATTGCTGGTCTAATCAGCCTGCTGAATTCACCAGTTCGTGGTGTGGTTGGCAGCCTAGGTGGCAACCTGCCCGGCCTGTTGCAAGGCCTGGAAGCCAAAGTGGCGGCTTAAGCCGTCATCCTGAACTTGTTTCAGGATCTCGTTTTTGTAACGAATAACTAAATCTAAGGAAGGAATTGTATGGCAACAGATTTGAAGAAAATCGCCGAACAGTTGGTTGGTCTAACCGTCTTGGAAGTCAACGAACTTGGTAACATTTTAAAGGAAGAGTACGGCATTGAACCAGCCGCTGCCGCTGTAGCAGTTGCTGCTGGCCCAGCCGCTGGTGGTGGTGAAGCCGCTCCGGCCGCTGAGGAGAAGTCTGAATACGACGTGATCCTGAAGGACGCCGGCGCGCAGAAAGTGGCCGTCATCAAGGCTGTCAAGGACATCACCGGCCTCGGCCTGGGTGAAGCCAAGGCTGTCGTCGACGGCGCACCGAAGCCTGTCCTAGAGAAGGCTAAGAAGGAAGACGCTGAGAGCGCCAAGAAAGCTTTGGAAGAAGCTGGCGCCACCGTCGAACTGGCCTAGCCTGCTCTCAATTGCAATAAAAGGGGCTCCAATAGAGTCTCTTTTATTTTTGCGTAGAGAAGAGCGAAGAGTGGGTTATCCACAAGTGGCTAGAATGCTTTGACTTAGCCTGGGCTTCGTGGTATTTTTAGGGGGAAAGTGTACCAATAAACACTTGATAGAGAGACAGACATGCCAGATGTGCCAGACAAACAGATTAAACGTCTGCGAACCCTGATTCAGGAAGCAGAAACCAATCTTGCTGCCGCTAACGAATTGCTGATTAGCCTTGTCGGTGACGATGAGAAGGTAGCGCCGGTGGCCCGCGAAGAGACGCTGGGCAAGGTGATTGAAGGCGTGTTTGATGGCCAGAACATGGTCGGTTCCGATGGCAAAACTTATCCCGTTCCCGCAAACTACGCTAGCAAGTCCAAACTGGTACAAGGTGATATCCTGAAGCTGACCATCGCCGAGGACGGCTCTTTCTTGTACAAGCAAATTGGCCCTATTCCCCGCAAGCAAGTTGTTGGTACGCTGATGCTCGAAAACGGCCACTACTTTGTTGACGTTAATACCAAGAAGTACCGCGTGCTCCTGGCGAGCGTCACTTACTTCAAGGCTAAGCCCGGTGATCAGGTGAGTGTCAACTTGCCCGAAGATGATAGCACCGCTGAGTGGGCGGCTTTAGAGGCGGCGCTTTAATACAAGGGACGCTTCGCCCGTGTCTACAAAACAGTCCACTGGACTGTTTAGGGGCGGCCCTTGAAGCCGCTCTGTAAGCACTTATAACCTGCAAAATCACAACACGCAAGAGCTACCAAAAGCGTTATAATTATAGGAACGATGGGGCAAGCACTCTACCGGAAACACCGGCCTAAAAAGCTGTCGGAAGTCGTCGGCCAAGAGCATATTACAGAGACGCTGCAGCAGGCCCTAAAACAGGGGCGGATTAGTCACGCCTATCTGTTTACCGGCCCCCGTGGCGTGGGCAAGACTTCGATTGCCCGCATCTTGGCGCATGAGATAAATGGCTTGCCGTACACCGACGACGCGGCCCACCTGGATATTATCGAAATTGATGCGGCCAGCAATCGGCGGATTGATGAAATCCGTGATCTGCGTGATAAGGTGTACATCGCGCCGACTAGCGCAAAGTACAAGGTGTACATCATCGATGAAGTACACATGCTGACCCGTGAAGCCTTTAATGCCCTCTTGAAGACGTTGGAAGAGCCGCCCGAGCATGTGGTTTTTATTTTGGCCACCACTGATGCGCACAAGCTGCCGGAGACCATTGTCAGCCGCACGCAGCGCTTCAGCTTCAAGCCAGTAGAGAAAGCCAAAGTGGTTGAGCACTTGCGCAGCATGGCGGCCGAAGAGAAAATTACCATAGATGACGCAGCGCTGCAGTTGCTCGCCGAACACGGGGAAGGGAGCTTCCGTGATAGCATCAGCCTGCTTGATCAAGCGGGCAGCCACCACCAAGCGCTCACCGAAGACGAAGTGCGTCATTTATTGGGTGTGCCTCCTACCGAAAGTATTGAACAGCTGCTGGCCTTGTTAACTGACGCAAGGGGAGATTTGGCGACCCTAGCCAAAGCCTTGAATGAATTATATGATCAAGGCTATCAAGCGGTGGCTATTGCCAAACAACTGGCCCAGCGCCTGCGCCTCCATCTGATTGATGGTACGTCGCAGCCATCCGCGTTATCTATGGAAGCCACAACCACGCTGCTGGCTCATCTGCTGGAAGTGCCGGTGTCTCATGATCCCGAGCGGTTCTTGGAAATTACCCTGCTAGCTGCCTTGCCACAAGCATCGGTGACTATCGCACCGCCGCCGTCTGAGCCCGAGAGCCCGACTACTCAAGAGGCGCCAGAGGCTGCCGCAATATCTGCTGAACAGCAGCCTGAAGTTGAGGTAGCGCCAGATGAACCAGCCATTCCTAAGGCAGCATCAGCTAAGCAACCCGCCAAAAAGAATAGTCAGGTGGACGCGAGTATTTGGCCGAAGGTACTCAGTGAACTCAAAAAACACCACAACACGCTGTACGGGGTGGTGCGCATGGCCGAACCGTCCTTTGATGGAGAAACCCTGACCCTGGCCTTTGCTTTCGATTTTCACCAAAAACGCCTCAAAGACGCCAAAAACCAGCAACTGCTCAAGGATATCATTGCCCAGGTGAGCGGCCAGAACATGCGGATTGAGTGCGTCGTCGACAAGACGGTCAGCAGCACGCCGTCGGCTAAGCTAGAAATCGAGGCCCAGCCGTCGCCACCGGACAATGCCACACTTTCAACCATAGCAACCATAAGCAATATTTTTGGCGGCGGGGAGCTGTTAGAATAGCCGCTAAGGGAGCTCGTTCGTACTCATGGCCACTGAACCAACGCAAACTACTCAACAGCCGCCGCAGAACACTGAAGCCGAGGCTTCACTGCTTGGGGCCTTGCTGATTGACAGTGACGCCATCGTTAAAATCGCTGACACCGTTGCCGTCAACGACTTCTTTGAACCGCGGCATCAACGCATCTACGAAGCCATCGTGCAGCTGTATGAGAGTCGGGAAGCCATCGACGTTCTGACGCTGGCCGATCGCCTGCGTAATAACGGCTATCTGGCGAGCGTGGGCGGCCCAGCCTATCTGACTGAGCTAACCAACTTCGTGCCGACCGCTACCCATGTTGAGCAGTACGCCGACATTGTGGCCCAAAAAGCCATGCGCCGGCGGCTCATAGCTGCTTCAAAAGACATTGTTGGGCTTGGCTACGACGAGTCAAAGCAACTGCGCGAACTGATTGAAGAAGCTGAAACCAAGCTGTTTGAAGTCAGTCAGCAGCACATCAAGCAAAACGTTATAAGTCTTGAAGCCATCTTGGCGGAAAGCTTTGATCGTTTAGATGAGCTGCATAAGGACAAGCAAAAGATCCGTGGTATTCCGACCGGCTTCAAGGACCTTGACGATAAATTGGCTGGTTTTCAGCGCTCCGATCTGATCATTTTGGCGGCTCGTCCATCTATGGGGAAAACCGCTTTGGCTTTGAACTTTGCCCATAAAGTGGCCGTTAATGCGCAGCAGCCCGTGCTCATTTTTAGCTTGGAAATGAGTAAAGAACAGCTGGTTGACCGGTTGCTCTCGATGGAATCTGGCGTCGATGCCTGGGCCCTGCGGACTGGCAACTTAACCGACGCTGATTTTGAAAAAATTGGCCGCGCCATGGGCACGCTCAGCGAAGCACCCATATTTATTGATGATACACCAGGCATTACCGTGAGTGATTTGCGCACTAAGGCGCGGCGTGAAGCCCATCAACGTCCCTTAGGCTTGATTATCGTGGACTATTTGCAGCTGATGAGCGGCGGTAGTCGCTTCGGCAGTGAAGCCAATCGCGTGTTGGAAATTTCTGAAATCTCACGAGGGCTCAAAGGTGTAGCGCGCGAGCTAAACGTACCGGTACTGGCTCTGAGCCAGCTCAGTCGTTCTGTCGAAAGCCGGCATCCACAGATTCCGCAGCTATCAGATCTACGCGAATCCGGCTCCATCGAACAGGATGCTGACGTCGTGGCCTTCATATACCGGGAGGAATGGTACAACCCCGAAACTGATCGCAAGAACCTTGCCGACATTCTCATCAAGAAGCACCGTAACGGCCCCACGGGGGGAGTTGAACTACGGTTTGAAAGCGAAAATCAGCGCTTTAGTCAGATTGACACCCATCACAGCGACCCGTTTGCGGGCTAGTGAACGCTGTCCCAAATAAGGCAAAGCACGGTATAATAGCCGTAAGCATGAAGAGTTTTCGCCGTTATGTCTCTGAGAACCGGCGTCAGCTGGCTGCAGTGATCGCCGGCCTGGCGCTCCTTGGCGGCTTATTAATCTATCGTCTGGGATCCCTAACTGGCGGCCTGAGCTCTGGGGAGCAAACAATTGCCAACACGCCATTGGGTTGGCACGGCCTCTATCACCAGCCCTTATATTTGCCGCTCAACCTCCTCCGCTCCGTGGTGTTTTTCCTGTTTACACCCCACGGCCAGACGCTAACACGCGTAGCCAACGTCGCGTTTGGTGGCCTGACGATCATTA
Source organism: uncultured Candidatus Saccharibacteria bacterium (assembly GCA_964533425.1). Classification (GTDB taxonomy): domain Bacteria; phylum Patescibacteriota; class Saccharimonadia; order Saccharimonadales; family UBA4665; genus CAZHJG01. The sequence goes on along the minus strand of CAZHJG010000001.1, from coordinate 32,947 downwards.
GCTTCGCTGTACTGGTCAACTTGTGGCACAATCGGCGAACAGCTTTCCTGGCCACTTGCTTATTTGCGACTAGCGCTTGGACGCTCCATGTGAGCCGCTTGGCCAGCTTTGACGTACTGTACCTGTGGGCGTCTGTGACGCTGCTGCTGATATATTCTGCCTTGCAGCGAGCGCCAACTCGGGCCGTGGTATTTTACGGCAGCGCCTTACTGTTTGGTTTATTCCTGTATATCCCCGGCTTGATCTGGTTGGTACTGCTGGAGATTTTTTGGATCCGGGGAGCCTTGGGCGACGGCTGGCAACACTTCAATAAGATCTGGCAGCGCGTGTTGTACGGGCTGTGCTATTTGGTGTGGCTGCCTTTGCTTATCCTCAGGCTGCAGCATCTGAACGTGCTCCGTACTTGGGCTGGATTACCCGATCATCTGGCCGCCCCCCTGACCTTGCTGAAACAGTTGGCAGCGGTCTTTGTGCACCTGTTTTTGCGTGGTCCGCAGTACCCGACGTTGTGGCTGGGGCGCATACCGCTCCTGGATGTCTTCACCTTAGCCTGTGCGCTGCTCGGCATATATGTCTATGCAACGCGACCGAGTGCCCCCCGCAGCCAGCTGCTGGCCAGCTTTTTTCTGCTTGGCGCCATTTTGGTAGCGCTGGGCGGCCCTGTGGGGTTGAGTGTGCTCGTTCCTTTGGTGTATGTGGCGGTCGCCACCGGTCTAGCCTACTTGTTGCACCGCTGGATGCGCGTGTTTCCGCTTAACCCCTTGGCTCGCGGGTTCGGACTGAGCTTAGTTGTTCTGGCAATTGCACTCAGCTGCTTGTACAATCTGCGGGCGTATTTTGTGGCCTGGCCGCATAACCAGACCACAGTTGTGACCTTTCGCTACCGACGCTAACGCTGGTATACTGGAGAAAAGGGAGGAAACATAATGAGTCGATTCGACCAAGCCAAGATGCTGATGCGCGTCAAGAAAATCCAGAAAGAATTGCAAAACCAGATTATTAGCGTCGAAAAAGGTGATGGCGCCGTAAAAGTTGAGATCACCGGTGAACAGAAGCTCAAAAAAGTCCACATTGACCCTGAGGCCGTTGACCTTGATGACATCGGTGAACTAGAGCGCTGGGTTGAGGATGCGGTCAAGGAAGCCATTGCCGAAAGCCAGCGTATTGCCGCCGAAAAAATGCAGCCTATGATGGGCGCTCTGGGCAATCTTGGCCTATAAATAGCACGCATGCAAGTACTGCCGCCAGCTCTGACCGATTTGATAGACGCTTTCGGGTTGCTACCCGGTGTTGGGCCGCGCACCGCTGAGCGCTACGCGTATTACCTGGCCAAGCATGGTGGCGACGCGCCGCATAAGCTAGCAGCCGCCCTGGAAGCCTTACGTGAGGGCTTTGGCTACTGCAAGGTGACGTTTGCCCTGGTTCCCGCTGGACAGGATGTATCAGATTTATATACAGACCCCCGCCGCGACAAAAAAACCGTGGCCGTGGTGGCCGAACCCTTTGACCTGGTGGCTCTAGAAAAAACCGGGCAATTTCATGGCACCTATCATGTGTTGGGCGGCCTGATCTCGCCGATCGACGGCGTTGGACCGGAGCAACTGCACGTGCAGGAACTGGCTAAGCGTATTGATAATGACAAAGTTACAGAGATTATTCTGGCCACCAATGCCAGCGTTGAGGGCGAATCCACGGCCCTATATATTCAGCAGCAGATCGGTGACCGTAAAGTCAAAATCACTCGTCTGGCGCGCGGCCTGCCCATTGGTGTTGATCTGGAATATGCCGATCAAATTACCCTTGGCCGCGCCCTAGAAGGTCGCCAGGCCCTTTAAAGAGGTGTTCTGAAGCGGAGCTGTCCTCTATACTAGTGTCATGAGCGATTATCCTGAAGCCGCCCAAATCCGGAAAATTGTTGACGAAGCCCATAAAATAGTCATCGTCCAAGCTGATAATCCCGATGCCGACAGCCTGGGCAGCGCCCTGGCGCTAGAGAACCTGCTGGGCGAAATGGGCAAAGAACCGTATCTGTACGGAGCAACGGATATGCCAACCTATCTCCGGTATTTGAGCGGCTGGGATCGGGTGCAAAAAGACCTGCCGGCGAAGTTCGACGCCAGTATCATTGTGGACGCTTCCACCATGACGCTGTTTGAGAAACTGGCGGATAGCGGCCAACAGGGGTGGTTAGCTGCCCGTCCGTGCGTTGTGCTGGATCATCACGAAATCGTGGAGAACAGCGTGCCGTTCGCTACTGTCATTATTAATGACCACACGCGGGCCTCGACTGGCGAGCTGATCTGGCTCCTGGCCCAGCAGCTGCAGTGGCCAGTTCCGCCTGCCGCCCAAGTCTACTTGATGAGTTCAATCTTAGGCGACACCCAAGGCTTAACCAACCAGCTGGCTTCTGCCGACACCTATCGCATTATGGCGGACTTTATTGACCACGGTGTTGACCGGCCGCAGCTGGAAGAGCTACGCCGGGAATTCGGCAAGATGCAGCCGGCAATATATCGGTACAAGGCCCAGCTGATCAGCCGCACGGAGTTTAGCGACGACGGCAAGCTGGCCAGTGTCACCGTTCCGCAAACGGAGATCAACGAATACAGCCCCCTCTACAACCCAGCGCCACTTATTCAAGGCGACATGCTGCAAACCGCGGGTGTCCAAGTGGCGATTGTTTTCAAACACTACGACGACGGCAAAATCACCGGGGCCATTCGCGCCAATCCCGGCGCGAGCATAGCCGCCGAATTAGCCGAGCACATGGGCGGCGGCGGCCATGCCTTTGCCAGTGGTTTTAAAGTAGTCGGGAGCCGACCGTTTGACGAAGTTAAGACCGACTGCCTAGCCTTTGCTCAGCAGTTACTCGATAAGCTGGAGTCTAAGTCATAATGCAGCTGTACAACACGCTTACGCGACAGGTTGAGGAGCTCCAGCCGCAGCATCCGGATGAGGTGACGGTCTACACCTGCGGGCCGACGGTGTACGACTATACGCATGTGGGTCACTGGTTTACGTACATTCGTATGGATACCTTGATCCGGGCCCTGCACGCCGCAGGTTTAAAGACCAACTGGGTTATGAACATCACCGATGTAGGCCACCTGACAAGTGATGCCGACGAAGGCGAAGATAAGCTGGAAAAGGGCGCTGAGCGCGAGGGCAAAACCGCTTGGGAAGTTGCCGAATTCTACACCCAAGACTTTTTAGCAGGCCTGCGGGCGCTCAATATGAGCCAACCCAATCATATTGTTAAGGCAACCGAGCATATCAAAGAGCAAATAGAACTTATTGGGCAGCTTGAGCATAAGGGGTTCACCTATGTCATTGATGACGGCGTCTATTATGATACGAGTAAATTTGAAGGCTACGGTAGTTTTGCCCAGCTTGACCTTGACGAGCAACAGGCTGGCGTGCGTGTCTCGGTAAACCCGCAAAAGCGTAATCCGTGGGATTTCGCGCTTTGGAAATTTTCGCCCAAAGACCGACAGCGCGACATGGAGTGGGACAGCCCGTGGGGCAAAGGCTTTCCGGGTTGGCACATTGAGTGCTCGGCGATGAGCATGAAATACCTCGGTGAAACCCTAGACATCCACACCGGTGGCATCGACCACGTTCCGGTGCACCACACCAACGAAATCGCCCAGAGCGAAGCCGCCACCGGCAAGCGATTTGCCAACTATTGGCTGCATAGCAATCATGTCATGGTAAATGGCGAGAAGATATCGAAATCGCTCGGGAACGGCATTCGGCTGCAAGAGATCGCTGAACGGGGCTATGCTCCCGAAGCATTGCGCTTGCACGTCCTAGAATCGCACTATCGAAGCCAGTCAACGTTCAGTTGGGATAGTCTGGAAGCAGCCCAAAACCGGCTTAAGGGCTACCAGGCGTTTGCAGCCCTCCGGCATCAAACCGTTGTCTACGACGAAGCCCGGCACCTTCTGCAGGACGGGGAACTGGCAACCGCTAAAACAGCTATGGAGGAAGCGCTTCTCGACGATTTAAAGACACCGGCCCTGTTGTATGAACTCAGCGAGATCTCAGAGCAAGCAGTCCTCCGCAATGTGGATCAAAACACCTTGCCACACCTGAAAGCTTTTCTGCGTTTCGTTGATGAAGTGACCGGGCTTAGCCTGTCACAGGTACCAGACATTACAGCTGATCAAAAGCAGCTAATTGAAGCTCGGGCCGAGGCCAGAGCCGCCCAGGATTGGCCGAAGTCGGATGAATTACGCGACACATTAGCTGAGCAGGGGATTGGTCTGCGTGACACACCACACGGGGCTATTTGGTTTCGGTTGTAATCTTTTCAAACTGGGGTTCATCAATGATACGGTGAATGCGCAGGTACTCCAGAACAAGAATGCGCAAGCAACCGGCGCCCGGAATGGCTACTAGGCCGCCAAACAGTCCACCAAAGCTGACGCCGACCAGCACAGACGAGAAGACCAGCAGTGGTGACATATTGGTGGAATTAGCCTGGATGCGCGGCTGAATGAGGTAATTTTCCAGCTGCTGATAGAGGATGTAGTACGCCAAAATAATGATGGCTGCTGACGTCGAATGGAAGAGCGCCACAAGCGTCACGATAATAGCGCCAATGGTGTGTCCAACCATAGGTATCAAGCCGCAGATAAAAATAACCACCATTATGGCCGCTGGATAGCTGATGTGCAGCAGTAGAACAGCCGGCATGATGAGCACTGCGGCCAGCGCCGCCAGCGTCACTTGGCCGTTCACGAAACCCTTGATGACCCGATACATATCATTGGCCAAGCGATCGGCCCTGGAATGGTGCCGGTCAGGCACGACATCCCTGGCAAAGGCCAGCCAACGCGGACCTTCGACTAGCATCATGAAGGTAAGCACCAAAACGCTCACCAGCGCAAAGATACTACTGCCAACCCTTTCGACAGTTGAAAACGCCTGGCCGCCGGCGTGCTTAAGCCGTTCCGATAACTGGTCTGAAACGCTGTTGACCTCGTTTTGCAGATGATACCGGCGAATAAACTTACCGGTGGCGCTGTCTTGTCCCCGAAAATCTCGTACCAGGGCAGGTGCGGCATGGATGAAGCTATTGGTCTGGCGAACTAGTGGTGGAACGATGCCAGCTAAAAAGGCGCCAAGCAAGAGCACAACAATCAAAAAGGACAGGGTAGTAGCCAGTGAACGGCTGCCACGCCGCTTACCGGGCAGCTGCTTGCTCAGCCAGTACACTGGGGCGTTCAGAGCCAGAGCCAGGAAGAAGGCTGCGAAAATCAGCAACAAGGCGTGCGCCGCCTTGTGCACCGCTGCCAGCAAGGTGATGGTGGCTATAACCAGGAGCGCCAGCCGAACATAGGTTTGAAACGAAATAGTTAGGGCGACTTCGGGCAGGCTATCCTTGTTTTTCTTTCGAAAGTACACCATAGCTAAGATTATCTATGGCTTTGCGCGTTTACGCAAGGCTTGCCGGTAGAGCGCTAGCAGTTCGTCGCCGACGCGGGTCACATCGTACGTGCTGGCGTAACCAGCAGCCCAGCCCTGCGCGCGTTTCCGGGCATCCACGTCGAGCAGGTACTCACGCAGCTTGACGGCTAAAGCTTTAGTGTCATTTGGGTCGAAGAGCAACTCCGGTCGCGGCTGTAGTACCGAGCGATATCCCGGGTTATCACCAGCCAGCACCGCTGCCCGACCACTGGCCATCGCCTCCAAAAGCACGATACCAAAGCTCTCGCCGCCCCTGCTTGGGAAAACCGAAATGTCCGCCGAAGCATAGTAACGTGGCTTATCTGCCTCGCTGACAAAACCGGCCATGGTCACCACATCTTCCAGTTGGTGCTGGGTGATGAACTGTCGTAGCTCAGCCTCCAGGGGGCCGCCGCCGCAAACAAGCACCCGAAACGCGGGTACTTCCGGATCGGCCGCCAGCTCAGCCACCGCCTCCAGGAGCAGACGACAACCTTTACGCGGCACCAAACGACCTAAAAATAGGATGGTTGGCGTAGTATCAGCGTATTCCGGAAAAGGTTTGGCGGCGTGAAACCGTTGGTAATCAATAGCATTCGGTAGTATGCGTGTTTTGACGCCAAAGGTGGACTGCGCAAAGTCAGCGGCGGCCGGCGAAACGCTGACTATTTCATCAAAGCGTCGCAGCGAGGGCTTCAGCCAATAGCCCAGCAAGCGGTTGGCCGCTGTGACCAGCGAACTGTATGGGGCAATGTGAAAAGTGCCAATGACGGCCGTGCCAGCGCCTGCTGAAAGAATAAGCGGCTGGGCCATGAACGGGCTGTGCGGAATTTGGACGTGCAGCACATCAAAGTTCTCCTGGCATAGAAAAGCTTTGAGTCGCCGGCGGCTGGTCGGCAAAGGTACCGTGGTGCGATTGCCATTGAAACGAACCCCGATATTACGTGCCAGACTGTGCACGTTTGGCAAGTCCCGCTGCTTGGTTTCACCAACCAAGTAATGCACGTCGTGGCCCTGGCCACGCAACCACTCACCGACCGTGATAACGTACTGCTGCACACCGTCGTTCGGGTCCAGCGAAGTATCGAGTACCAGCCCGATTTTGAGCTTAGGATCGGCCGCCATGTTGCTTGATCGCCTCACGGTAAAAATCTTCGTACTGCGACACCACGTGGGAATAATCAAACTGCTTCACATACTCTTGGGCCCATTTTTGCCATAGATCGCGAATGTCGGGCTGATACAGCATCAGCTCCAAGCGGCGGGCAAATTCTGGCGGATCCTGGGGATTGACGATAGACAGCGCACCGACGCCCTGCATCAGGCCAGCGTAGCCGGAGTTGTTTCCAGCAACGGTAACCGTGCCCGTGGACATAGCCTCCAGCAACACAATGCCAAAGCTTTCACCGAACAGCGCCGGCGAGCAAAACAGGTCGGCCTCTCGCAATAGTTGAATTTTCAGTTCATTGCTCACATAACCCAAAAAGCTGACGTTACTCAATTTTAGGTCTTCGGCCAAGAGTTCCAGTTTTTCCCGATCCGGCCCATCACCGGCAATGATGAGCTTGGCGTCCGGATGCTCTTGTGTCAAAAGCTGAAAAGCCTGCAGTAAAAATTTAGGCCCTTTGCGCCGCTCCAAACGGCCAATGTACAGTACGACGGGCTCACGGCCGACAGGCTTGGGTGACCTCCAGGCGTATTTCTCGGTATCGATACCATTTGGAATAATGGCAATCGGCTGCTCGGTCATATTCGACACGTAATCGGCCGCTGAATCAGACACCGCAGTGAGTTCATCCAAGTAGCCAAGGACTGAGGTTAGGTACGGATACACCATCCTGAGCACGGCGCGGCTGACGCGAGCTTCGGTGACCTTGGAGTGAAAGGTGCCGACATTGACGGCATTGCTCCGTTGCAACAATTGACGGCTGAGCAGCGGCATCCACGGCTCATGAAAGTTTAATATATCGAACTTCTCGGCTTCCAATATTTCGTCGATACGCTCGACATCTGCCGTACTGGAAACCTGGGCGGTGCTGTCGGTAAAGGTCAGGGTTCGAAAATCGGTGGAGGTGCCAAAGAAAATGACATCTTCCTCGGCTTCTTCCACGTGGGCCCGCGGCTTGGGCGTGATGATCCGCACCTCATGACCACGTTCCTTCATGCCGTCCCGAAGCGCCAGCACGACTTCCAACACACCGCCATGCTTATTAATGCTGTACGGGCAAACTAAACCTATTTTCATCTTCTTCATAAGTATACCATTTACAGCTTAGCCAGCTGGCGGCGCAGGCCTGGCGGCAGCAGTACACTCATCGCCTTTTTATCGGCTAAAACGCTTGGGGTGTGGGCTTTGCTGACGGCCATGAACCGCTTGTAGCTTTTGTAAACAACCAGCATGTGCTGCTCGACGATTTCATTGTTAAAGTAGTGGTCCTGCTGAGACACGATATGAGTGACCGGCAGATCAATGCGCTGCGTGCAGTTATCGACATTCAAAAATTCACTAGTTGTTAACCAGTGGGTGCGCACGTCGTTGGCTTGCCACAGCTTCACCTCGAAATCAATGGTGGCATCAAATTCTTCCGGTGTTACCTCGATCATACGCCGCTTGGAATTAGGCAGCTTGGCATACAAGGTCTTAAGGATAAACTTGTTTAAGAAGCAGTAGCGCCCAATAAACGAAAAGGGACGAGTGCCAAAAAACCTCGTCGCGCGCTTATAGAATCGCCGCTGCCTAGGCGTGTACACAAAGTCATCCCGATGCATAAAACCGACGACGCTCACCAGTAAATTTACCTTCTTGGTAAGCTCTGGATATCGCTGCAGCATGCGCGTCACCACTACGAAACCGAACGATATGGCGACAATGGTCACTTTTTTGCGCCGGTAACGCATCTTCACAAAAGCCGCCAGGTAATCGGCGTAGGCATCAATAGTGGGGCGACGGCCAATCTTGGCAAAACTATCCATGCCGCCAAAGCCCGGCAGGTCAGGCATGGTGACGTTACCATACTGCTGCAGGTTTTCCACCAACCCCCACCAACGCTCCAGCATGGCGTGATGCCCATAGATCAGCAGGATCTCATTTTGCTTTTTGCCCTGCCCAGCAATACGCAACATGCGCCCTTCCAGGCCGTTAATATCCAAAGGCACTATGAAGTCAGCAGGGTTTTGAGGCAGCTTTTTGGGCATTATAAACCTTAAATAATTATTAATTACTTTAACAGAAAAGTTGGGTTTGGGCTATCGCCAAGCATGCTTAGAATTTTCAATTTTACAATTTACAATTTTCATGTAATCTTCAAATCGACAAACCTTAATTTTCAAACGCATGAGGATGTGAATTCTGGGAGTTTGGAAATTACAGGTTTAAGACATTGGGTCTTGAATGAAAATTGAAAATTGAAAATTGCAAAATTGAAACTAAACCCCGCGTTTGAAAAAACCCCAGCACAACAGTACAATACCCAAGCAGTTATTGGGGCGTGGCCAAGTGGTAAGGCACCAGGTTTTGGTCCTGGCATTCGGGGGTTCGAATCCCTCCGCCCCAGCCAGTTTTTCTCTGCCCGTTAGCAATTAACCGGCTATGGTGGACTTTGAGCTTTTGTGCAATCATCGTGCATGCTATAACAACCGTGTGCATTAACGGCTAACACACAAACTACTTTTGGCTTTCGCCTGTCACATAACCATATATATGCCTAGGACGTGCGCTCATTGGTGGGATCTGCCACATAGCCATCAATGGACGTCGTGATGCCGCACATTATTCTGCTCATACTTTTGCAGCTTTGTTACCGGCAAGCGTCCAGCCGACTAAGGCATTAGCGTGACCATGGCCCATTTGATATTCCGACTTAAGGTAGTTAACAATCTGCATGTGTTTCTCAAGCCCGCAGTTTGCGATAATTTCCTGCCACTCTGCGATTGAACGACCGTATTTCTTTTCAATTGATGGAAAATAGGATTCCGGGCCAAATTTTGACCATGGCGATGATTGTGTTGCCATACTAGCTCCTCTTATTTATAAACTTTAATGGGTACCTACTCTTTATCATGACTGTATTATAGCTCGTTTATGACCATACAAATTTTAAGCTACAAAACGTCTCATTTGTCTCATTCTAAAGTGTTAAACTAAATATATGATAGATAAATCTCCTACACGGCAAATCGATGACATAATCAAGAAGACTGATGACTGGCGTGGTGCGAAATTGTCAAAGTTGCGAACCCTGATCAATGAAGTAGACCCTGATGCAGTTGAAGAAGTTAAATGGAAAAAGCCTTCAAAACCAGAAGGAGTTCCGGTTTGGTCTCATGATGGAATAATTTGCGTCGGTGAATCTCTCAAAAACGCCGTAAGGTTGACTTTCCCCAAGGGCGCTCAGTTAAAGGATTCCAGTAAGCTCTTTAATAGCCGCCTTGAGGGCAACGCGGTTCGTGCCATAGATTTTCATGAAAGTGACAGTATAGACGAGCCTTCCCTTAAGGCGCTCGTACTTGAAGCTGTGGGAGCGAACCAAGACCAAAAAGGTTCCTGATCGACATATTCAGCCAGAATATTATTCCATAGAATGCATTGCTTTCGTCGCCCATTCGGGATTGGGCAAGATGATGTCATGTATAGAGAAGCTGGTCGTCTTTCTTATCGTAAGATGTACGGCAAGTTTAAAGCGGTAAATTATATCCTTGACAGTAAGCACCAATTATGATTATGTTCAGGTAGTTCGCCGAGTAGACGTTTTGTGGTCAACCGAGATAGAAAAGGAGTGATAACGACTCGCCGTAGTAACTCGTCAGCGAACTTAGATCCTTAATAAACCCCAGACCGCAAGTTCAGCGCTCTCCAGGCAGTTAATGCCGAGTAGAGCAAAATGAGTTTGCCTCTAAAAGCTTTTCCGTTGCGAGCTCAACCAAACAGGGGAGGTAAATCACGGAAGGTAGGGAGTGGCTCAGTTGTAGCAGCTGGAAAACGAGTACCGATAGCTCGGCTTCCAGTATTCAAGCAGATTGGTTGTGCGCGTCTCACACGCCCATAACCTTGTCTTAAGGATGGCTTCCATGATAAGAAGGTTTTTCCAAGGCTTGATACCCACGATTGCAATCGTGGTCGTCGGGCTGGCCGTGAGTGTTCCCGCAGCTTCGGCTGCCGCGAGCGCCTCACCGGCCAAGGTGACGAAAGTCGCCACCCACCCGCCTGTGCCCTGCAAAGGCCAGGCTTGCTTCAAACCGCCGCCCAACGCCCCGTGCGTGACAGCGACTCAAGGCAACTTCTCAGTCACACGCTGCTACCGCGAAGAGCTGGTATCCATCAAGTGCGTGGGTAGTTGCCTGTCGACTGTTAAGCCGACGCCAAACGCCCCGTGCGTGACAGCGACAAAGGCTAGTTCGTCAACCAAGCGCTGCTATCGCATGCACGTGATCTTCGTGCTGTATAAGCCCAGTCCGCTGTTTCAGCGGGCCAAGGTGTTCACCGCGGGATCGAGCAGCGGCGACACCTGTTTTGTGATTCCGACGATCGCCGGCCATAAGTTCGGTAAGGAACCGAACCCCTGGTATGTGGCTTGGAGCATTTGGACGCCTTGCAGCAAGCCCACCGGCATCTCCAATCAAGGGTCATTTACGTACCAGCACATCAACGCGGCCGGCTCGGCATGCACCGCCTGTACCTCGCTAACCACAGCGCCGGGTAACGGAATATGGTTGTCTGATGGGCAGCACATTTTCTACCAGACGACGCTGCTGGCCGACCGCTACGGCGGAGTGTGGAATGCAGGCAACTGCTCGCTGAACGCCTTCGGCGATTTCTGCAACGCTTCGTTCTGGATCAACCTGATCGGGAGCGGCGCGCAGGACTTCCACTAGCTGGGCGGCGCCTACCTGGATGGTAGCGCTGAAACAAGTAACTACGGTTCGAACCGTGGGGGTTTGTAAGGACACTTGGGTGCGTTTGGTACGCATGGCTTCGCCCATAACGGCGTAATCCACTACCGAACGCACCCTTAAACCCTACAATGAATATGGATATATTATGAAAATACGTGAAGCGCTAGCGGTGGCCAGCCTCCCGCAAGCCAAGCTGCATACAGACTTACCGTTGTACGGACACAACCGCTATTTTGCGGGTAACCAGGGACTAACGCTGGCCTGCAATGGCACCCTTCCAAAAGGGGCATTCAGGTAACGAATCTCTGCTGTAGGCCGCCAAAACAGCCCATAATTATAGAAGTGCAGCATGGATTTCCAATTGAGCCTGTTTTCATGTGCTCTAAACTGGTATAATCAAATAATAAGGGGTTTCCGTCAATGTATGAAATACAACCACCCCACGAGGGCATGCTCGAGGCACCATTCCGTACCAGCGAAGAGCTGGAAGCAACCTTCAGGGGCTATGGCATATGGAGCGAGCGCCTGGAGCTGGCTTTCCAGCAGGCGCTGACATCGCATCAATTTAAAACACGGGATAGTGGTCAGCCATATCTCGATGAGCATATTTTCCCGGTAGCGCTTGATGTTGTTGACTACCTAAGGCAAAAAGGTGAGTCTTTGCGCGTGCAGGAGCTTGCCGCTACCGTCAGCCTCCTGCACGATACCGTGGAAGACGACCCAGACTTTGATTTTCCGCAGTGTGAGCAGCTCTTTGGCTCGGACGTCAGCAAACTGGTGTACCCCTTGACCAAAATTGGGGTGAACAAAGATATTTACATCCAAAAGCTCATTAACGCGCCTGAGTTGGATCAAATTATTAAGCTCTGTGATCGTGTAAACAACCTGAAATGCTCAATTGTCCTGGCCCAGAAGCCCCGGCCCCAAGCCCGGCATATTGACAAGCTCAAAGACTACACTGAAGAGACTCAGCAATTCTACCTACACATCGCCGACCTGCTGCTGGACAAGGACCTGTACTGGCAGTTACAGAACTTGGTTACTCAATCGCACGCCTTATTGAGATCGGAAAGCGAGGTGGCATGAGCCAAGAACTACGTTACAACCCCATACAATCTAGGGCCGATCACCAGCTCCCGGAGGCCAGCGATTTTCCGCCAGTGACCGAACGCGTGCCGCAAGATCCTGACCCGTACGCTCCCATCGCCGAGCTAAGTATCAGACGCGTCACGCATCAGGGAAACGAGCTATGCAACTTAAAATGCCCTGGTTGCTACCTTGGGGAGTGGCTTAAAAAAGATGGTGAGGTTCGAGCAGGAAACGAACAGCGCCGTACGTCGGTAGCCGCGTTTGGGCAGCACTTGGAAGGGCTGGGCGAACAGCTGGAAGAAGTGTATTTGCTGGGGGCCGAAACGACGATGACGCCTCAAGATACCAAAGCAATGATTGAACTGGCACGAGAGCGAGGTCTCGGTGTTATGGCAGTGACTAATGCCGTCACCAGAGAGGCCGTGGTGGACGCCACTTTCAAAGAGGCGCTGGAACAGGGCGAGATGCACAAGCTCAACATAAGCATTGACTCTATAGACTCCCAAGTCCATGACGTGCTGCGGGGACGGCAGGGCGCCTGTGAGTCTACGCTGGAGACCATTCATCGCTACGTTGAGGCCGGCTATCCAGTCAAAGCCATGATTACAGTGTGGCCGTACAATTATCACACCATCCTGGAGACAGTAACCACACTATACAAAGACTACGGCGTGCGCGGCTTTGCTTTTCATTGCGGATCATTGGAAGGAGTGAGGGAAGAACAGCGCCAGTTGCTTGGCGGCCATGTACATCCCGAAGCATGGCGGGCTTTGACAGCCCAGCTGCAAGCGTTTAATTTGGAGCACTTTGAGGAGCTCAAGCACTTTAACTTTCCTTATATATACGTCACTCAACAGGAACTGGACGATTACGTTATCAATGATGGTAGCCTTTCGGAACAGTACAGCATGCACACCGAGGCACTGGAGCAGGGTCATGTAGAACCGCTGCCTTTCAATGCTTGCGTTGGCATAGGCGTGCCTCAAGTATATATGTACGGCAACGACAAAACGGCCGTTGGCACCGGTAGGCTGTCCGCGTGTAACGTCGACTCCGCCGCGCATAGCCGACACCTCGCCGAATTTGACGATACGACAGGCACCTATCAAACCACTACAGAGAATAACCAACTCGCAGGCATGATAGCCTCACCGAACCTCTGCCCGGCGGTGCACGAAGCCACCGGTAATCTGCATCCATCGGCCTCGGACCGTGTGGTCACCGAGTCGGGCGCCTTGCATCATATTTGTCGGTACATCAGCAATAATCAAATGCCAGCCGGTCACACGGAATTTCCACGCGAGCTATACGAGCACTATGCGGCTGAGTACCAAGCGCGGTTCAGTTAAGTCGCTCTTCGAGCGTGACTGCAACCTGGGCACCGGCTTCTTTGCTGATCAGCTGACGGGTTTCGGCCTTAACCGGCAGTTTGTGGGTGCCGTCGCCCATGGCCATGAAAGCGCTACGGAAGGGCTGGCCGTCGATGGTGCCGCGAACTTTCACCAAGCCACGAGTGCCAAAGAAGGCTGCAGATTCTGGCCAGACCAGATATGTCCAGCCGCCTTTGGCCGGGCTTTTCTGCAAGGTGGCGCTAAACGTTTTTGGTAACATACCCTCAAGTATACGCTCTACGGCCAGCTCCAGGCTTGCATTTCCAGGCCAGCGCGCAATAATAAAAGCATGAGGATGTACGATACACCGGCTGGTTACGGTGATTATCCTTCAGGGCTCACCCCTGAAGCCATAGGCCAAAGTATTCTGGAGAGACATGTGGCTGCACAGTCGCTCATCGCCGATGATCATGAATTGCTAAACAAATTACTCCTTGGCGACAATCAGGACTCTGTGGAATTGGCCGCTGACGATATAGAAGTTGAGCCGAGTGATGAAAAGGGTAAATTTCTGGTGCGCTTTAAAGAGCGCTTTAAAGATGAAGTGACTGAGCACAAAGTACGGACAGCGCTGGTAACTGGTGCGGCCGTGCTAGCCTGTGCCGCTTCAATTCGGCCAATCAAAAAGCGGGTTGGTAGCCGCTAAAATAGCGCTAATAGTATACAAAATATAGCGAGGGTGGTATACTGGTTATAATTGTATGGCAAATAGTGTAGACTCCATCATCTCGGCGAAAGATGTAACTAAGCGCTTTGGCGACTTTGTAGCGGTTGATAACATCTCGTTTGACGTCCATAAGAGCGAAATTTTTGCGTTTCTGGGCCCCAACGGCGCCGGCAAAAGCACGACGATCAAGATGCTGACCACCATGCTCCGGCCCAGCGCCGGTGAGCTACGACTGGGCGGCCACGACGTGACGCATGAGCGTGATTCAGCGCGCAAAGTGTTTGGCATTGTGTTTCAGGATCCCAGCTTGGACGAAGAGCTGACCGCTTATGAAAATATGGATCTCCATGCTTCATTGTATGGCATCCCCAAGAACCACCGCCCAGCCCGCATCGAAGAATTGCTGAGCCTGGTGGAACTCTGGGACCGCAAAGACTCGTACATTAAAACGTTCTCGGGCGGTATGCGGCGGCGCCTGGAAATTGCCCGTGGCCTACTGCACGAACCACGCATCTTGTTCTTGGACGAGCCAACGCTTGGCCTTGACACGCAGACCCGTAACCTGATGTGGAATTACGTCAAAAAATTGAGCGACGAAAAGGGCATGACCATCTTCTTCACCACCCACTATCTTGACGAAGCTGAAGAAGTCGCCGAACGCATTGCGATTATTGATCACGGCCAGATTGTAGCGCGTGGCACGACGGCAGAATTACGCAAGCAAACCAAGACCAAGACGCTGGAAGAGGCCTACTTGAAGCTGACGGGCTCGACCATTCGCGATGAATCGAACGCCGGTAATGACGGCTTGAACATGCGTTTGGCGCTCCGAAACCGGAGACTTGGCTAATGACTGGCGATGTCGTCCGTATTTTATGGCTGCGGCAGGTTCGCCGCTATTACCGCAGCGGCTCACGCTTACTGGGCACACTCGGCCAGCCCATACTGCTGCTCCTAGCCTTGGGCTATGGCATTGGCGCCATCTATCGGCGCGCGGGCGAGGGCAATTACCTGCAGTTCCTGGTACCGGGCATTATTACACAAACCGTGCTGCTGTCGGGTATTTTCTGGGGCATCATCATCTTGCAGGACAAACGCTTCGGTTTTCTCTCCGAGCTGTTGGTGGCGCCAGTCAAGCGACTGTGGATCCTGCTGGGTAGTGCGCTCGGCGGTGCTACAGTGTCGATCTTACAGGGGATTATCGTGTTCATCGTCGGTATCGTCTTCGGTTTTCGTCCGTATAACTGGGCGCTCGTACCCGTGGCCTTTTTGGTGCTGGTAATGATCAGCCTGGCCTTAACCAGCTTCGGCGCCGGCCTAGCTTCGATGGTCGACGACTTTCAGGGCTTTCAGGGTATCAATAACCTCCTTGTTATGCCCTTGTTTTTCCTCTCCAGCGCGCTCTATCCGCTGAACAACATTCCTGAAGGACTGAGGATTATCAGTACCCTCAATCCGGTGAGCTACATGGTTGATGCGCTGCGCTTTTTGCTAGCCAACCAAACGCACTTTGGCTTCGGTAAAGATCTGGTGGTGATGAGTGTGACGCTGGTGGCCTGCGTCGTCTTTGCCGTCAACCGCTTCAACCGCATCCAGATGTAACAGATCAAACTGGGCGCCAGCGCCGAGTTTTCAGTCTGATGCAGTACAATACTGGTTATGGCTACGTTTTTGCGTAACAAGAACCGGGAACACGATCCTGTTTGGCATGTCCAGCTGACGATGCTTATCGCCATTATTTTGCAAATTCTCTTGCAGGACCGCTTTGTCTTTGGCTCCCGCCCGCTTTTGATAGCCATAGAGGTAGCGCTGCTGATTGCGCTGTCCTTTACCACTCCGAAGGAGCCGATTTTCCGCTCACTCAGCCGGCGTATTAACGTATTCGCCCTAATCGCCCTAACCGGCCTAGCTAACGGCTACGCATTGGTAGAAGTCGCCCGGCGCTTACTGGAAAGTGGCCGTATTCACGATGGCCGGGGCCTTATCTTAACGGCTGTCAATATATATCTGACGAATATCATTATTTTTGGGCTCTGGTATTGGGAAATGGATGGTGGCGGGCCGGGCCGCCGACGGCAAACCGCCAAGCAGGAACAAGATTTTTTGTTTCCACAAAACCAAAATGAAGACTATAAGCACCCGAAGTGGCACCCGACATTTGTCGACTATCTGTATGTTTCGTCCACCAACGCCATGGCCTTCAGTCCAACTGACACCTTGCCGCTCAGCCGGCGAGCCAAACTTATGATGCTGGCTCAGGCCGTAGTATCTCTGGTAGCGGTTGCTCTAGTAGCCGCCCGGGCCGTCAATATACTGAGTTAAACCGGTGGCTTGGGAGCTGAATCGCTCAGCCTGAACAGCCCGAGCCTCAGGGCCACCACGAAGGCCACCGCACCAAGCACCAGTGGCAACCAGTAACTGATAAGACGATAGAGCAGGGCGGTGGCCAGGGCCTGCGGATCAGATAAGCCATAGGCTACAAAACCTGCGACCAACCCGGCTTCCACGCCGCCTAGACCGCCCGGGGAAGGCACGATGGTGCCCACGCCGATGCCTAACGTGAATATCAACAGCACGCTGACGAAAGACAGTGAGCCATGCAGGGCGTGCACACAGTACCACAGGCTGAGCACGTTGAAGATGGTTAGGCTCATTGATGTCAGGAGCGCCCCGGCTAGCCGTCCCGGCCGCTGGCGATAGTGCTCCAGCTGTCTGATAACTTCCTGGCGCAGCTTTTTAAACCGTTCGTGTGGGCGCTTGAGGAATACAAAAAGCCCGATAGCGGCTAGCGCCAGGACAATAAGCAGGCCAATCAGATCGCGGCTCAGGTGCGTGGCATGAAAGCTATTCAGGCGGTCAGAGAACAGTCCCAGCACCACTAATAGAAGGCCAGCGTGGCCCACCATGCCCAAGGTGTTATTGACGGTGACAACGGTGACCGACTGCGTCCGATCGTGGCCGGAGCGGTGCAGGTAGACATAGTTGGCGCCCAACCCGCCAATGCCGGCCGGGAGCAGACGGTTGATGAAGTTACTCGCCACCTGAACCAGCAGCGTACTGCTATAACGAATCGGCTTGATAGCCAGCAAATAGTAGGTGCCGGCTGCCGCGACATAGGTGAGCCCGGTCGCGCCCACGGCCGCCGCCACAAACTGCCAGTCAAGGTTTTTGAAATGCCCGGTCGTCGTGCGAAACACGCCGATTTGCGGCAACACAACATACAAGGCAAGCAAGGCAATTCCCAGGATGAGCAGTTGCCGGCGCCTGGATTGAAGGCTGCGCCATATATCGGTCATGTTAGCCCTATTATCGCTAAGGCCGGGTAAGAGTACAAGTCGGTCGACCGAACATCAGCTATTACATGTTGCCAGAGGTTTGTATAATAGGGAAACGGAGATTATGGCAAATATCAGCAAGCAACCCCGGCAAACCACTCGCGCCATGCTATTGTATGGCTTGGTTACGGTGATTTATATCATCCTTATTTTTGCCGTGCCGGCCAACAAATCGGTGATGGAGGCCTATAATCTGACGCCCAGCTCTTACCACATCCTACTGTTTGGCATCCTTCTGTCGTCCATCCTGGTATGGCCTTTTGGCTTCTATGCTTACGCCAGGCTATATGAGTATTCATCGCTGATAAAGGGTTCTGCCGAAAGTAGCGACTTCTTTAATTTGGCACGGGGGGTCATGTGGCTGGCTCTCAGCTTGCCGCTCACCGCTATCATCTCCATGGCCTTGGTAGCCGTCGGCAGCGCCCACGATAGCTTGTCGAACGGTAGCATCATTGCTAGCAACTACGTCACCTTGCTCATCCCTTTAATTGCCTTTAGCTTTGCCGGCACGGCTGCCCGGGGCTTGGCCCGGCACACCAAAGCCCGTGTCAGCTCCAGTGGCGCGCCCAAACTGATGGCCGCCTTTGTGGCTGGCGGCGTACTGTACTGCTACCTTATATTCCGCAACCTTGACCCGACCAATCTGACATCCACCAATAATAAGTACTTCCTGCCGGTCTGGATGGTAGCCGTGACCATCATCGTGCCCTATTTGTACGCCTGGTTTATCGGCATTCTGGCGGCCCTGGAGATAAGCACCTACAGCAAGTTTGTCCGGGGCGTGCTGTACCGACAGCCTTTGCGGTTGATAGCCGCCGGACTTATCATTGTTATCGCCAGCTTCATCGCCACGCAATACCTTGGCAGCGTCGTGCCAACCTCAGGACATCTGGAGCTTAATTCCAGCCTGGCGCTGAAGTTGCTGTTCCGCGTGGCCAGTGGTATTGGCTTTCTGCTGATAGCGATTGGGGCTCACAAACTTAAGCGAATCGAGGAGGTATAGTATGGCCGCCTCGAGCAAGCCTGATTTGTACGACAAGCTTATCCGGGTCACCCATGTCTACCTGGGACCAGCCGCCGACCGCTTTATCAACCGGCAAATTCAGAATCACCTGCATAAAGAACCGACTCAACTGACGTCCAGTGACCTCTTGCAATTAGTAGACTGGATTCAAGTTACTGTCTCGCTCCTGACCGACGATAGCGAAGTGGTCGAGGAATACATTACGCAGGTACGTAATCTGACCGTTCCGGACAAGAGCAACAAACGAAGGAAGCAATAAACACGACATACCGCTATGGCCCAAGAACTGCAACGACTCAACACCGAACAACAAGCCGAAGCCGATACGCTGTTCAACAGCATCGGTGATGGCGCTATTGCCACCGACGAATACGGCCGCATCACTCGCGTTAATCCCATGTCGCTTAAAATTTTGGGCGCTACCCCCAAAGAGTTGTTGGGCAAGTGGTTTCCGAAGGTTATTGTGGCCACGAGCGGCGATGGCAAAGTGATCAACCTTATAGATCGCCCCATCACCAAGGCCTTTCTTACCGGCCAACCGGTAGTGTCCAAGATGTTTTATCGGCGCAAAGACGGCCAGTTGATACCGGTCAGTATCAACGTGTCGCCCATCCTCTTGGACGGCAAGCCCCTCGGCGCCATTGAGGTGTTCCGTGACATCACCGTCGAGGAGGAAATTGACCGCATGAAGAGTGAGTTCATCTCCTTGGCCTCGCATCAATTGCGCACACCCTTATCGGCCATCAAAACGTATTCACACATGCTAGCTGACGGCTACATGGGCAAGATCACGCCGACGCAAAAGAAGTCGCTGCGCACTATCATTGCTGCCACCAACCGAATGAACGAGCTTATCAGCACGTTGCTTAACATTACCAGGATCGAAAGCGGCACTATTGCCGTGCGACCCAAGTTGCTCAAAATTGACCGCATCACCGAAGAAGTGCTGAAGGAACTCAGCCTAATGGCCGCCGACAAAGCCATTACTATGTCCTTTAAGCTCAGCGGCAAGGGGAAGACTTCGCTATCCACCGATCCCTTGATCCTCAAAGAGATCCTGACCAACCTCATTTCCAACGCCATCAAGTACACCCCTGAGGATGGCGGCATCACGGTCACCGTCCGCCCCCGGGCTACCGATGTGCTGATCACCATCGCCGATAATGGCTGGGGCATTCCCAAGGATGTGCAGGACCAGATTTTCAGTAAATTCTTCCGGGCGCCTAACATCGTGCGACGCGAAACGACCGGCACCGGCCTGGGCCTGTATCTGGTAAAGGGCCTAGTAGAAATTCTAGGCGGCCGCATCTGGTTCAGGAGTGATGAGCAGGCCGGCACCACCTTCTCGGTGGCGCTACCGCGGCAGCGGCCACCGGAAACCTTGCCCGAAGCCGGCATGCTGCCAGCCTGAGGTACAGCAAAGTAAGTCGGTTGTAAAAATTCCCTCACCATGAGCCTGCGATTCTGTGTTATAAATAAACTATCATTCGTAAAAGGAAGTAATTACTAGTGGCACGAATCTTAGTTGTAGAAGACGACCGTGACCTCAACAACGCTTATTGCCTGATCCTCACCAATGAGGGCTATGAGGTGGAGCCAGCGTTTAATGGGCAGGAAGCACTCACCAAATTAAAGAGTTTTAATCCCGACCTTATTCTGCTTGATCTGCTAATGCCGATTATGGGCGGTCTGGAGTTCCTGCAGCGCTACGATCTAATCAAGGCCCATCCCAAGGTGAAGGTGCTGATTTTCACGAATATGGAGAACTCGCCTGAGGTCACTGAGGCCTACAAGCTAGGCGCGCATCGTTGCATTATCAAATCCTGGACGGCACCACACAACCTAGCTCGTGTCATCGACGACGCCCTGAAGGCCAAGCCAGCCGCCAAGTCTATAGCTTGATCTGTAAGTCCGAAATATATTGATCGTTCAGCAACTGCATCAAACGCCCCAGATGCAGTCGGTAAGGAGTGTGCTTGCCATAGCTGATGACCTTTTGGCGCTTCAGCTTATTGAGTTCGGTGGCGGCGGTTTCGCGCGTTAAGCCAGTGAGGTTGGCAAAGTCCTGGTGGGTCAGATCAAGCGTAATCTCGATTTCTTGCGGCGCAATGGCCTCGCCGTGACTGAGCGCCAGATAGTGCAGGGTGTAGAGAAGCTTATCGCTGGCCCGGCTGTGCTGCAGGGCGTTTAAACGCATGGACATGCCCAACTGATCGGTCAGATACCGTTCCAGTTCCTGGTAGAGCAGTTGCGGGCGGCTTTTAATGTGCTCGACGTAGGCTTCACGGTTCACCATGTATAGGCTGACGTCCGGTGTAAACGCTTCATAATAGTAAATGGCGCTGGCCATTTTGCCGTACACCCAAGCACCTGGAAAAATCGAGCCGGGCGAGTAAAAGGCTACGGGTTTCTCGTCGCCGCCAACGCTCAAATTATAGGCCTTGACGGTGCCTCGTTTGACCACAAACGCCCCTCGCGGCGCCTCACCCTGAAAAATGATAATCTCACCTTTCTTGAAGGTCTTGGTGGGCCAGCGGTCCAGGAAAACTCGTAGTTGGTCATTGACAGTTGTGACAGCCATAGTCTCCTTATACTACCATCAGCTAACCTGCCTTGAACAGGCTCACCTCAGGCAGGCTGTTGTAATTCTGTATATGTGAGTGCTTAGTTGTTGTTGGGGGCGTGGCTGGGCCGGTCGGTGCCCAGTACGACTATAAAGTCAGCGTCTGGATAGATACTGGCGTAAGGGTTGGTGGTGGTGACATTTTGGCCGAAGAGCTGCGTCAGCAATTGTTTGGTGGCTGGCTTTTTGCCATTGGAACTGTCAATGATGGTCGTGGTAGCCTGCGGTGACGTTAGAGCATTACCGATGTCAGAGACTGTCAGGTTCTTGACGCGCAAGTTAGTCCGTTCTTGTGAGGCCTGTCCACTAATGCCCGTGGCGTTCAGCACCACCAGATCAGCGTTCTCACGCACCACCGGGTTGGAAGAGGTCTGCTGGGCAATGTAGGCTTGGATGGCGCTGAAGTCGTCAATGCCAGCCGCCGGAATGAGGGCTGACTCGCCGTCCGAAGACATGTAGCTGGTCAGCAGGTTCTTGCCGTTGGAGCTATTCAGGCTGAGTGACTGGATGTTGTTGGAACTGATGTTTTTCACGAGGTCTACCAGACGGTGCACTTCGCTCAGCTTGAGGTCGGTGGTCACGTTATTGCCGATGGCGTCGGACAGGCTGCTCAGTTTGGCGGGATTAACGAGCACGCCGGCCGAGGTGGCTTTTTCTTTGAGCGCCACGAGCATCATGCGCTGGTTTTGGGTGCGCTCAAAGTCGCTGCCGGCGAAGCCGTAAGCTCCATAGGCGTCGCCGCGAGCGCGGGCCAGGTCTAGGGCCTGCTCGCCGTTGAGGGTGTGTACGCCATTGCTCAGGCGAACCAGCGGACCGTGTGTGGCATAGTCGATACTGGGGTCATACAAGCCACGCGGGTCACTGCTCTTAATCGTCACCGGGATGCCACCGACGGCGTTCACCGAGTCCCGAAGGGCGCTGTAATCAATCAGCGCATAATAATCGATGGGCATGCCAAAGTTCTGGCTGACAATCTGCTCAAGTAGCCCCATGCCGCCCGACGGATAGCCTGGCTCGCTGAATTTATCGCCCTGGCCGACAACGTAGGCGGCATTAATTTTCTGGTAGCCACCGCCCGGAATGTAAACCCAGAGGTCGCGCGGCACGCTGAGCAGGAACGCCGTATTATGCTTGACGTCAATACTCATAATCATAATCGAGTCGGTCAGATCACCGCCGTTATGGCCCGGATCGTCGGCCGAATTGCCGGCCAGGAGAATATTGACCCGACCCGTATCTTCACCCTTGAGCTTTGTACTCTTCAGCGCACCCAAGATACTGCCGCCAAAGAGCTTGTGAGCGTTATACAGGAACTTGCCACCCACAAAACCGCCGACGAGAAAAACCAGGACCAGCAGTGTTATAAAAGCCCGCTTAAAAACGGTCTTATTAAATACCCGGCGCCAGCGCTTCGGTTTGGCGACCGGTGGCCGTAGACTGGTGCGGGCTCGGGCCCCTCCATCTTGCTGGTACACCGGCAGTGTCATGCCCACGGTCGGGAACTGCGCCGCTTGCTTTTTCACGACGATAATATCCTGGCCGGGGCGCGCTTTTGGACTGGCGCCCATTTGATTTGGTGAGGTGCGATAGTTGTTTTGGGACATTGAAATGTAGAGACCATTATACCGATTTACAACACTCCTGGCTACTTTTCGCTTGTCAGTGTAGGCCAGAAAACTGAGAGGCTCCTTAGAGCCACAAAACCCTAACATTAAAAGCTTAACGCTAAAAGTCAAAAGCCTAAGGCCTAAGATCCAAGAACTAAGATCTAAGCTCTCCTTAAGCTAATACTCAGCAACTAGTTCTGTAATCAACCCAAACTAAACAAGGACCTGCTTATGAATGTTGTGAGTCGTGGCATCCGCAATGCCTTCCGTAATGCCACCAGGACGCTGTCCATCGTTACTATTCTTGGCTTGAGTCTGGGGCTCAGCCTGGCAATGCTGATCGCGCACCAAGCGGTCAGCGACAAAATTAATTCCGTAAAAGCTTCGGTAGGCAACACCATTTCTATTCAGCCGGCCGGTTTTAACGGCTTTAGCCCAGTCAATAATGCCCTGAGTACCTCACAGCTGAGCAAGGTTCAAACGCTGGCACACGTAACTCAGCTCACCGAGAATCTGACCGACCGTCTGCCAACCACCGGCAGTTCGACCCCCTCTTTTGGCGGGCAAAGCCAGAGTCAAAATGCGACCCCTGACACCACCCAATCCAACTAGGCGTTCGCCCGAAGCCATGATCGTACGCTATACTGGTAAGATTAGAGACCTATGAAAGTAGTTGTGCAAATCCCCTGCCTGAATGAAGAGGGCACCTTGGCCATGGTGCTCGACAGCATTCCGCGTAAGATGCCTGGTGTTGATGACATCGAGGTATTGATTATTGACGACGGCTCCACCGACAAAACGGTCGAAGTTGCCAAGCAACACGGCGTCAAACACTTTGTGCGTCATGTACGCAACGAAGGTCTCGGTCGCGCCTTCCATGACGGCGTACTGAAGGCGTTGGAATTAGGCGCGGATATCGTGGTGAACACCGACGGCGACAACCAGTACCCCCAGCAACGCATTGGTGATCTGGTTCAGCCCATCATTAACGGCGAGGCCGACATCGTCATCGCCGACCGCCAGACGCACAAGATCGAGCACTTTTCAGCCACCAAAAAGCTCCTGCAGCGGGTGGGCAGCGCCGTGGTCAGCAAAGCAGCTGGCCTGCAGTTGCCCGATGCCGCCAGTGGCTTTCGGGCCTACAGCCGGGAGAGCCTAATGCGCCTGAATACCATCACCCGTTTTAGCTACTGCACCGAAACCATCATCCAGGCCGGCAATAAAGGCTTACATGTCGTCAGCATCCCCGTTGACACCAACCCCAAGACCCGCGAATCCCGCCTGTTTAAGTCAACTTGGGAGCACGTCCGCAAATCAGCCATAACCATTATGCGGGCCTATGTTATGTACCGGCCGCACATCGTCTTTGGCTGGCTGGGTGGCTTGCTATTCGCTTTCGGCCTTATTCCGTTTGCTCGCTTTTTCTATTTTAGCCTGCAGGACGGCACGACGCGTGGGCACATTCAGTCGCTGCTGATTGGCTCACTCCTGATGATCGCCGCTTTCCTGTGCCTGGTACTGAATATTATCGCCGATCTCATCCGCATCAACCGTGTTTTGACCGAAGATAATCTGGAGCAAACCAAGCGGCACCGTTTCTCAGCTTGAGCTGGTGGTGAACGGCGTTAGTGCAAAAAGATAGTGGTCTGGCGGTAACCGGGCGTGACCGGCGCGACAACAGTCCGGACGGCGTGATTGGCGTCCATGACCGCTCGATTATCCCAGTTCCAGCGATCGCTGCTGCGTAAAATGTAGGTCAGCGCGCCACCGCCCCACGCCAGCGACACCACGGCGACCACGGCCACGGCTAGCTGAAGGTTAATGCGGTGCTTCAGAGCTTCATGCAGCGCCAAGCCAGAAAAAACCAACACAGGCAGCAACACCGGCAAAAGGTAGCGACCGTTGATGGCCACTGGCTGGCCGGTTCGCACATACGCTTGATATTCATCCAGCCAAAGCGCTGCCACATAGAACAGGCAGGTGAGCGCCAGTAACCACAGCACGGGCGCATTGTACCGTTTGAATACGCGTTGCCCATAGACTACCGCCGCCACGGCACCGACAGCCGCGAAGCCAATGCTGGCCAGCGCCGGCAGCAGCAACGGCCCGCGCGTTTGGTAGTCTACGCCCGGCCCACCGACCGCAAAAAAGAGACGCAGCCACATGCCGTACAGCCAGTCAGCCGTGAAAACGAAGGGGCTGTGTTCCTCGTCCACCTTATTGATCTGGAAGTCGTAATCGCGAATCCACGGGCCGTAGGCGCTACACTCCTTGACGCTCAGCACCTTGCTGCAATCTGGCACCGGCGTGTGATAATGCACTAGGTTCAAGCCATCACGCTGCATAAACAACGCCAGGCTGACGACCAGGCCGAGTAGCAGCGCCCACTGCACCCGGCGGGTAATGAGCGTGAAGCCAAACCCAATGGACAGCAGCAGCTTGCGGGCTGACGGGTAGGTCTGGCGCACGCAGAGCAGCACGCAGACCACAATGGCTGCAAAGATGGGCAGGAAGGCGTATTTGACCAGACTGGTCAACAGGCAGAGTATGAGCAGCCCGAGCAGCAATTTGGTGTTAAACCGTTTGCGGGTGCGCATTTCCTCCGAAAAACTGATGGTCAGGAGTAGGGCTCCGGCGGTGAGCGGCAGCAGCAGATTGTCATAATTGATCTGCGCGGCCAACCACGGCACGACCGGCAACAGCACAAACACCAGTAGACTAACGTGGACCACAGCCGCCGGCGCTCCGGTCTTCAAGAGCAAGCGCCGAAACAGCACCAGCCCACAAACAAAGAACGCAATGTCGATAAACCGCAGCCCGACTACTTGAATCGTCTGGTCATGCGTGAACAGCGAGATAAAACGGTACGGGAAACTCATCAGGTAGTGATACAAGTACGACGGATCCCGGGCCACTGCTCCGAATACATCGGCATGCGCCGGCTGCCCAGGCAGAAAGGGACTCAGCTGGTGCGAATAAATACGAATGATGCCAAAGTGAAAATCCTCGTCAAAGGCCATGGGATAGCGGCCGCTCAGGGCCAGCCAGGCGGCTTGCAGAATTAGCAGGGCCACAATTCCCCAGAAAAATCTGGAACTGGCAATCAGTCGTACTGCCCGCTGGGGCGCGTTTATTTTTGCTCGCATATGTCGTGCTCTGCACCCATTATACCGGCAAAGCTGGGCGTAAGCTTAAACCTGCGGAAAACAAACCGGGTATTGTAGTATATGACTATGTCATCCCGCTTGTTGCGCGCCGTCGCCATGGTGACGGTCCTCAGCGCTACCATCGCCTTTTTTATCTACTATTTTGTGTCGCAGCCTTCGGTTCGTGAGCAGCTGGGGCGGCTGTCGTGGCCGGTGCTGGCGTTGCTGCTCGGTTTGTATCTCTTGACGGTGGTGGCTTTGGCCGGCATCACCATTGCTAGTTTACGGTTATGTGACGTTGCGTTGCCTGGCTCTGAAAGCTTTCTGATTACGGCGTACTCTTCGATTGTCAACTTCTTCGGACCACTGCAGAGCGGGCCGGCCTTCCGGGCTGTGTACCTGAAGAAAAAGTATGGTTTGAATCTGAAAAACTTCGCCGCGGCCACTTTTATGTACTACTTTTTCTTCGCGCTCTTCAGCGGCATTTTCCTATTTAGTTCGTCGCTTAAATTCTGGCTGATCCCGCTGGTGGCTGGTGGCCTGCTTGTTTTGTGGCTAATTTGGCGGCACAGCCGGGTTCGGGCCCGTGTCCAGAACTTGGACCTGCATGGCTGGTACTATCTAGCCTTCGCAACCCTGTTTCAGGTCTGCCTGATGGTACTCATCTACTACACCGAGCTGGTCAATGTGGCGCCCGGCACACAGTTCTGGCAGGCCATTGTGTACACCGGCGCCGCCAATATGGCGTTGTTCGTGTCGTTAACACCCGGCGCCATCGGTTTCCGCGAGGCCTTCCTGGTTTTCTCCAAGCACCTGCACCACATATCGTCGAGCACCATTGTGGCGGCCAACATCATCGACCGCGCCATGTACATCATGCTGCTGCTGATCATGGCGCTCTTCATCTTTGGCACTCACGCCCAGCGCCAGCTGAAAGTGAAGGACTAGGTGTTGTGTTTGTGCAATCTAGATGACATAATACCTTGCCATGTCTGAAACACTAGATTACAACCCCTTCCTCATCCCTGGTATTGAACTGCTGCGCGCTTATGGCCAGCTGGGGCACAGCGTCCTGGAAGCCACGCTTGGACCGTCAATTGCGGCGCTGGAAGCTACTGACGCGATCATTGCTAAGACCGGACTAGATATGCCAGCATTGGCATACGGCCGTCGCGCGGTGGAAGCCACGCTAGAGATTTCTGCGCAGCTGACTGAGCAACAGCCCAAGCCCAAATTTGGCCTGAACACTACCATGATCGAAGGCAGGGAAGTGGCTGTAGAAGAAAAAGTGACCTTCGAGACCGACTTTTGCCAGGTAATCAACTTTGAACGTCAGGACATCGATCGCCACGATCCTAAAGGGCTCCTGTTTTCAGCCGTCTCGGGACATCACGCCACCTTGCACCGCGACACCGTGCGGGCGCTACTGCCTAATGCCGACGCGTCCATTACCACCTGGAAGTACCCGGAAGAAGTGCCGCAAGCAGCCGGTCCGTTCGGCTTTGCCGAGTATGTTGACCATGCTATCGACATCATGAAACACGCCGGGCCGGACACCCACGTCATGGCCATCTGCCAGCCAACCGTGCCGGTTTTAGCCGCGCTGTCCGTCATGGCCGAGACGCAACCAGAGGCGCTGCCGCTGAGCGTAACCTTGATGGGCGGCCCCATAGACCTGAACGCCGCCGAGAGTAAAATAACTGACTTTGTAAATCGCAACGACCGAGAATCGCTCATGAAGACGGTTATCGGCAAAATCGGTACCGAGCACGCTGGTGTGGGCCGCTTAGCCTATCCGGCGGAGATACAACTGCAAGCTTTCTTGGCCATGAATCCGATGGATCACCTAAACGCCCATCTTGATCAGTGGCACAACCGCTGGCTGGGCAATGACGACCAGGCCGACAGATCCGCCGCGTTTTACCAAGAATATTTCGCGGTTTTCAGCCTCTTCGCCGACTACTACCTGGACACTTTCGACATGGTATTTAAAGAAGCCCAGCTGGCTAACGGCACCATGACGCACCGTGGCCACGCGGTGAATCCCGCCGCAATCAAAAACCTGCACCTGATGACCGTCGAGGGCGGAGAAGACGACATCTCGCCACCGGGCCACACCACGGCCGCCCACCGCTTGTGTTCCGGCATCCCGGCCGCCAAGCAGTTCCACTACCTCGAGCCAACCGCCGGCCACTACGGCATCTTCAGTGGCTCGAAGTACCGTCACCACATCGCTCCACGCCTACGCAGCTTCTTCATTGACGCTGCCAAACAACGGGGCATCACATACACCCCACCGTCGGTTGAGACAACCCGCCCCGAGCGCTGGAAAGTAGCCGCCTGAACGTTCCGGCCGGCTTTACAGCTATTTTTCAAGCAGCGTCATATAATAGGAGCTGATGAGAATACTGGTTATCGAAGACGAACCCAAGATCGCCCAGGCCGTTAAGCGCGGTTTGGAGCTCAAGGGTTATGCCGTGGACATGGTGCACGACGCCGATAGCGGCCTGTCATATGCCCGCGACCCGGATTATGACGCCATCGTGCTCGACCGCATGTTGCCCGGCAGCATGGATGGCGTGTCGCTGTGTCAGAAGCTCCGCAGCGAGGATGTGCACACGCCCATTCTGATGCTGACCGCCCGCGGCACCATCGGCGACCGCGTGGAAGGGCTTAACGCCGGCGCTGACGATTATCTGGTCAAGCCGTTTTCATTCGACGAGCTGACCGCCCGGGTCCGCGCCCTACTCCGCCGCCCGCCAACCCAAGTTGGCACCGAGCTGGCCGTTGAAGATCTCAGCCTAAACCCCGAAAATTACGAAGTCCGCCGCGGCGATATCGCTATCAAGCTGTCACACAAAGAATTCTCGCTGCTTGAATACTTCATGCACCACCCAGGTCAGGTCATCACCAAAGATATGATTATCAACCACGTCTGGGACCAGGACGCCGACATTCTGCCGAACACCATCGAGGTCTACATCGGCTACCTGCGTAACAAAATCGACCGACCGTTTCCTAAAGCCAAACCATTACTCCATACTATGCGAGGGTTCGGCTATAAACTAAGCGCTCAATAACATGTTTCGTTCCGCCACCTTCAAACTCACCATGTGGTACCTGGCCTTGGTCATGGTCATCAGCCTGATCTTCAGCGCCGCACTCTATAACGTGGCCACGGGCGAGCTCAAACGCGGTCTGAACCGTGAAACCCAGCGTATCTACAGTCGCTTCCCAATTTTTGAGGACAATCCACACCTCGGCCTCCCGCCACCGACAACTGATTACGACAGCGGCGCCCATCGCATACTGCTCCGGCTGGTCGGCTTTAACGTCATCGTCTTCGTCGGCGCCGGTTTTGCCAGCTATTTTTTGGCTCGTCGCACCCTGGAGCCGATCGAAGAAGCCCACGAGCAGCAAAAGCGCTTCACTTCTGATGTAAGCCATGAATTACGGACGCCTTTGACGGCCCTGCGCATGGAGAGCGAAGTGGCGCTCATGAACAAAAAAGCCGGCAAAGACGAGCTGCGGAGCACGCTCACCAGTAACCTCGAGGAAGTGAGCAAAATTGAGGCGCTGATCAATAACTTGCTGCGTTTAACACGGCTGGAAACCGACGAACTCCAACAAGCCTTCAAGCCACTTCAAAACAAAGATGTCGTGGAGCAGGCGCTCGACCACATCGGTTCGGCTGCTAACGCCGGCAAGGTGAAGTTTGAAAGCCACGTCACGCCCGCCACCGTCAGCGGCGACCGCGAAAGCCTGGTACAGCTGCTCGTCATCCTGCTCGATAACGCCATCAAGTACAGCCCGGCAGACAGCACCGTGACAGTCAGCAGCCAGCCGGCCGGCGAGCACGTGGAATTCAGCGTCACCGATCATGGCTCTGGCATCGCCCCCGAGGCCCTCGACCAAGTATTTAACCGCTTCTACCGCGCCGAAAGCTCCCGCAACAAGACCAAAACCGAAGGCTACGGCCTAGGTCTCTCCATAGCCAAAATGATCGCCGACGTCCACGACGGCCACATCACGCTCAGCAGCCAGGTCGGCAAGGGCACTACCGCCACTGTTTCATTGCCAGCTGCGGAGACCGCCAAGCCCACTAGTTAAGCGGAGCCGCCGATAGGGGCGTGTTAGCAACGGTGAACGTGCCGTTCACGATGTCGTCGGTGTGGTCGTGGAAGTAAAAGGTGCCGGGTTGAATCAGGGTGATCGTCAGGCTCTGGCCTTGGGCTAGGATGCGCTCCGAGACGCCGTCGTACGAAACGTGGTGCTCGTGCGGGCCGAACGCCACCAGCCGCTCCTTAGGGTCAAGATTGGTAATAACTAACTTATCGCACAGCTTCGCCAAAGTATGCTGCGGCGTCGCTTTCTCATCCTGCATGACCACATGATAGACATGCGCCGCCCGGGTCTCAGCCTGCGTATCACACCGCGCCTCGCCGTTAGCCGTTTGCGCCGTCTGCGTATGCGTCACCCAGATAGCCAATGGCACTATGGCCACGCACAGTACCAGCGTCACCCCCGCCCACAACCAAACCTTCGCCTTTTTGTTTACTTTGTCCATTGCTGCCATTTTACCACTCCAAGGATGATCATCGCTTACTATGATAAAATAAACATGAGTATTTTGACTTGAGGCTCATGGGTTGAACAAAAAGTATAAAGTGGTTTTGGGCGGGGTGGCGGCTGGCGTGGTGCTGGCGCTGCTGGCGTGGAAGCTGGGGCACTCCAATATCGCTGTGCTCAATCCCAAGGGACTGGTGGCGCG
The DNA here is from genome assembly GCA_964533425.1 of uncultured Candidatus Saccharibacteria bacterium. Taxonomy (GTDB): domain Bacteria; phylum Patescibacteriota; class Saccharimonadia; order Saccharimonadales; family UBA4665; genus CAZHJG01. The sequence goes on along the minus strand of CAZHJG010000001.1, from coordinate 1,951 downwards.
CAAAGAGCGGAATTTGATGATTGTGACCGTGCTGCTCGGGCTGCTCGTCGTTATTCCGGTGTTCGTCATGACCGCAGTCATTTCCATAAGGTACCGGGAAGGTAACGACAAGGCCACCTATAGCCCCGAGCTCAGTGGCAATCTGTTTGCCGAGTTGGCCTGGTGGGGGATTCCGTCGGCTATCATCCTGGTGCTGTCGATTATTGCCTGGAACAGCAGCCACGCACTCGACCCCAAAAAACCGCTCGACGTCGGCGGTCAGCCCATGAACATTCAGGTCATCGCGCTCGATTGGAAATGGTTGTTCATCTATCCGGAGCAGGGCGTGGCCAGCATTAATTACGTCAAACTGCCGGTGAACCGGCCGGTGGATTTCTACATCACCGCCGATGCGCCGATGAACTCCTTCTGGATTCCACAGCTCGGCGGCCAGATTTACGCCATGCCGGGCATGTCCACACAGCTGCACCTCATCGCCGACTCGGCGGGGCAGTACCGCGGCTCGTCGGCCAACATCAGCGGCGCCGGATTCAGCGGCATGCACTTCGTTGCCGACGCCGAAAGTCAGACTAATTTTGACAACTGGGTCAGTGAAGTGAAAGCCTCGCCGAGCAAACTGAGCATGAATCAGTATAATAAGCTGGTGCAGCCGAGTGAGAATAATCCCGTCAGTGTCTATTCGACCGTCACCGACGGCTTGTACAACGATGTTATTTTAAAGTATATGGGGCCGCTGTATGCCAGTAAGTAGTCTGTTCGGCAATCTGCTCGGTCGGCTGACTTGGAGCGCCTTCCCGCACGACGCCATCACCCGCGGTGGCGCCCTGACCATGGTCTTCGCGCTGCTGGCGCTGGCCAGCTTCATCACCTACAAAAAGCGTTGGACCTGGCTCTGGAAGGACTGGTTGACTTCGCTCGATCACAAGAAGATTGGGCTGATGTACGTCATCGTGGCCCTGGTGATGCTGCTCAGAGGCCTGGGCGACGCCGCACTCCTGCGTGGCCAGCAAGCCGTCTCCGTCGGCAACAACCACGGCTACCTCGACGCCAACCATTTCCAGCAGATCTTCTCGGCGCACGGCACCATCATGATTTTCTTCGTGGCCATGGGCCTGATGTTCGGGCTAATCAACCTAATTATGCCGCTGCAGATCGGCTCGCGGGACGTGGCTTTCCCGTTTCTTAATTCTGTCAGCTTCTGGCTGTTCTTTGCCGGTATGGCGCTCATCAACCTCAGCCTGATGCTCGGTGAATTCTCGGCCGCTGGCTGGCTGGCCTATCCGCCGCTCAGCGAGCTGGCTTACAGTCCGGGCGTCGGTGTCGACTACTGGATCTGGGCGCTACAGATTGCCGGGGTCGGGAGTTTACTCTCCGGTATCAACTTCCTGGTGACGATTCTTAGAATGCGCGCGCCCGGCATGAGCCTGATGAAAATGCCATTGTTCTGCTGGAGCATCCTGGACGCCATGACGCTGGTGGTCTTCGCCTTTCCCATCCTGACCGTCACCCTGGCGCTGCTGGCCCTCGACCGCACCCTCGGCATGCACTTCTTCACCGCCAGCGGCGGCGGCAACGCCATGATGTACGTCAATCTCATCTGGGCCTGGGGGCATCCCGAAGTCTATATCCTCGTGCTACCAGCCTTTGGCGTCTTCAGCGAGGTCGTGTCGACGTTCTCGCGCAAAAGGCTCTTCGGCTACACCTCGATGGTGCTGGCCCTCGGCGCCATTACGTTCCTGTCATACGTCGTCTGGCTGCACCACTTCTTTACCATGGGAGCCGGGGCTGACGTCAACGCCTTCTTTGGCATTATGACTATGATTATCGCCATCCCCACCGGTGTTAAAATCTTCAACTGGCTGTTCACCATGTACCGCGGGCGCATTAAGTTCGCGACGCCGATGATGTGGTTCATTGGCTTCGTCGTGACCTTCACGGTCGGCGGCATGGC